>JABWAT010000002.1:0-310004 GCA_013360915.1 Bacteroidota bacterium
AAGCGGGATGGGGGCGATCGTGCGTTTCGATGCCGGAAGATTCTTTGCTACTTTCTTTTAAAGAAAGTTGAATACCAATCACGAGAATAGATATCCTTCCTGCAAGCTTGAGTTGCTCCGCAGGGTGACTTTTTTCACAAAAAAGTCACCATTCCTCGGCTCCGCTCGGGAACCGCCCAAGCCCGACCGCCCGATCCTGGCATGTTCGTGGCACTCCAGGCCTAAAACGATTGAACTCGTCCCGATTAATCGGGACTCAGACAGCAATCGTTTCTGACGGCCTTCCGTTTCTCACTTCGTCGGCTGGCCGATGTCGGCAAGGACAAAAATCCGGGGAATTGGATTTTGTATAGGTGGGTGGCCACCGGTGCCACTATCGTTTAGCCCAACTTTAATCCGGAAAATGTCAAAAATGAACCGGATTAGTCGAACCAGGACTTAAAACCAATGGGATTGTCGGTCATGAGGTCGCTGACTCCCACAGCCACCGCTGCCTGTAGATCGGGTAAGGTGGTGTAGCCGTATCCAACCAGTTTCACCCCTGCACTGGCAGCACCTTTGACAATATCCGGAGATACATCTTCCCGGTGCAGGAGAAGCATTGGGTAGTGGTTCCTGATACAAATTTCGAGTCCGGCCGGATCGCGATCATACGCTACCTGTATATCCGGATTGAGGGCCCGGATTGAATCTAATTGGTTCGCATTCGTGCTGGTAACAACCAACCGGCGATCGAGATTATATCGTGAAGACAGGGTGACCACCTGTCTGATCACCTTGTAAACGGCTTCTCCCTGGCCCCATTTTAAGTCGAGGTAGATCCGGTCAAAACCAGATCCAAAACGCCGTGCGAACTGTTCAAAGGTCAGAAGGGTTCCGCCGGTCTGATTAAAAAAACCACTCCGCAATCTGGCAGTGGGCGTTTCAATAACAGGTTGATTGAAGGTGGTCAGGCGGTCGGTCTGGTAATCGTGAAACAACACCACACTGTCATCAGATGTGAATACCAGATCTGTTTCTAAATGGGTGATTCCGGCAGGAATAAGAACCTGTATGGCCTCTGCGGAATTTTCCGGATACTGGTAACTGGACCCGCGATGGGCAATCAGATGAATGTCTGACTGATCGGGTTCGTCCGATGAACACCCGTTAAAAAGTAAAACGATAACCCACAGTAAGACCCAATGTAAAATACCAGCTTTCATCTGAACTGAAGAAGTCCTTAATTTTTAAGTTACCAATGCTGATTTTCTGCCGGATGTATTTGATGGCCACTGCATCGGTGGTCAGTGTAAAATTACCAAAAACCAATGCCTGGTACCCGCCGCCTGCATGAAAACTTCTGAGGGAATACCGGTACTGGTCGTCCGTGGAAGACCAGTAGGAGGTGCCGCCAATCTTTAAGAAAAGGGGATTGGAACCCTGCGTGAGGTACCACGTGGCCGATAGCCCGGCTGATTCGAGGGAATAGCTCCCATAGGTGGCTGTTAACCCAAACTGCGAATTCCAGAGCACTTCCAATCCGGCATATCCGCCAGTCTGATGCGTCCCATTATACCCAATTAACGGTTGAAGGGACCAGGAATGACCTTCCTGAGCCACCGTCAGGGTTGAGCCAAATAGCAGGGAAAGGGAGATGAGCAGGGGTTTCATGGATTTTTAAAAGTTTTAACAGTGTTCCGGTTTCTGGTTTGACAATGATCGGCCGTTTTTCTTGCACTTGGAGTTGAAATACCGGCTTCAGTGTCAGGAAATACCTGGATGACCAATCGATTCTGACCGTACTCTCAGTTTGGTCGTGTGGATAGTCATGGCTGATTTTCCTACCTTTGACCCTCAATTAAAAACCATGCTAAGCCGGTTATACATAAAAAACGTTGCCATCATCAGCGAACTGGAATTATCCTTTCCGGGCTCCATGAATATTCTGACGGGGGAAACCGGCGCAGGCAAATCCATTCTGCTCGGTGCCATCGGACTTCTGCTGGGTGAAAGGGCCTCTTCCGACCTGATCAGAACCGGATCGGACCGGGCTCTGGTTGAAGGAACCTTTACCATCGGCGATCCCGCCTGGCTGAAAACCCTGCTTCAATCAGAAGAAATCGACACAACACCGCCCGATCTGGTGATCCGCCGGGAAATTACCAGCCGGGGTCAAAACCGGATTTTTATCAACGATCAGGTGGTCAGTCTGAACCTGCTGCGGTCCATCGGAGACCGGCTGGTCGATCTTCACGGACAGCATGACCATCAATCGCTTCTGAATCAGGACCTGCAGAAACAGTTTCTGGATGATTTTTGTGGCAACAGTGCCCTTCTCGATGAGTTTAAAACCGTCTGGACGGAATGGGATCAATCCAACCGCAATCTGGCTAAATTAAAAAAGGAGCGCCAGTCCCTTCTGGAAAAGCAGAAATTGTCGGCCTTTCAGCTAAAGGAAATCGATGACGCCGGCGTGCATGCAGGTGAAGATTCCGATCTGGAACAGGAACTGAACCGGCTCGATCACGCCGGATTTCTTTTCCAGACCTCGGGAGCCGTGGCCTGGTCCCTGACCGGTGATGAGGCGCAGAATCTTCACGCTCAACTGACCGATGTTCTCAAAAAACTGGAAGAACTCGTCCGGATAGACCCGGCGCTTGCCGAGTATCAGAAAGAACTTCAGTCTGCGTCCATTTCCATAAAGGAGACCGGTCGTTTCTTTGCCCAATATGCCGACCGGGTGGTTGTGGATCCCGAAAGGCAGGTGGCGGTCAGAAATCGCCTCGATCTGATAAACCGCCTGAAAAAGAAATATGGCCCCACTCTAACCGAAGTGCTCGACCTTCGTGAACGACTGGCAGGGGAACTGGCAGGGGATCTGAATGTGGATGGCCGGATTGCCGCCATGGAAACCATGGTGGATGAGTTAAAGGCCAAAACTGAAAAGCTGGCTTCCGGCCTCTCGGACCGGCGATCAAAAGGTGCAGTCAGGCTGGCCAGATCGGTGATTGATCAGTTAACCGGCCTCGGATTGGAAAAATGCCGCTTCGAAATCAGGGTGACCAGTGAAACGGACCCCGGTTCCCCTTTTCAAAAGGCCGGCACTCCCGTGAAAATGAATCAGGATGGCTGGGATCAGGTGGTGTTCCTGATTTCAACCAACGCAGGTGAAGAGCTGAAACCGCTGTCCAAAGTGGCTTCTGGTGGCGAGATTTCAAGGATCATGCTGGCCATCAAGGCGGCCACTGCCGAAGCGGCTGGCGTGAATGTGCTCATCTTTGATGAAATAGATACGGGAGTGAGCGGGAAAATTGCCAGTGCCGTTGGTAAAGTATTGACGCAGCTGTCTGTGAACCGGCAGATTTTTGTGATCACCCATCTCCCACAGGTCGCCAGTATTCCCGGTGACCACTATCAGGTCAGGAAATCCGTTCAGAACGGATCGACCGAATCAACCGTCATTCAACTTGGTCAACAGGAACGAATCGAGGAAATTGCACGGTTGCTTTCCGGTGAGTCGGTTACCGACCGGTCACGGGCACAGGCAGCCGACCTGCTTGGACTAGCCTAACTTATTTTATGAAATCAAAAAATCTGAAACTGTATAACTCTCTGACACGCCGGATTGAACCGTTTGAACCGGGGAATCCTGAACGGGTAACCATGTATGTCTGCGGCCCGACTGTGTATGGCGACTCTCACATCGGTCATGCCAAATCCTACGTGTCCTTCGATACCATTTTCCGGTGGCTGGTGGCCAGCGGGTACAATCCGCTTTACGTTCAGAACCTCACCGATGTGGGTCATTTGCTGGGCGATGACAACGATGGGGAAGACCGGATTCTGAAAAAGAGCCGCGAAACCAGAACCGAACCCATGGCCATCGCCGAACATTATACTCACAGCTATTTCGAGGACATGGACCGGTTGAACATCCGGCGCCCGCACATTTCGCCCCGTGCCACCGGGCATATTCCCGAGCAGATCGAACTTATTGAAACCCTCATTGAAAAGGGTTACGCTTACGAATCGAACGGTTCGGTCTATTTCGATGTGAAAAAATTCGGGGAATACGGGAAGTTATCGGGTAAACGGATTGATGATCTGCTCGAGGGAACCCGCTTCGAGGTTCATTCAGATAAGAAAAGTCCGCTCGACTTTGCGCTCTGGAAAAAAGCAGAACCCAACCACCTCATGAGGTGGCGGTCCCCATGGAGTATTGGTTTCCCCGGCTGGCACATTGAATGTTCGGCCATGTCGATGAAGTATCTGGGAACCACTTTCGATATTCATGGCGGTGGATTGGACAACCAGTTTCCTCATCATGAATGCGAAATTGCTCAATCGGAAGCAGCAACAGGGAAGCCCTTTGCCCGGTACTGGATCCATAACAACATGGTCACGGTGAACGGCGAAAAAATGTCCAGGTCCAAGGGAAATGTCATGAACCTGAAAGACCTGCTTCGCTCCTACGACCCGATGGTGCTTCGGTTTTTTGTGTTAAACTCTCATTACCGTTCCCCCATTGATTTCTCGGCAGAAGCCATTCTGGCGGCTGGCCGTGGGTTTGAACGACTGATGCAAACAGCCGGACCGTATCTGAAAATAACCGGGACAGAGGAGCCGGTCTCGCCGGTGGTGAAGGGATGGGTGGATGAATTTGACAAGGTGATGAATGAGGATTTTAACACCCCTCAGGCGTTGGCCGTGGTTTTTAACGCCATCAGAAGCATCAATTCCGATGCCGGTCTGGCGGGAAATCAGTCCGATCTGGCTTGTTTCTTCAGATACACCCTCTCCGAGGTGCTCGGATTGGTTCCCGCGGAATCCGGTGGAAAAAATCTGGAGAAGGAACTGGGAACAGCCATGGATCTGATTCTGGAACTCCGTTCCGATTACCGCAAAGAGAAAAATTGGGCGAAATCCGATTTGATCCGTGATCGTCTGGCCTCGGGAGGTCTGATGATTGAAGATGGAAAAGACGGTGCCCGTTGGAAAATAAAAAACTGACCGCTGAGGACGTATCATGGAACCTGTTGCAACCGGAATAAGGGAATTCAAAGCCACGGCCCTGGTGACCCGCGGAATGGCCGATGCCATGGGCTACCTGAACGGGGCCGATCTGTTCAAGCTGCTTGAACTGACTGCACACGCCTGTGCCCGCCGGTTCTGCGGTTTGCCGGTGGTGACTGCACATGTCGATCCGCTCGATTTTAACGTACGCGTCCGGCAGGACACCAAACTGACCATGATGGCAACCATCAATCTGGTCGAAAATTCCTCCATGGAAATCGGTGTGAAAGTCGTTCAGCCGTTGGGACTTCCTAATCAGGAAGAAGTGGTGACGGTTGCCTTTTTTATTGTTATTGCGGTTAACGATGACCGTAAACCCACCCCGCTGCCTGTGTTGAAGGGTGATTCTGATGCTGCAGAGCAACGACGCGAACTCGCGCGCCTTCGCAAGCAGCTCCGCAAGGAATATCAGGTCAAAATCACCGAATTGAACCGCCTCATGACCTACTGATGCCGTTCCCTCCATGAAATATCCTCCTCAGCTAATTGCAGCAGTACAGGCTGCCAGTGACATTGTGGAGGTGGTCCGCGAACGGGTGGACCTGAAAAAAAAGGGAACCAACTACTGGGGAAGATGCCCCTTCCACTCAGAAAAAACTGCCTCCTTTTCCGTCAGTCCCTCCAAGGGAATCTTTAAGTGTTTTGGTTGCGGGAAGGGTGGCTCTGTTTTCCAGTTTATCATGGAAACCGATGGCCTTTCCTTCGGGGAAGCGGTGCGTGTTCTGGCCGAAAGAGCCCGGATTGAACTTCCCAAACCCGGAAGGGAAGATGAGGAACGGTTTAACCGCGAAGACTCCCTCTTTGAAACCAACCGGTGGGCCATGTCCGCCTGGATTGCCAATCTGCAGTCACCGGCTGGAAAAGCGGCCCGGGAATACCTTGAAAACAGAGGAATCACCGCTGAAAGCATTTCAAAGTTTAACCTGGGGTATGCCTTACCCGGTTGGGAGGATCTGAAATCGACCGCCTACCGCGATCAGATCAGAAGTGAATTTCTCGAGGAACTCGGTCTGGTGATTCGCGGCGATCAGGGAAAAACCTATGACCGGTTCAGGGACCGGCTGATGTTTCCCATTCAGGATCACATCGGGCGTTACATCGGATTCGGGGGTCGTATCATGACCTCAGACACCGATTTTGCCAAGTACATGAACTCACCTGAATCGGCGGTTTACCACAAATCCAGGGTGCTGTACGGACTTTTTCAGGCACGTGAATCCATCCGGAAAAAAGAGTCGGTCCTGATTGTCGAAGGCTATCTCGATGTGATTTCACTTCATCAGGCCGGTTTCACTCATGCCGTAGCCACATCGGGTACCGCCCTGACCCCCGATCAGGTGCGGTTGATCAAGCGTTATACCGATAAAAACGTGGTCTTCCTTTATGATGGTGATTCCGCCGGCCTCAGTGCAATGGAAAGATCCCTGCCGGTTCTTTTTACCGAGGGAATTATCCCCACCATTCTGACCCTGCCCGATAACCACGACCCCGACTCCTTCATCAGACAAAAGGGAGCCGATCAGTTCACCTGGTTCCTGAATGAAAAACGCCGGTCAGCCATCGATTTTGTTCTGGGCTACTACCAGTCTCAGGCAGGTGATGCCATCAATGACCGGGAAGAAGCCATCCGCCGGGTGATCGATCTGGCAGCCGTTTACCCCGATGGAGTGGGTCGCGACCTGATCATCCAGGAGTTGGCCTCGCTTGCCCGGATTCCGGAATCCACCTTGTTTGCCTCGTTGAAAAAGCGGGGAGGTCAGCAGTCCCTTCCGACCCGGCCTGTCAGAGAAAAGCCGATGGCTCCGCCCGACACACTGCCGGCCGTGAAACCGGTCCGGACCACCCTGCTGGCACCTGAACGTGACCTGCTGAAACTCATCATTGAATATGGGAAAGTGGTGGCTGCTTATCTGGGGTACTTTGTCGCCCCCGGTTATTTTCCAACAGAACTGGCCAGGTCGGTCTATGAAAAGGCCCTCGCTCTTTCCGAAGAACGGGAGTATTGGGAACTTCAGGATCTGGCCGACCGCTGTACCGAACACGAGCAGGAATTGGTCTATCGTCTTGCCATCGAAAAATACTCCATTTCACCCAGATGGAAATCCATGGGGTTCGATAAGGAATCCCTCGATGTCCGACGGTGGATTGAGGATGCCATTACCCGTCTGCGGATTCAGTCTGTGGAATCCCATATACATGATCTGAAAAACCAATTGGCCTCGACCGATGATCCGGAGGTCCAGCAAAGCATGATGCGGTCGGTTCAGGAATTGCTTGCCGAAAAAAAGAAACTCCTCTCCGGTGATCTGTTCCGGCAGGAAGATGAGCCTGCATGAACCGGAAACGGTTGGTTCGTTCACTTCTGGATTGGTACACCCGAAATCTGCGTCCGCTGCCCTGGCGGAAGGTTTCTGATCCTTGGCCCGTCTGGGTATCAGAAATCATGCTTCAGCAGACTCAGGTGGCTACCGTTCTCCCCTATTTTACCCGGTTCATGAACCGGTTTCCGACCATTGAAGCACTCGCCAATGCAGAGGAAGAAGCTGTTTTAAAATCCTGGGAGGGGTTGGGGTATTACAGCCGTGCCAGAAATCTTCAGACGGCAGCCAGGCAGGTCATGACCTTGTATGACGGAAAGATTCCGACCCGGTACGAATCATTGATTGAATTGAAAGGAATCGGACCCTACACCGCGGCGGCCATTTCCTCGATCTGTTCGGGTGAAGCCATTCCGGCAGTGGATGGGAACGTACTCCGTGTGGTATCCCGGTGGATCGAACTCCCCGAAGATATTTCAAAACCCCAGACCCGGCAGCAGATTTCTTCCATTTTGCAACCCATGATACCCTCTGGTCAGGCAGGTGATTTTAACCAGGCCATGATGGAACTGGGGGCCCTGATCTGCCGGCCGGCGAATCCCGATTGCACAAATTGCCCGGTTCTTCCCGATTGTCTGGCGGGACTTCATGGAACCACCGGGCGGTTTCCCGTCAAAACCAGAAAAACCGGTAAACCCCACTTTACCATTGCGGTCGGATTGGTGCTGAAGGGTGACCAGGTTCTGGTAGCCCGGCGCCGGGAAGGTCAGATGCTGGCAGGCTTATGGGAATTCCCGGGGGGCAAGGTTGAACAGGGTGAAACGGTTGAGGAAGCACTCATCAGGGAAATGAAGGAAGAGGTTGATCTGCAGGTTACCCCGGACCGCCTGCTGCTGACGGTTCCTCACGAATTCACGCACCGGAAAATTACCATTCATGCGTACATTTGCTCACGCTGGAAGGGGGTCGGAAAAGCACTCTCCGGCAGTGAAATCAGATGGGTGGCACTCGGGGACCTCGATAAAATGCCGTTTCCGGTTGCCAATCAGAAAATCATACAGGCACTGAAAGACTTCCTTACATGATGGTGGTTTTGCTTCTTCTGCTGAATCTGAATGCTGGCGGAACCAACAGCCAGAATTGCCTGCAATTCACCGATCACGTGGCCCGATTGCGCCTGGAATCATTCAGGGAAGTCAATGAATGGCTTCAGGTGGTCCGCACCACAGACGGTTCCCATCTGCAGATCATCCGTCCGACGGGCCGGGCGGCCGCCCTGCATCATGTTGCCGACAGCCTTTATCACGTCAGGGAGTATGAAAGGGCACGGAAAACCTATCTGGCGGTTTTGAAAGCCGATTCATCCGCCTGGTCGGCCATGTTATATCTGGGTGATACTTTCTATATTGATGATCGGTATGATACCGCCCGGTACTGGTTCGAAAAAGCCCTGGCTTCCAATCCGGGAAGCTGGAAATCCTGGTATTATTATGGTGAATTACTTGCTGCATCCGGTGATACCTCGGCTGCCTGGGATGCTGCGATCCGGTCGGTGATACTCAATCCGTATGGGGCAGAAGGGTGGGGTCTTCTGAGCCTGCTATCCACAATGACCGGGTACCAGATCTGGAATCCGGCCGATTCCCTTCATGTCTGGTACAGTCCATCCAATCCCTGTCTTCAGGCAGACTCCCTGCTGCTTCCTGCTGGTTTCAGACAACAATTGGATCCAGCCTTGCTGTCATCCGGAAACGCAGATGAGCGTTTATTGGAATTCTACCGGCTGGAAACGGCCTGGTGGCGCACTCACCGGCCCGAGGAAGATGAAACTCTCTATCAGAAATGGTGGTTTCTGGAGTATCTTCTGACCATCAGCGAGGTGAATGAATTCAGATACCATTTTATCTGGTCACATAAACTCATGCAGGTCCCAGAGCTGGGATTGTTTCTTACTGATCAGGAATTTCATGAAATGGTTGAATTTTTTAAGTCTCAGTTTCTTTTCAGGACCGATCCTGAATATTGATTTGGAATAAAACCCGGACTGCAATATTTTTAAAATCTTTAATAAGATTTTTTCGAACATCGGAGGTTAGGAATGGCTTTTTCAAGATCAGTTTCATTGCTTTTCATACTGATCCTGGGTTCACTCAGCGCAGTGGCGCAGACACAAGCGGTGTCTGATGAGGAGAATGCTGCAAATAAGTTTTTCAATGAAGGGAATGCCTTCCTGAAAAAGGGCCAGGCCAAGGAAGCCATTACCGCCTATGAGGAAGCCATTAAAACCTACCCGAAAGCCGGCCGTTTCTACTACAACATGGGTCAGGCTTACCGGAAACAGGGAAACACAGCCTCTGCGATTGAAACCTTCAAAAAGGGAATTGAGGCCGAACCTTCCTTTGCAAAAACATACGATGCACTCGGAAAAGCCTATGAACAATCCGGAAAACTGGATGAAGCCATCAAGGCCTATCTGAAAGGCATACAGACCGTTCCGGATGAAGAAGACAATTACGTGTCGATCGGACGTGCCCTGATTCAGGATCGTAAGCCTAAGGAAGCCATCAAACACCTGCAGAAGGCCATTGAACTGAATCCCAAGGATGAGTTTGCCTATTACTACCTGGGCATTGCCCATTCAGAAAACAAGGATCACAAGGAAGCCGTGAAGGTATTCACCAAAGGAACCGAGGTGAATAACAAGAATGACGAACTGTACCTGCGCCTTGCCATGTCACAGAATGAACTGGGTGATTATAAGAATGCTGCTGAGAACGCCAAAAAATCAGTAACCCTCAAAAAGGGTGGTGACAACCGCAAAGGTGCCAACTATTATGAACTTGGTCGTGCTCTGAAAGGGTTGGCCAAGAACGGAGAGGCCCGCGATGCTTTTAAAAGTGCCAAAAAAGATGCATCCTGGGCACGGAATGCCGACTATCAGCTCGATCTGCTCAAAGGAAAATAATCCGGTCGGCAGGTCTTGAATTTTTGACAGGCCTGCGTTACCTTGTAAAACATGAAAACAAACCGTCCCATTTTGCTTCTGGTCCTGACCGCCCTCTTTATGGGGGTTACCGGTTTCAGCCCCACACAGGGGAATGTGGACTATTTTAAGGTCAGAAGCATGGGAGACCGCATTCTTCTCGAGTGGAAGAGTCTCGATGAAGAAGGTCTGATCGGTTACTCGCTCGAGCGTCGGAAAGAAAATGAAACCGGGTTCGATGCCATCCGGAACTTTGAGCCCCTTGGCAGTGGCTCTCTTTATCAGTTTATTGACCTGGGCCTTTATAAAACAGCAGCCGGGAATGTTGATTACCGCCTGAAGGTGGTGACCCGCAGCGGGACCACCTACCTGGAAGGAAGTGGGAATTACACCACCACTTCTGTCCGAAAGACCTGGGGCAGTATCAAAGCCATGTTTAAGTAAACCGAAACCAAAAGTTTCGGTTTTTTTTTATCATACAGATTTCAAACCGATCCATGACTTTTCCCTCCCGTCATCTCACCGGAATTGAGACACTGGCCGCCTCAGACATTCTGTCTGTGCTGAAACTGGCTGCCGACTACCGTCTTTTATTGGACCAGACAGATAAAAACCTCACCGACCTTCGCCATGTGACGGTGGCCAATCTGTTTTTTGAAAATTCAACCAGAACCCGGTTTTCGTTTGAACTGGCCGAGAGACGTCTGGGTGCCACCATTATTAATTTCACCAATGAGTCGAGCAGCATCACCAAGGGTGAAACCGTTCTGGATACGATCCGGAATCTGGAAGTCATGAAAATTGACATGATGGTGCTCAGACATACCATTTCCGGAATTTGTCACCTGCTGGGTCGCAGCGTGTCTGCCTCGATCATCAACGCCGGCGAAGGAACCCATGAACACCCCACCCAGGCTTTGCTCGATGCACTCAGCATTCAGCAGCATTTTAACGACTTCCGCGGCTTGCAGGTTGGTATAATCGGAGATATTCTTCACAGCCGGGTAGCTCGTTCCCTCATTTTCACCCTGGTAAAACTGGGATCTTCAGTTCATCTGATCGGACCGCGGACCCTGGTCCCGGAAGCCTTCGGTAAGCTGGGTGCACGTATTCATTATCAACTGGATCCGATCCTTCCGGAACTGGATGTAACCGTCAGCCTGCGTATTCAGCTGGAAAGAATGGAATCGGGGTATTTGCCCTCGCTGATTGAATTTCATAAAGAGTACGGCATCGACGAGCGCCGGATATCCAGAATGAAAAGCCACGCCATTCTGATGCACCCGGGCCCTGTGAACCGGGGTGTTGAAATGTCTCACTTCGCCGTTGATTGCGGAAAAAGTATCATCCTCGATCAGGTTACCAATGGTGTGGCTGTGCGGATGGCGGTACTGAAAATGATTGATGCCTACCGGAAATCACTATGAAACGTTTTGTGAATTTTAACATTCAGGATCCCTGGAATACCGGTCAGTCCGTCTGGAATAACGAATTGGTGGTTGATCAGGATGGAATAATACTTCCTCCCGGTGCAGAAACCGGTCAGGAACCGATTGAAACGATCGATGGAAACGGGCGCTGGCTGGTTCCCGGTTTTTGTGATACTTACTGTTTCTTTGGCGAACCAGGACTCGAATACCGTGAAACCATCAGGACCGGCAGCGAAGCTGCTCTGGCCGGTGGATTTACCTCGGTCTGTATTTACCCGAATACACGTCCGCCGGTTGATAATCTGCAAACCTATGAGTACCTGCAATCGAAAATCGGCGGGGCTCCCATCGATATCCACATCGTTGCCAGCCTGACCAAAGGGTGTGAGGGGCAGTTTATCGCTCCGGTCATGTCATTTACCTCGGTCGGTGTGCATCTGTTTTCGGATGGTTTACAGCCGGTTCAGTCTTCCCTGCAGATGAAAAGAACCTGTGAATATGTGTCGATGTATGATGGGCTGGTCATTCAATCGCCCGAAGACCGCACACTTGCAGGTCAGGGGGTGTTGAACGAGGGAGTTCAGTCGGCGCGGCTCGGACTTCCCGGGGTTCCGGCGATCACAGAATCCCTGATGGTTCACCGTGATGGAGAAATTGCCCGGGAAACCGGTGTGAGGCTCCATTTCTCGAATCTGACCACCCGGGCAGGAATTGAAGCATTTTCTTACCAGAAAGCCCGTGGGGCCAACCTTTCCTGCGGGGTATCTCCCTTTTATTTTCTTCTCAGTGATGATCATCTCGATTGGTATAACACCAATTTTAAACTGTGGCCGCCGCTTCGGTCCGAATCTGATCGGCTGGCAGTGATTGAGGCCATCAGAAGTGGGGTAATCGATATGATTCCAAGCAGTCACATGCCCCAATCGGAAATCGAAAAAACCACCGATTTCATTTCGGCCCCGATCGGAGCAATTGGTCTGGAAACCACCTTCGCTGCCTCTTACACCGGGCTGGTCAAGCAAGGCATTTTATCCATCGGATCACTGCTTGAGCGATTGATCGTCAATCCCAGAAAACGCTTCGGTTTAAAGCCCAATCCGCTGAGGCCGGGCGAACCCGCCGATTTTGTGATTATCGATCCGTTCGAAACGGTGACCGTTCTGAAGGATAGCCTGCGGTCGAAAAGTCGCAACACCCCTTTTCTGAATCAGCGGTTCATCGGATCGGTTGATGCGGTTTTCACCCGCAACCGTTACCATACCTTTCAGGAACCAGCCGGGAACGAATATGCCGGATAACCCGGTCTCACTCCATGTCTGACCACTACATGCCATGACCCGCCTGAACCGGATTCTTCTGCTCACTCTCCTGGTTTCTGGTTTTTTCCTTGTCTATCAGTTTCATCAGTTCCGGGTTCAGAATCAGTTGGTGCTTCACCCGGACCCGGTCAGTCTTTCCCGTGTTGATGCGGTACTGACCGACCAGTTTTCGGTCTTTTGCAGGGAATTCAGTCAGGCTGTGACGTCGGTACTTTCCGATTCGGTTTTTATTGAGGGTGTCCGGTCCGGCCAATCCGAAGAAGCCATCCGCCGTCTGGGTCAGGGGCCCCGCGAAACCGGCGTGGTGATTGCCCCCCTCTATGGAGAGCCGGTTGCCTGGACTTTCCTCACACAGGATCTTATGCGTCGTCTGGCAGGTCAGCGGCCCTCGGGACGACCCGATTTGGTCGAAACTTCAGATGGCTGTTACCTGATTCAGAGTGTGCTGATCGGGACCGGAAGCCGTCAATGGGTTCTGACGGTATTCAGAGTGATCGGGTACAACAACTTCTACCATCCATCCGATGCCGTTCCCCCCACACTGACTGCCAATTGGGCCACCGCGTTTAACTGGAAATCCATTCCCTCGGTTCATGTTCAGCCAAATGAAAAAGACAGTACCGGCATTCTCGCCCTGAAACATGAGGATCTGAAAGTCAGCCTGAAAATGGGTCAGAATGGCAGGGAAGAGACTCTCAGGGAAATGACCCGGAACAGCCGCATTCTTCAGGTGGGGCTCATTCTGCTGACCGAACTGATTCTGATCCTGATTCTCATTGCTTCTGGTTTTTCTTTCGGATTCCGGAAGAATCAGCTGGTGGCCATCCTGATACCGCTGATCGCCCTTTTCGGCTGGGTGCACACGCAGATCGGGTTGTGGAATGTGTTGCTGCCAGTCCGACCCGATATTTCGGGAGGGGCCTACATGGCTGAACTGACCTTTGGTCTGATCGGGGATCTGAATGCGTGGATCAACCTGGCAACTGTGATGATGGCCATGGGGATGATGCTCCTGGTGGTGGAATTTCCCTGGAGCGGATCCCGTCCTAAAAAATGGAAACTGCTTCTCTGGATAGTGATTTCCACCTCGTTGCTTTCCCTGAGTCTGGTTTCCATTCAGCGGATCATTAACAGTCTGGTGCTCGATGGCTGGGTGACCGGTTTTCCCATCCGGCTGAACCCGGGTGAGCCTGCCTTGTGGTTGCTGGTGACGTCGGCCGGATTCCTGACTGGTATCGCGGCCCTCATCTGGGTGAGTTTTAAAATTGATCATCTTCAATGGATCCGGTCACTGAAGGGGACCGACCAGATTTTGTTTCTGGCCCTGGGAGGGGTATCCTTTTTCTCCGTCCAGTATCTGCTGAATGATCAGCTGGCCATGGTCTGGCAGGTGTTGCTGTTCAGTTTTCTGTGGTTTGGTTTTTCCGTATGGGCCACCATCCGTTTCCGGCTCAGGTGGAAGCACAGTCTTCAATCCTGGTTTATTTACACATCCTTGTTTCTTCAGGGTTTTATTCCGGTCTTTTTCCTCCTTCAGAAAGCCAATAATGAACGCCTGGCTGTGTTACAGAAAAACCTGGCGGTGCAGATGGCCGATCCGGCGGATGGTTGGATTTATTATCTGATGCAGGAAACGGCCGCTCAGGTGAATGATCCGGCAGGCAAGGAGTCGGTCGATTCAAGTCAGTGGGCGTATGACATCTGGCTGAACTCGCTTTTCTCCCAGGAATGGGTTCCGGTCCGGTTGCGGCTGCTCACCCCTGAAGGAAGGGTTTTTTCCGACTGGTCCTTCCGCTTTCCCCCTGCAGATGAAGAAGATTCACTTAACCTGGCAACCGGTCTTTCCGAGGAAGATCCGTTATCCCGGTCCGGAGTGATCACACGCCGGGAATCAACCGGGCAGCCCCCCGGTCTCCGGTTGCGCAAACGCCTGACCGATGAAACAGATACCCTCAGAATGGTTTTGCTTATTGATGTTCAGATTCCGGATGTGAGGCCACGGTCGGTCGTCGGCGATCTTTTTGGAGCGGTGGCAGAACCAACCGATGATTTTAACTTCACCACGGCCACTTACACCAGAGGTCTGCGGACAGAAACAACCCTCAGGTCCGTTTTTCCGGTCCGGTTGAATGATGATATTCTTCAGATTCTGGCCAGAAGACGGGCCGTGGAACTCATTTTTGACCGGGACAGCCGGCAATATTCGGTCTTTTTATATCCCGACCGGCGACAACCGGATCGGGTGATTGCAGTTGCCAGACAGGTTCCCACCTTTTTATGGAACTGGAATCAGTTTTCGCCGCTGTTGCTCCTGGTCATCATGAGTTTGTTTGCTCTTTATTTCCTGTTGTTCATCACCAGTTGGGTCAAATACAGACACATCCGGTTTTCGTTCAGGGAACGGGTGTTTATCGGTATCGTTTCGGCGTCTCTGGTGCTGTTCTGGGGATTGACAGTTTTCGTTGAGCAGTCCTTCCAGTCGCAGGCAGTGAATACATCCAAATTACTGCTCGATAATTACTATCAGGGAGTCAGCCAGTATATTCTGACACAGTTGCGTGAGAAACGGCTGATTCAGCCGACCACCGGTCAGGACTATCTGATTTACCGCAAACGCCAGGTCTGGTATTCCACCCGGCCCGATTGGCTGAAACTGAACCTGATGCCGGATTTCCTGCCTGCCGGAATCATGCCCGGTGACCGGATCAGTGATCAGGCCCGGGTTACCTATTCAGAACACCGCATCAGAAATACACGTTTTATCGTAGGCTACTATCCGGTACCCGACCGTTCTTACTCCGATGTGATGGTTGCCATTCCCAACCTGCTCAGCCGGCAGGTGGTGGAGGAAGAAATTGAAACGGCACGCAGTTATCTGGTTTCGGGTTACGTCCTGTTTCTGTTTTTCCTCTTTACCTTTTTTTCTATCTGGATCAACTGGCTGCTCAGACCCATCCGGGCCATTGAGAAAGCGTTCGGGCGGTTGGGCAGGCAACGGGACCCGGTCTATGTAAACGTCAGGGGGATTCCTGAAATTGAACGGTTTGCCAACTCATTTAACCGGATGGTGGATGATCTGAACGCCTACAAGGAGGCCATGGTAAGGGCTGAACGGCAGCTGGCCTGGCAGGAAATGGCCAAGCAGGTGGCTCATGAAATAAAAAATCCGCTGAGCCCCCTGCGGATCAATACGCAGATGCTGATTAATCTGTACCGGTCAGACCCGGAAAAATTTAATCAGGTTTTCGAAAAGACCTCGGGAAAAATCCTTCGCGAAATCGAAACCATGGACCGGATTGCAAAAACCTTTGCCATGTATTCACGCATGCCAGCAAAAAATCCGGGTCCGCTGGATATCGAATTGATCTGCAGGGAGGCCATGGACCTTCATAAGGATGACCGGGTGGACTTTCATCTGACTCTGGCCGGCACCCCGGGACTGGTTCTCGGTGACCGCGAGGAGGTGGGGCGTCTGCTGACCAATCTGATTAAAAACTCGGTTCAGGCCCGGCGTCTTGAAACCGTTTCGGTCACCATCCATCTGAACTTTGAGTCCCCCTGGCTGACAATGACCCTGCTTGATAACGGAAAGGGAATTCCGGAACACCTGCTTCAAAAAGTGCTGGAACCCAATTTCAGCACCAAATCGGAAGGCATGGGACTTGGACTTTCAATCTGCCGGAAAATTGTGTCTGACATGGGTGGAAGTTTCCGGTTGAAAAGCACCGAGGGTCAGTTTACCGAGGTTTCGATCCGCCTGCCCCTGATTTCCTGAAATCTGCCTTATCGTAATCGGTGGTTTTAAAATCCCTGAAATACCTGAAACGGTATCCCTTCTTATTCAGAACTGTCAGCAGATCCGGAAGCTCATCCTGTTCAAACAAGTCAGGGCTTGCTTTGAAAATAAGGTAGGGGGAGTCTTTGTATTTACCCAGAACAAATTCCAGATCCTTGGTGGTTTTCAGTGGTTCCGGATGATCGAATAACTGACCGGAGTGATAAGTCCGGGTGGTTTTGGCCGGCAATTTCAGTGTAGAACCCGGGGTCAGAAAAACCGATGCGCTGGGAAAGAGCACGGAGAGTTTCTGATCAACCTGACTGAATTCCTTTTTCCCGGGAGCGTTAGATAAACGGAACGGAACCTGCTGGCCGTTCAGGTACAAGCCGAAATCGATGGCAAGTCCGGAAAGCCTGGTGGCGGTTTCCTGGGTTTTTTTTACAGAAGAGGGAACGATGACCGGTGTGGATAAAACCGATTTGTCGGTGAGAAGGGCGGGGGGCTCTTCACCGGCTGGCAGCATGGTCAGCAGATAAACATCGGCCGACTGCCGTTTCAGTTTCGAATCGGTTTTGATCTGATAGGTTGCCACCACTGAGCCTTTGTCGTGAATGTGCAGGCTGACCGTGTTTTCACGGCGGCTGTCGAATCCGTCCACCAGAAGCGGACTTTCATCCCGGATGATGGTTTGAATACCCAAACTCAGATCGGAAACGGGAAATCCGGTGGGGACCCTGATTTGCCAGACCGGACGGTCCAGTCGTTTACCCGGCGGGTCAACGGATGAAATCCACTCCTTCCGGATTCCATAGCCGGCGCACTCGGCCACAATGGCATTGTGATAATCGGAGGACCACAAGGAAGCATCATACCAGTATTCCGGGTGATCCTGATCGGGCTCAGAAAGGAAGTACATCACGCCGGTAATAAGGGTCAGAACCCCCAATCCGAGCGCGAGGAGAAAACGGGTGGGCATGGTTTTTTTGAGTTACCTGTCGAATGGTTGTAATTTACAGTTGTATGGTGACAGCCAATTATCAGGAAATCATCCGCCGAATTCAAAAAACCTGCATTGAATCGGGCCGTCCGGCGGGTTCGGTATCATTGGTTGTGGTTTCAAAAACACAGCCAGCCGGTGCCATCAGGGAATTGTATGACCTGGGTGTCCGCGATTTTGGTGAAAACCGGGTACAGGAACTTCTTGATAAAAAGGATCTGCTTCCGGCCGATATCCGATGGCACCTGATCGGATCCCTTCAGACGAATAAGGTGAAATACATCGCCGATTTCATTCATCTGATTCATTCGGCAGACCGGCCGGATCTGCTTGCAGAAATTGATAAACAGGGTAAAAAAATTGACCGTGTGATCCCGGTTCTTCTCCAGGTCAGGGTGGCAAGCGAAGAAACCAAACATGGCTGTCTGCCGACGGAATTGCCCGGATTGGTCCGTTTCGCAGCCGGACTGACGAACATTGAGGTGAAGGGCACCATGACCATGGCCAGTTTCACCGATGATAAAGAACAGATCAGGGATGAATTTCTCAGATTTTTTTCGGTTATTCCCGATTCCATCCGAAACCGGCCGGATTCCTTGTTCTCTGCCGGCATGACCAGTGATTTTGAAGAAGCCATCCGGTCCGGATCAAATCTGGTCCGGATTGGTTCAGCGATTTTTGGAGAGAGATCCGCACCTGTATGAATCTGACCGTGCTCGATATTAAAAAGAAAGAATTCAGGAAAGTGATGCGGGGATTTGATCCCGCAGATGTGCGCGAATTCCTGGAAGAAATGGCTGCGGAATGGGATCAGCTGAATACCCGCAACCGCGACTTGCAAACCCGGGTGGTGGAACTGGAAACTCAGGTGCGTGATTTCAGGCAGGTGGAACAAGTCCTGCAGCAGGCCCTGAAGAAAACCGAGGAAACCAGCCGTCAGCAGATGGAACTGATCAGACAGCAGGCAGAGGCCACCCTTCGTGAGTCTGACCTGAAGGCTGCCCGACTGGTGGATTCAGCAAGAAATGAAGCCAATGAAGTCCGACAGCAGATCGTGTTTTTAGAACAGACCAGAACCGATCTTCTCAACCGTCTGGATGGCATTCTGACCACCTTCAGAAAAAATGTGGACGATTTCAGGTCAGAACTCAGAGAAACAGCTCCCCGGGTTCCCGTGAATCCGCCGGTTCAGGTGCCTGCCGTCCCTGATGTTCCGGCCCCAACCGTTCCTTCGGCACAGACCCCACAGATACCTGAAACACCCCCCGCACCGCGCAAAATCAACCTCGATCATTTGCTTAACACACTGGACTGACCATGCTGAAAACCCGTCTTGAAGAAGCTGCCCGTTTTATCCGGTCAAAAACCAAGGAAAACCCTGCCGTCGGAATTATTCTGGGCACCGGTCTGAGCGGATTGGTTCGGGAAATCACCATTTCCTGTGAAATCGACTACCGTGATATTCCCTACTTTGTCACATCCACTGTGGAATCCCATCACGGGAAACTCATTTTTGGAAACCTGGGCGGAAAGCCGGTGGTCGCCATGAGCGGGCGCTTTCACTTCTATGAAGGCTACACCATGGAACAGATCACGTTTCCCGTCAGGGTTATGAAGGCGTTGGGAGTCACCACCCTGCTTGTTTCAAACGCCGCCGGCTGCCTGAATCCCCAATGGCGGAAAGGGGATATCATGATCATTTCCGATCACATCAATCTGCTTGGTTCGAATCCGCTTATTGGGCCCAATGATGACAGCCTGGGTCCGCGATTCCCCGATATGAGCGAACCCTATTCGAAATCCCTGATTGCCCTTGCAGAAAAAGTCGCACTGGAATCGGGAATCAGACTTCAGAAAGGCGTCTATGCGGCCATGACAGGACCCAATCTGGAAACAGCTGCCGAGTACCGGATGCTCAGAACCATCGGTGCAGATGCCATCGGAATGTCGACCATTCCTGAGGTGATCGTTGCCAATCACCAGGGAACCCGGGTACTGGGATTCTCCATTCTCACCGATGATTGTTTCCCCGATTCGCTCAAACCCGTCAACATTTCAGAAATCATAGCCATTGCCAATGAGGCCGAACCAAAAATGACCACCGTCATGACCCGTGTGGTAAGCCGTTTACCATGATGCGGCTTGTTGACCTTTGGGTGATCAGGGTCGCAGCAACCGGAATCTGAATGGATTTTAAATTGGGTAAATCCTACTTTTCCAAGCTATGAACAGATATCTGGTCTCCTTTTCCCAGCGAATCCGGTTCATATCTGATGTTCTGATGATCCTGGTGTCCATCAACCTGGCTCATTTCGTCTGGTATGGGCACTTTCCGACCCTGATGGAACGGGATCCGTACAGCCTGTTCTTTCTGTATCTCGTTTTTATCTGGTTTATCTGTGCCTTTCTGTTTCCGGTCTACCGTGAACAGCGGATTATTTCCATCACAGTGACCCTGACCGAGTTCATCAAGTACATCTCCATTTATGTTTCCCTGATTTCGATTTCCATTGTGGTGGCCCGCTGGAATTTTGTCTCACGGGAAATCCTCATCGCGTTCACCCTGTTTTTTCTGACGCTCGGAAGTGCTTTCAGGGTATTTTACCGGCTGTACACCTATAAAGTCCGTGCCCGCGGACAGAACAGCAAGCGATTGCTGATCGTGGGAGTCGGGGCAGTGGCTTCCATTATCGAAAAACACATTATTCAGCGGCCAGAATTGGGTTACCAGATTATCGGATATCTTCAGAATGACGAGGCCGTTCTGGTCAGGAAACGAAACCTGGTGATGGCCAATGTGCAATCCCTGTATGAGTATCTTAAGAAAAACCGGGTTGATGAAGTCTGTATTGCCGTGTCAAGTGGTGACCGGTTTCAGATCCGTCCGGTAATTGATTCCTGCGAACAGGCAGGCATCAGAAGCTGGATTGTTCCTGATTTTTTTGCTCAGCTGAACAAGGGAGCTGTTCTCGACTCGTTCGATGGAGTGCCCATTCTTCGGGTCAGACAGGAACCCTTGCAGAATCCAGCCAACCGGATCGTCAAGCGATTGTTCGATCTGGTGGTTGCATCGGTTTCTCTGATCATTATCATGCCTCCCCTGATGATCGTTCTGACCATTCTGAACCGGATTTATTCACCGGGCCCTTTGTTTTTCAAGCAGCCCAGAAACGGAGCGCTGGGCGGGGTGTTCGATTGTTACAAGTTCAGGTCCATGCATGTGAACCGCATGGGTGAGTTCCGGCAGGCCACCCAGGACGATCCGCGTGTGTCGGTGGTCGGCCGTTTTCTCAGACGAACCAACCTGGATGAAATACCACAGATCATCAATGTTCTGAAAGGACAGATGAGCATTGTTGGCCCAAGACCCCACCCGGTCGAGCTGAACAAACAATGGCAGGAAGAAATCGGAAAATACATGGTCCGGCACTATGTGAAACCCGGATTGACGGGATGGGCTCAGGTGAACGGATTCAGGGGTGAGACAGAAACAAGGCGAAAGATGATCAAACGGGTTCAGTATGATATCTGGTACATCGAAAACTGGTCCTTCGGTCTCGATATGAAAATCATTCTATTAACCGCCTGGCGGATGGTCCGCGGCGATAAGGCAGCATATTAACAACAAGGAAAATCAATGAAAAAAAAGGCGCTGATCACCGGTATTACAGGTCAGGATGGATCGTATCTGACAGAACTGCTCCTCTCGAAAGGGTACGAAGTCCATGGTATCATCCGTCGTGCATCCACTTTCAACACGGGACGGATTGATCATTTATACAAGGATCCTCATGTTAATAACGTGCAGTTATTTCTGCACTATGGTGATATTGCTGATTCGGCCAATCTGATTCACCTGATTCACAAAATTGAACCGGATGAAATTTATCATCTGGCCGCTCAGTCGCACGTCCGGGTTTCCTTTGATATTCCTGAATACACCGGTGATGTGACTGGTGTGGGGACCGCCCGCATTCTCGAAGCCATGCGGATTACCGGTCATACCTGCCGTTTCTATCAGGCTTCCAGCTCGGAAATGTATGGTCTGGTTCAGGAAGTGCCGCAGAAGGAAACCACCCCATTCTATCCGCGCAGTCCGTATGGCGCCGCCAAGGTTTATGCCTACTGGCTTACGGTGAACTACCGGGAGTCCTATAACATGTTCGCAACAAATGGTATTTTATTCAACCATGAGTCTCCCCGTCGTGGTGAAACGTTTGTTACCCGCAAAATCACCCGCGCGGTGGCCCATATTCTGGCCGGCATGCAGGATAAACTTTTCATGGGTAATCTGGATGCCAAACGGGATTGGGGATTTGCCAAAGAATACGTGGAAGCCATGTACCTCATGCTTCAGCACGATGTTCCCGATGATTTTGTCATTGCAACCGGAGAGACACACACGGTCCGCGAGTTTCTGGAGGAAGCATTCGGATATGTGGGACGTGACTATAAATCCTACGTGGATATTGATCCCGTTTACTACCGTCCGGCCGAAGTGGATTTGCTGATCGGGGATCCCACAAAAGCAAAAACCGTTCTGAAATGGCAACCCAAAACCACGTTCAGGGAACTGGTCAGGCTGATGGTGGATGCCGATATTGAGCATATTGAAAGAACGCATAAGATCAAGGTTGCGCGCGGATGAGTGAACTGAATCTGCCGGTTTTTGTGGCCGGTCACCGTGGTCTGGTAGGCTCTGCAATTGTAAGACGGTTACAGAGGGATGGATATACCAATATCCTGACCAGAGGCCGTTCAGAACTGGATCTGACCGATTCGGTGGCCGTCCGTGCATTTTTTGAAAAAGAGCGACCGGCTCTGGTTTACCTGGCCGCAGCTAAAGTCGGGGGTATTCATGCAAACAATGTGTACCGTGCCGATTTTCTGCTCGAAAACCTGAAAATCCAGAATAACGTCATTGAAAGTGCCTGGAAAACCGGCACCACCAAACTGATGTTCCTGGGAAGTTCCTGCATCTATCCAAAGCTGGCACCTCAGCCTCTGAAGGAGGACAGCCTGCTGACCGGATTGCTTGAACCCACCAATGAACCCTATGCCATCGCAAAAATTGCGGGCATTAAGCTGTGTGAAAATCTCAACCGTCAGTATGGTACCAACTTCATTTCGGTCATGCCAACGAACCTGTACGGTCCGAATGACAATTTTCATCCGGAAAACTCCCACGTTCTCCCGGCGCTGATCCGCAAATTTGTTACGGCCGCCGAAACGGGAGAAAAAACCGTGACGGTCTGGGGAACCGGTACGCCACGACGGGAATTTCTTCATGTGGATGACATGGCCGATGCCTGTGTATTTCTGATGAAAACATACTCGGGTAACGATTTTGTTAACATTGGCACCGGAACCGATGTGACGATCAGGGAATTGGCTACCTCGGTTGCCTCTGCTGCCGGTTTTTCGGGTGATCTTGTTTTCGATACCACCAAACCGGATGGTACTCCCCGCAAACTGATGGATGTCGGCCGGTTAACCTCACTGGGATGGTCTGCACGAATTTCACTTGATGAGGGAATCCGTGAAACCGTCCGGTGGTTCAGAGAGAACCGGCATCGTCTGAATGGTTAAACGGTAGCCGGATTACGGGGAGGTTTATGATTACTCGACGGCTGTTGCCCGTGGTTTTTATGATGTGCTGGGCGGGAAGTTCGGCCGTTTTTGCACAATCCCTTCTTTCTGTCGATAAACCTGGCCTTGTCCGGGTGGCCCCCGAACAGATTCCTGACCTGACGTCTGTAACGGTGCGGACCCATTACAGTCAATCCATCCCCTGGTTTTCCTATCAGGGTCAACCTTATCTGGTGGTCTTTCCTGACCGGTCTTCCGATCCGGAGTTTGCCGGGGAGATGTTGAATCAGTACAGCCTTTCTCAGCCGCTTGGTCTCTACCCCTCGGGACCAGATAACCTTCCCTATCAGGTGGTCACCTCTTCCTTATCCGGTTACACCACCGGACCGGTGGATACACTTGGTTTTACCATTCATGTGGAAACCGATGCCGAATACTATCAGGGGGAAAATACCGGCACCAACTGGAGTGAGCGGGTCAGCGGCGAAACCTGGGTTATGAAATCACTGAACAAGGGCGGATCTCATACGGTCGGTTTTCCGGCTGTAATCAACGGATTTACCCGGGGTGCCACACTGACCGTCCGGGTCAGGGGAATTTCGCGGGATTCCGCCACCAATCCTGATCACCGGGTATCGGTCACCTTCCAGGGTCAGAGTCGTGACCAGGATTTTTCGGGGTATACGCTGAGTGATATAACCTATCCCGTGACCGTTTCCAGCAGTCAGAGCCGGAATGTGACCATAAAGAATACCGGATTCACCAATACATCCGTTGACCGCATTTATGTGGACTGGGTAAAAATAGCCGGCCGGTTCGCCGGAACACTCGATACCACGTATCTGGAATTTGAGAAACCAGGCAATCTGCGCCAGAGTCAGTTTCTGAGTTTTCATGTGGCACCAGCTTCCCGTTTTGTTCTGATTGATACCTTATCCCGTCAGGTTGTGCTACCAGCATTGAAGGATTCGATTTCATCGGTCAAGCGGATTGTCTTTTCAGTATCCGGTCTGACCGGCTCCCGCTGGATTCTGGCCAATCTTGCCAAAAACCAGCCAATGAAAACGCCCAATCCGGTTGAATCACTTTCAACAGGTCAGGAACAAATGATCATCATCACCCATCCTGACTTCCGTTCCTTTGCAGATGATTACTCCATTCTTCGCAAGGATATGGATGGCGTGACCAGCCGGGTGGTGGAGACCCCATCGGTTTATTGGACTTATTCCGCAGGAAATCCCACCCCTCATGCCATTAAATCCTTTCTCTGGGATGAATACAACCGCAACTCATCGCTGAAATATGTGCTGCTGGTTGGAAATTCCAGCTGGGATCATCGTGAAATCACTTCCCGTTTTGGAAAACGGAATTTTGTTCCTTCCTACGGAAATCCCGTTTCTGACCAATGGATGGTGGCCTTTGCCGATACCAACCGCGTGTACTCCTTCATTCCGATCGGTCGTCTGCCGCTCACGACCGAGGCCGATGGATACCGGTTTATTTCCAAGCTGACCGAGTACAGGAAACAGGCCCGCAACCATCAGAATATCAAACGGTTTGGTTTTATCAATGGCGGTTTTGATAAAAACGAAATCAGGTTGTTTTTTAATCAGACCTCCAGACTGATCAATGAATTTGTTTACGATCCTTCCATTGCGGGTGTGATCGACACCGTCATCAAGCGGACGGAAGGGTATCTGGATGCAGGACGAGAAACTCCCAAAATTCAGAAACTTTTCAAAGAAGGGGTCGGAATGGTCAGTTTTGTCGGTCATGCCGGCAGCCGGACCTGGGATCTGATGCTGAGTGATGTGAGGTCACTGCCTGGCGGAAATACGTTGTATCCGTTCATTACCTCCATGACCTGCTTTACCGGTGACATTGCCAATCCGAACCAGGATAGTTTCGCCGAGGAATTCGTTCTCGCGGGAGACCGCGGGGCCATCGGGTTCATGGGAACTTCGGGGCTGGGCTACATTGACCTTGATGACATTCTGGTTCGTGGCATTTACACCGAATTGTTCAAAAACCGGAATCCGGTTTTTATGGAAGCAATCACACGGGCCAAAAATTCTCTGGCGGTCCGCTACCGCACCAATGACAGAGTACGGTCTATCATCCGGCAATACATTTACATCGGGGATCCATCCCTGAAAATTCCCATCCGGATGAAACCCGATATATCACTGACTCCGCAGACGCTGGCCTGGAAAGTGAATGATTCAACGGTGGTGGTTCGCTATAATCTTCAGAATAACGGAATGGTTACCGGTGATTCGGTGCTGATCGACCTGACCGGTTTGCCCGATGGAATGATTTATCAACCCAGGACCATTCGTCTGACCGGCTCTTACCAGACCGTTTATGATACCCTGACAATCACTCAACCCGGGACCTGGCCTCTCGAGGCATCCGTTTCCTGGTGGAACGCCGAGGATGAAGATCAGGCCAACAACAGACTGGCTGTCCCGGTTACCATTCCGCAGCAGCGGCTGACGGTTTACAATCTGGTCGATCAGCAATACATCAGGGCCGAAGAAAAAACGGTGTGGTTGTATGCTCCCCGGCCTGTAACGGTCACCTGGCAGGTCCTCCATCAGGATGGTCAGTTACTGGGTTCGGGAAACCGGCTGATGAATGGCCTGGACTCACTGGTGATGGATCTCCGCGGACTGTCCGCTGAAACCCGTGTCACCCTCCGGTATCAGACCAATGACAATCCGCAACCCACCGACATGACCTTTTACACCGATGCCACCGGTTTGGAAAACCGTTTATCATCCCCACCGGTGATTCTGGCCGGAAATGGGGTCCGTCTGAAGAATGGAACAGTAAGCCTCGAACCAACCGATCAGCTGTTTGCCATCGGAAGCGCTGGATTTGACGCCATCAATACTGCCTATATCACCAGCGGATCCACCACTGTTTTTGGTCAGTTTCGCGGCATGCTGGCTGCGAGACTCGATAGTGTCACACTCAGCATCAGGGAATACACCGAGTTTGATACCTATCTGGATACAGCCAATACCCGAAAGCTGGAAAACTGGATACGGGATCGGCTTTCCACACGGGATATTCTGGCCTTTGCGGTGAAGGATGAAGGAAGCCGGCGACTGACACCCTCCCTGAAATCACTGATGCGCTCGCTGGGGAGCCGTTATCTCGATTCGCTTGCCAGCCGGCAGGGATGGGCGTTTGCTGTAAAACTGGATGATACCCCCAAACCCTTGCTTGAAGGGTGGGCACGAAGCAGTCTGCTGACCGTTTATGTTGAAAAGAATCTGAAAGCCTATCCGGCAACTGGTCACCTGAAAATACCATTGAAAGCACCGGTCCTGCTCAGCTCGGTTACCATCAGCAACCAACATTCTGATGGAACCGGTTGGTCGCTGAATAATTCCGATTGGCTGGATCTCCCAGCGGGAAAACAGATCCTTCCGGTGGACAATGCTGATACATTGTTTTTGCGGTTTTCCAATTCGACTCCGGATACCAGCATCAGACTGGTGGCAGGGGAGTCTGTTTTTACTCCTGTCATCCGGTCCGGACTGATCAGTTCAGTGGTACCGGAACCTGAAGTGATTGTAGGAGCCCCATTCAGTTATGGCGCTGTTTTATTCAGTACGGGAGCCGATCCGCTTTCCCCGGTTTCTATCCGTTTCAAAATCAGTAAAACCACCGGTGATTTATATACAGTGGATTCAACGATATTCCGGTCACAATCCCGTATGTCAGTTCAATTTTCCGTTCCTGCCCGAACGCTTACCGATACGGGGGACTATCTGCTCTCCATGACGTTAACCGGTGCCGGTATTCTGGATGAATTTTCAACGGTTACCGATTCCATGTCGGTGGTGGTCGCAACAGGTGTGGATGATTTCAATCCGGATATCCGGCTGTACCACCGGGCCACCGAATTGCTGACATCCGAACGGAGTCTGGTGCCCAAAACCAGCGAGTATGAAGTGGTGATCGGGTACACCGACTATCTGTTACTCGATGATACCACCCGGATCGGTATTTACCTGAATGGTGCGCCTGTGCCGGCCGGTAACTCTCTGACTCTGAAACAATCGGAGGACAGGACCGAAAGCATTCTGAAATTTACGGCAGGACTGGTCGAAGGAATCAATCGTTTTGAAGTGAGTGTTCAGCCACCATTCGGACCTTACTCGGTTGAACCCAAAACCGAGTCCTGGCAGGTGGTTGTCGATGGTTCTCCGGGAATCCGTGACATGGCCAACTACCCGAACCCCTTTGCCGATGAAACCCAGATTTATCTGGAACTGGGCGGATTTGAGGATCCTGAAAGCGGGGAGATCCATATTTTTACGATCAACGGCCTTAAAATCAGAACCATCAGAATCGGCAAACCGGTGGTCGGTCACAATGCCATTCATTGGGATGGCCGCGATCAGGACGGGGACCGGGTTGCCAACGGAGTTTATCTGTACCGGGCGGCTATCCGCTACGGAGAAAAAACCGTTTATCAGACCGGGAAAATGCTGAAGGCTGAATGACAGGACGAACTGTGAAGATTTCCTATCATCTGGTTTCCTGGTTGGCTGCCCTGCAATTTCTGACTGCCTGCCAGTACCTTTCGTTTAACCGCGAAACCAAAACGGCCCGTAAAGAGACTCTTCAGCGGCTGCTTTCCGACCTGGCCGATTCGCTTAATACAGGAAATTCACGGTTTGTCATCAATCAGTCCAACCAGTTAAACGATGAGGTTAGCCATTTACTTCCGGATGACTATCCTCTGATGCTGAATGCAAAAGGGTTGTCCTACTTTTATCTGGGTGAAAATGACTCGGCGGAAGCCATTTTCGATCAGGCGCTGGCATTGTTGCCGGGGAATGCCTGGCTGCTGAACAACAAAGGTCACATGCGCCTGCTGAAAGGTGACACAGAAAATGCCACCCGTTATTTTTCAGAGTCACTCAAGGCCGATCCGGCGTATGAAACAGCCCGGATCAATCTCGAAATTGCCGGAAAATTTGCATCAAGTGAATTGTCCTGGTCCGAGCTTGAGATAAAATCCATCGCTGATACCACGTCTGATCAGGAGGAAAAAGCCCGGTTGTACCGTCAACTCGTGAATCTGGCTCCCTGGTATGTCGACATTTACAACAATCTGGCCGTGGCCGAGTTCAAACTCGGAAACCTGAATGATGCCTTCCGCTATCTGAATCTGGCTGTCACACTGGATCCGACCTATGCCATGGCCCACAACAATCTGGGGTATCTGTATCATGAATACGGCTTGTATGATAAAGCCATCAGCCACTATCTGATTGCCATCAGACACCAATTTAATTTTTTTACTGCCATGGAAAATCTGGCGCATGCCTATATTGCAAACGGACAGGCAGATGAAGCCATGCAGGTCCTTAACCGTGTTCTGGAAGTTGCTCCCAACCGGTCAGTGGCCCAAACCATGAAAAAAGAACTAGAAGCTGCCCGCGCTGCCTTACCGGTGACCGGGAATGAAAGACCCATCCAATGAACTATGCTGTCATCATGGCCGGCGGAAGCGGAACCCGTTTCTGGCCGGTTTCCAGAAACCAGTCCCCGAAACAATTTCTGCCCATCGCCAATCCGAAACCCATGATTGTCGCCACCGTTGACCGGCTGGCCCCACTGTTTTCACCAGACAGGATTTTCGTTGTAGGGAATGAAGGACACCGTGAACTGCTGAGCCGTCAGCTGAACGGCATTCCGCCGAATCAGATTCTGCTGGAACCATTTGGCCGGAACACAGCCGCTGCCATCGGTCTTGCCGCCATTCATCTGAGCACGCATGACCCCGATTCAGTCATGGTGGTGCTCCCGAGTGATCACCTCATCGGAAAGGCAAGTGAATTTATCGGGCTGCTCGATCAGGCCATCCGGCTGGCGAAAGCAGAACCCCATGCTCTGCTGACCATCGGTCTGAAACCCACCAGACCCGAAACGGGCTATGGATACCTTCAACTGGATGAAGACATCCGGATTGACGGATTTCCCTCTGCCTATCATGTAAAAACCTTCGCCGAAAAACCCAATTATGAAACCGCTGTCCGGTTTTTCGAAGCAGGGGATTTTACCTGGAATTCCGGAATGTTCATCTGGCGGACACAGGCCATCCTGGAGGCTTTCCAGCGCTACATGCCGGATTTGTATGAAGAACTGATGATTCTTAAATCTGCTATCAGGACTCCCGACTATCAGGATGCGCTCCTGGGAGCCTACTCACGGATGCCCAACACATCCATCGATTATGGGGTAATGGAAAAGGCCGATCTGGTTCTGGCCCTCCGCGCAGATATTGGGTGGTCCGATGTCGGCAGCTGGGATGAAGTGGCCGGTCTGACTCCCATCGGGGAGGATGGAAATGCCGGTTCTTCCGACCGGATTGCCTGGCAGTCAACGGGAAACCTGGTTCAGGCTTCTAAACTGGTTGCTCTGGTTGGAGTGGATGACCTTATTGTGATTGAATCGGATGATGCAATTCTTATATGTAAAAAGGGTGAAAGCCAGAAAGTAAAGAACGTGGTGGATCAGCTGAAGTTACGGAACAAGACCAGCTATCTCTGATATGCGATCTGTCTCAAGCTTTTCCCTGGTTATTTGCGCAATCACACTCGGTCTCCTGACGGGGTGCGGCAGCACAGCCCGGTTTACATCCGAGAAAAGACCAACCCGGAAACCGGAGGCCACTACCCCGGTTCCTGCAAAGAAAGAGGAAGCGGTTCTGACCGGAGTTGCCAGTTATTACGGTGCAAAATTTCATGGCCGGAAAACCGCAAACGGCGAAACCTTCGACATGTATGGTTTGTCGGCTGCTCACCGGCTGCTTCCATTTGGCACCAGACTGAAGGTAACCAATCTGGCAAACGGAAAATCAGTGGTGGTCAAAGTGAACGACCGGGGTCCTTTTGTCGATGACCGGATCCTCGATCTCAGTTATGGGGCTGCCCGTGAACTCGATATGCTGGGTACCGGACTGGCCAATGTTCAGATAGAAATTATCCGCTGATGAAAACGGCCAGACTGATCACCCTTACTACCGATTTCGGAATCAGGGATTCCTATATTTCCTGCATGATTGGTCAGATCCGTCAGATCAATCCGTCTGCCGAAATCATTCATACATCCAACCTTGTCGGAAGGCAGAATATCCTCGAGGGCGCGTTTACCTTGCGCAATACCCTGCCGTTTTATCCGCCGGCCACGATTCATCTGGTGGTGGTCGATCCCGATGTGGGTGGAGACCGTGATGCCATTGCGGTTTTTCATCACGGACAGTTTTTTGTGGCTCCCGATAACGGTATTCTCACCCTTGCTCTCGATACCACCGAGCCTGAACAGATGGTTTCGATTCAGAATCCAGCCTATCTGAGCCGGGAAATCAGTCCGGTTTTTCATGGTCGCGATGTGTTTTCACCTGCCGCGGCCTGGCTTTCTGCCGGAGTTCCCATGAATCTGCTGGGACCCGGCCGAACCACCATGACCGATCTGCGCTGGAGTTTGCCGGTGTATGACAAAAACCGGATCATCGGGCAGATTATTCACATCGATCATTTCGGAAATGCCATTTCGAATATTTCACGTTCGTTTTTAGAAAACTGGGCGGCTGGTCAACCTGTGCAGGTCAGTCTCTCCGGCTGGGATCCGCTGCCGGTTTCCCGCACCTACAGCGATGTGGAACCCGGCGATGCGGTTGCCCTGATTGGTTCGGGAGGCTATCTGGAAGTGGCAGTTTTTCACGCCAATGCGGCTGGTTTATTCGATATCCGTCCCGGCTCACAGATTGTGGTTGAAAAGGTGCAGGAATGATTTACCGGCTGGTTACCATGCGGTTTTCTGAAGACCGCTGGGATGAATTTCTGCACACCTATCAGCATGTTCAACCGGTGATTCTGACGTTTCCGGGTTGCAGGGATGTGAAGTTACTGAGAGATGAACAGGATCCTGCCGTGTTTTCCACCTTGTCGGTGTGGGACACTGAAGACCACCTGACTCATTACCGGATGTCGGCTTTTTTCAGAGAAACCTGGTCAACCATCCGCCCCTGGATGTCAGGTAAACCAGTGGCTGTTTCGTACCGGGAAATCACATGGATCTGAACGATCCGCTTTCGTCTTCCGGATGGGTTCCACTCCGGCTTCCGGTTCCGGGCCGTTCGGTCGATTTTATCACAGGGGAAGACCCCTACCTGTCTGCTGCTCAGATCAGCAATCTTTTCACCGTCACCGCCTGGTCGTATGAGAGAATCTGGCGTCACCAGTCGCTGGCGATTCTGACCCGCGGGCGTCTGACGGTCCGGGAAGAACTCAACCGGCTGAAAACCTTCGCCGGGCAGGTCTCACCCCGGGTGGTGGTCGATCTGGGGTGCTCAACCGGATTGTATGGACGGACGGTGGGTCAGCACCTGTCAGGAACCCAGGTCTGGTTTCTTGACTACAGCCTTCCCATGCTCCGGCAGGCAGCAAGGTTAAACGGTCCGGTTCCCCGTTTCCACTACATCAGACAGTATGCAGAACAGCCGGCTTTTTTACCGGAATCGGTTGATCTGGTGATCTGCGGTGGATCGCTGAACGAATTTGCCGATCCCGATCTGGTTCTCCGTCAGGTTTACCGGATGCTGTCTCCTGGCGGCTCGGTCTTTTTTATGGGAATCCAGACTGCAGAATCCCCGGCAGGCAGAGCCATCCAGACCGCCCTCTCCTGGTCTGGTCTGTCCTTCCTCCCGAAGGATCAGATCATCCGCCATTTCACATCAAACGGCCTGTCCGTTACCCGGTATGACCAGTCAGGACCGGTCTTCCTGCTGACTGCACACCGGTAACCTCCGCTCCTTTTTCGGATTGTCTGGTCGATAATCCGTCCGGAATCCGTTATTTTTCTGATTTTAAAGAATAACGGCCTGAGAATGACCTTACTGTATCCGCTGCTTCTGATGCTTTTAATGAACGGGTTTCCCGAGTGGAACGCCCGTTCGCTTGCGGATCGGCAGAAAATCGTGGTATCAGGCTGGGCCACATCCGAGGAAGAACAGAAGGAATTACAAGCCCGGATCAGTCAGTTCAATGCATCACAGGATCAGATCCTGGCAACTTATGAACCCATCCCGCTGACCGATTATTACAATGAAAGCATCATTTCAGGATTCAGGTCGGGGTTGTCTGCCGATATTTTTTATGTGCGTGATGCCGATCTGCCGTTGTTTATCAGTCATGGCGGGGTTCTGAACCTGAACCGGTTTCTCGAACGCGGAACGCCGGGGAAATCCGATTTTCATCAACCGGCCCTTGATGCGTTCCGTCTTCCCGGAAACCAGTATTTTGCCATTCCCAAAGACTTTAATTACATCGGCCTTGTGGTGAACGAAACCTGGCGTGAGGCCTGCGGACTGTCAGCCGGCGGGCCTGCCACGCTGGATGACCTGGCCATCTGGTTCGAAAAAATGTCATCATCCGGTTTTAAACAAAACACACACGTCGGGGCCCTGGTGTTTCGCGGTCATGATTTTGAAGTCTTTCCGCTTGTGGTTTCCCTGTATGGGAACCGCCCGCTTCAGCCATTCGAACCTTCCGAGGTAATCGGACCTTCGCTCACTTACTTTTCCTGGTGGGCTGTGAATAAATGGATGCTGCCAGAATATAACGTGAGAGAATCGACCAACTATTTCGCTCGGCAGCAGGCGGGAAGTGTGATTGAGGGAATCTGGTTCTTCCCGTACCTCACACAGAATTTTCCCGACCTTCGTTTCCGGATCTATCCATTCCCGGCCGCTGAAGCCGGTCAGCCTCCGGTTCTGATTCTGACGACGGTCGGCTGGGGAATCTGGTCAGGGACCAAACACCCGGAAGCCGCCTGGAAAGTCCTCACATTTCTGGTTTCCGATTTCTCCTACGACCGCTGGCTGAAGGAAAGTGTGGCTTACCCACCCATGACCAGTCAGATTAACCAGATCATCAGAGGAAAGGAAAGCCGGTCAGGCGCCCGTGAATTGCTGACGGTTCCGGCCAGACGGGTACCCCTTTCAACCTGGTCTTCCGCAGACATCAATGTGCTGTCTAAGGAAGTCCGGACCATGCTGCTGTTCCGTAAATACCCGGGTGATTCCCGCGAAACGGTTGAACATTTGCTTAACAGAGGAGCCCGGTGAAACTCAGGTTACCCATATCTGTCAAATTTGCCACCCTGATTGTGGGCGTGCTTGTGATCGTCATTTCGGGTCTGATTTACCTGGTGATTGACAGGCAGAAGCAGGAACTGATCACCAGTCTGCATGCCGATGCGGTCAACTCCTGCGAACTGGTCATGCCGGTGTTTTTTAATGAAATTCTCGAAAATTCACCACTGCCGCTGGCAGAACGGGTGGGATTGCTGTTAAACCGGTTACCCGAATCGGGAACCACCGATGTCTATGGCGCCAGCGGAAACCTCATTCTGTCGTTCAGAACCGATGCGGCCTCCAAACTGTTTCTTCCCGATAGTGTGTCAAGACGGTTGTTCGATTACCGCAACTGGATTGATCGGGGCTCGGTGCTGATCACTTCTGACACGGCGGCTTATTTCTGGGTCATTTCCCCGCTGGTGACTTCCGGCGTGCGTCTTACAGAGAAAAACCGGTTTGCCTTTAACGGAGTGGTGGTTTTTTCCTTTTCAGCCGATTCGGTGAAAAGAGCAGTCAGAGAAATGACTCTGGAACTGATCTATGTTGCTTTGGCTTTTCTGGCGCTGGGTACCATTCTGGCAATCGGGTCGGCCAGAATTATGAAAGCACCGGTTAACCGGCTGATTCTGGCCACAGAGGAATACAAGCAGGGACATTATGATTTCCGGATTAATCGCCTGCCCTCCGATGAAATTGGTGACCTGATCCTACGGTTTCATGAAATGGCAGAAGCTGTCCAGTCCGCCATCAGTAATCTTGAAAGCCAGAACCGCAGGCTGAATGAGATGACCATACTGGCCACCGAAAAAGAAGCCACCATCCGCGGATTCCTCGAAACGGCTCAGGATGGCATTGTACACATCGATCACGAGGGAACCATCCGGTTTGCCAATCACCGGTTTAAAACCCTGACCGGAATGGGGGAAGCGGGAGAAAACTGGTGGAACCTGGTTACCGCCGAGGAACGGGTCAGTTTAAAAACCTGGCTCGAAAAGGTCGGTTCAGGCACGGTTTCTGGTGAAGAAGCCCGTCTGATAACCCTGACTGCCCATGATGACCGCCGGCTGATCCTCGAACTGACAGCCAATGCCATGGTTCGTGATAACCTGCTGATGTTTCAGCTTTTTCTCCGCGATGTGACCGAACAGCGGCACCTGCAGGAGTTACTGGCCCAGTCCCGGCGCATGGAAAGCATCGGCCGGCTGGCTGGTGGTGTGGCCCATGATTTTAATAACCTGCTCGCCGTGATTATCCCCAATACCGAGCTGATCCGTCTGAGAACCACCGACCAGAAAATTCTTGAACATACCGACCAGATTCTCACCGCTTCACAACGCGCCGCTGCCGTGATCAGGCAACTGGTCGGGTTCAGTTCCCGCCGGGCCACCGATTTTATCACAGGTCATTTCCATGAATTTATCCGCCGGGAAACACCTTCCCTGAAAGATATTCTGGGTGATGGCATTCAGTTGGATGTGCATACCGATGCAAAGGAAGATGGGATCCGGTATGATGAAACCCTGCTGCATGACATGCTGGTGAACCTGGCCCTGTTCTCCAAGGAGTCCATGAATGGCAAGGGCCTGATTCAGATAGATACCCAGACTCTTCAGGTCAGAAAGGGATCGGTGTTGTCATCCATGATGCACATCCGCTGGACCGATTCGGGGAAGGGAATTCCTGAAGAGCAGTTACCTGCTGTCTTTGAACCGTTTTTTGCTGCCACACGGGTGGGAGAAGGAACCTCTCTTGGTTTACCTGGCGTGTATTCGGTGATTATGCAGCATCACGGATCCATCGATGTCGCTTCATCGCCCGGTCAGGGAACCACATTCAACATCTTGTTACCCGTTCAACCCCTTGTTTAACCAATTGTCTGTTCAGCTATGAAACCCCTTATTATCGGAATCGCCGGGGGCACTGCCTCGGGAAAATCGACGTTTACCAGAAAAATTGCCGATCACATCGGACCTGAAAAACTGGTGGTGATCAACCATGACTCCTATTACCGCGATCTGTCCTTTTACGGCGACCGCCCCATCACCGATATCAATTTCGACCATCCCGATGCACTCGAAACGGCCATGATGATCGACCACATCAAACAGTTAAAAAAGATGCAGTCCATCGAAATGCCGGTGTATGATTTTTCCACGCATCGACGGCTGAAGGAAGTCAGAAAAGTGAATCCGACCGATGTGATCATTGTGGATGGCATTCTGATCTTTTGTGAAAAGAAACTGCGCGATCTGTTTAACATCCGCATCTTTGTCGATACCGATGACGATGAACGGCTGCTCCGCCGTCTGAAACGTGATATCACCGACCGCGGTCGGTCAGTTGAAAGTGTCTTTCATCAGTACATCACCTTCGTCAAACCCATGCACCTCGAATTTGTGGAACCTTCGAAACGCTGGGCCGATGTGATTGTTCCCCGGGGAGGCGAAAACGAAATTGCTCTGAACATGATTCTTTCACAGATCAAACTATTGAACCATACCTGATGAAACTGAGTCCCGAACAACACATTCTGGTCGCTCCGACCGCATTTAAAGACAGCCTCACTGCACGCGGTGCTGCCGAATTTATTCAGGCGTACCTGTTCAACCGCGGATTCCGCAATCTGACCATGTTTCCGGCTTCGGATGGTGGCAACGGATTTCTCGATACATTGTCTCTCTGCCAGCCCGGCCATTTTATCACGGTTCAGATTCCACGGTTAGGGACCCGGTTTTACAATCCCGAAAAGGTCTGGATCAGTCAGGATGGAAAGTCCGCCGCCCTGGAATCGGCCATTCTGATTGGGCTGGAACAGATTCCGGCTGCGCAGCGGAATCCCATGATGTATAACAGCCGCCCGTTGGGAGTGGCCATTCAGGCGCTGATGAAACTGTATCCTGCCCTGACGGAAATCTACGTGGGAGTGGGAGGAACCGCCACCATCGATGGAGGTATCGGGATTCTCGAAGGACTGGGTTTCCGGTTTCTCTCTGCAACGGGTGCACCGCTGACGGCCAATCCATCCGATTGGCCCGACATCCGCCGGATCGAAAAGCCCACCGCGAAATTCCCCCTGATTCATTTTATCTATGATGCGGTCATTCCCCAGGAAGGATCCGATAGTTTTATTAACCTGTATGGTGACCAGAAAGGCCTGAAGGCAACCGATGTGGCCACTCTGAAATCGGTTTTCTCCACCTGGCGGACTCAGTGGAACATTCCCCGGGAACTGAGCGGGGCCGGTGGCGGACTTATGCTGCTTCCCTCGGTTTTTCTTCCGTGTAAATTTGAACATGGAACGGTGTGGTTTTCGAAAACCCCCCGGTTTGCCGAAGCCATTGCACATGCAGACGTGGTCCTGACGGGCGAGGGAAAAATCGATTTTCAGACCTTTCAGGGAAAATGGCTGACCAATTTCCTCGATTTCCGCAAACAGGTGGTGGTTCTGGCCGGTCAGGTCGATGGCGGATTGAAATTTCCTCCAAACTGGACGGTTCTGGCACTTACCGATCTGGAGCCCGATGTGGCTAAATCCATCAAACTGACAAAAGTGTTACTCCGGTCCTATCTGGAGCAATTGGTCGGATGAAATTCAGGGTCATCTCACTCGATTTGTGGAATACCATCATCGACTCCTCCAACACCGAGGCACGCCGGGCACATCGCATTTCGGGGCTTACCCGTCTGCTGTCTCCGCATGTACCCGATATGTCCAAAGAAAAATCTGAACAACTGATCAAAGAACAGGTTCACTGGTTCGATCTGATCTGGAAAAATGAACACAGAACCCCGGTTACAGCCGACCTGACCGACCGGATTCTCGATCGGGTGGGGCTGACAGGCAATCAGGAACTGCGCCGCTCGGTGACCGACCTGTTCGAGGAAGGCATTCTGGTGGCCCCTCCGGCCCTGACTCCCGGCCTGGCCGATGTGTTGCCGGTACTGGCTTCGGACTACCGGATCGGAATCATATCGGACACCCATTTTTCCCCTGGAAGGGTGGTCTTATCACTTCTCGAACGCTATGAAATCAGACAGTACATTTCGTTTCTCTCCTTCTCCGATGAAAATGGTGTGTCGAAACCACACCCGGCCATGTACCACAAAATTGCCGATTCGGCCCGAATTCCGGTTACTGACCTTCTGCACATCGGCGATATGGAACGGACCGATATCACCGGGGCTCGAGCCATTGGTGCCGGGTCCATTCTGTATGCAGGTGCCAACCTTGCCGATCTGAAATCCAACAGCGCCGATGCGGTGGCGACCCACTGGAATCAGGTTCCCGATCTGATTCATTCCATCGAAAACCGCCGGTTAACCGGCCGGATCTGAATCCGGTGAGTCATTCTGAACTGAAAGTCTGGGTGATCGACTTCCGCGAAGTCGACTACGAAATCTGGCTGGACTGGATGGTGGCGGGTTCCAATCCCGATTATAACGCCCTCGATCGGTTTTATGACATGTATTTTACCGGCAACTTTCAGGGACTGGCGGTTGTTCATGAAGAAGACCCTCTCGGCCTGCTGGTCGCGGCAACCGCCAACCCGGGAGATATCGTCTGGTTCGACTGTCCGGCCGGACCGGCGCAGACTCAGGTGGCTGGCCTGTTGCTCAACGAATACTGCCACCGCACCGGACTCGAGGCCTTTGCTTTGCGTCTGGTCATGCAGGAGTGCCCCGAAGAAACAGGGACGCTTTTCCGCTCCTTCTTTTAGGTGAAAGCGCTTGCAAAAGAGTCGTCATTTTGCTAAAATGTAAAAAATTGTCAAAACAAGTGAGATTAGGAGCTCTTATGAAAAATCTGCTCACCGTGATTCTGCTTCTGGTTGCCCCGGCTGCCTTTTCGCAGGTGATCACCACCAATCCGGCTTTTCCGACCGAAACGGGAAGTGTCACCATTACCTTTTATGCCGATCGCGGTACCGCCGGATTGAAGGGATTTACCGGCGATGTCTATGCCCATACCGGGGTTATTACCGATAAAAGCACCAGCGATACCGATTGGAAATATGTCAAAACCAATTGGGGAACCAATACCCCCGAAACCAAACTGACCCGGACCGCCACCGACAAGTACACGCTTACGATATCCAACCCGAGAACTTACTATGGTGTGGCTTCGGGCGATAAGATTAAAAAACTGGCCTTTGTGTTCCGCAGTGCAACCAGTCCCTGGAAAGAAGGGAAGGATACCGGTGGAAAAGACATCCTTCAGACGATTTTCGAAGGCGATCTCAATGTCATTTTCAATAAACCGGCCAACGCCTCCTTCGTAGCCAAAAACTCTGCAGTCGATGTGGAAGCCATTGCCGCCATCGCAGGCGGATCGGTCGATAAGATCGTTCTGTATGTGAACGGATCCCTGAATACGGAAGTGATGAACGATACTCTGAAAACCTCGGTGACTGCCTCGGCCGATGGTAAAACCGTCCTGATGGCCGTGGCTCATGCCGGTTCCGGAACCGATACGGCCTACACCTCCTTCATCGTGGTTCCGCCGGTTGCCGATTCTCCCGTTCCTGCCGGAATCAAACCCGGAATTAATTATTACAACGACGATCCGACCAAGGTCACTCTCGCGCTGTTTGCACCGAAAAAGGATCACGTTTTTGTCATAGGCGATTTTTCGAACTGGGAACCCGATCCGGCGTATTTTATGAACCGGTATTCGGTATCGGCCGATAGTGTCATGTGGTGGGTGACCATCACTGGCCTGGAAGCAGGGAAGGAATACGGATTCCAGTATCTGGTGAACGGATCGCTCCGAATTGCCGATCCCTACACCGAGAAGGTGCTCAGCCCCGATGATACCTGGATTCCCTCGGTCACCTATCCCAACCTGAAACCGTACCCGACCGGAAAGACCAATTTCCCTGTCTCGGTCTTTCAGACCAATGAAGAAGAATACGAGTGGCAGGTTACCGATTTTGTGAAACCGAAGAAGGAAGACCTGGTCATCTATGAATTGCTTCTGCGCGACTTCATTGCCCGCCACGACTACGATACGCTGATCGATTCGCTTGCCTACCTGAAACGGTTGGGTATCAATGCCGTTCAGCTAATGCCCATTCAGGAATTTGAAGGAAATGAGAGCTGGGGGTATAACCCGGCCTTTTACTTCGCCCCCGATAAGTATTACGGCACCAAAAACGACCTGAAACGGTTCATCGATGAATGTCATAAAATCGGTCTGGCTGTGATCATCGATGTGGTGTATAACCACTCCTTTGGTCAGTCTTCCATGGTTCGTCTGTATGCCACTGGTGATTACGGTCCTCCCTCTGCCGATAACTATTGGTTCAACACCGTGGCCAGACACCCTTACAACGTGGGGTATGACATGAATCATGAATCGGTTCATACCAAATACCTCCTCGATCGTGCCAATAAACACTGGATACAGGAATACAAGGTGGATGGATACCGTTATGACCTCTCGAAAGGATTTACTCAGGTAAACTCGGGAGACAACGTAGGGCTATGGGGAAATTATGATCAATCCCGTGTGGATATCCTGAAACGGATGTATGATCGGGTGCGGGATTATGACTCAGAGGCTTATCTGATTCTTGAACATCTGGGTGACAATTCCGAGGAAAAGGTGCTGGCCAACCACGGCTTCATGTTGTGGGGAAATATGAATAAAAACTTCAACGAAGGCACCATGGGGTATCACGATCAAAGTAAATCAGATTTAAGTTGGGCTTACTATGGCACACGTACCTGGACTGTTCCTCATGTGGTTACCTACATGGAAAGCCATGATGAAGAAAGGCTGATGTATAAGAATCTGCAATACGGAAATTCTTCGGGCGGATACAATATCAAAACACTTGCCACGTCTATTGATCGGATCAAACTGGCTGCTACCTTCCTGTTCTCGATTCCCGGTCCCAAAATGATCTGGCAATTTGGCGAGTTGGGTTATGACATCAGCATTGATTTCAATGGAAGGGTCGGCAACAAACCCATCAAATGGGAGTATCTGACCGATACCAACCGCCGGAAGTTGTATGATACCTTCAGCGAACTTATCCGCCTTAAGATTGAAGAACCTGCATTTGAGACAAACAACGTCAGTCTGAATGTCGGTGGTGCTATGAAGCGCATCAATCTGTATCATGCCGATATGGATGTGGTGGTACTGGGTAATTTTGGGGTTACCACTGCCGACATCAATCCGAATTTCTCAAAAACCGGTTGGTGGTACAGTTTCTTTACAGCCGATTCGGTCGAGATTTCAAACACCACCGGGAACCTGTCGCTTGCAGCAGGCGAGTACCGTATTTACACCACCAAAAGGCTCTGGACTCCGAAAACGTTTACCAGCGTGGATGACAAGCCCGGAGTGGCCGGTTCCTTCGAACTCGAACAAAATTACCCGAATCCGTTCAATCCTTCCACCACCATCCGGTTCAACCTGCCGGTGAGCGGTAAAGTGCGGTTAACGGTCTACGATGTCACTGGTCGTGAAGTAGCCGAACTGATCAATGGCGACCGTCCTGCGGGTACCAATACCGTGGTGTGGTCGGCCCGTGACCGCAGTGGAGCCCCCGTTTCTTCCGGACTCTATTTCTACCAGCTTTCGGGTAACGGATTTAACCAGACCCGGAAGATGATGCTGATTAAGTAAGGATTTTTCCCGGTCGATTATACACAAAAGGCTGCCTCCCAGGGGCAGCCTTTTTTTTTGTGATCTGCTATTAAAAGACGGGAAAGGGAAGAATTGGAAAGAGCTGGTAGCGGTGATAATTGCATAAAATCCAAATTGCATTTGTCTTTTGGTTACAGGTAGAGTTTCTTCCCGGCTGAAATTCAGATGTAAGGGCTACGCCCTTTGGGAATTCATTCCTGGCGGGTGTTTTAAAAGATGTCAGGGCTACGCCCCTCCAAAACCACTCAAAGCGGTGGTGATGGTATTTCAGCCACGTAGTGGTGGCATCTTTGTAGTAGTAGATCGGGAATAATGCGGCATGTTATTCAAGGGCGTAGCCCAGTCATCTTATCATTTGTTATGTACGGTAATATTCCGTACATTAGAAACATGAGTACCTCATCACACACCCGATTTGATGCCCGGCTCAGCCGGGAAGAAAAGAATCTGCTGGAACAGGCGGCAAGTTTGGCCGGATTTAAATCCCTTTCCGATTTTATTCTGACGACCGCACGGGAACGGGCCATTCAGGTTATCCGGCAAAATCAGCAGATTTTACAGTCAGATGCCGACAGAGATGCTTTTTTTAATGCGCTGTTATTACCCCCCGAACCCAATGATGCACTAAAACAGGCGGCCATCCGGTATTTCCAGCATACTCAAAACAAACAACCTTGATTACTGAAATCCTGACTGGTTCCCATCAAAAAAATCATTTTTCCTGTGGGTATCCGGCCTTAGATGAGTATTTGAAAAAGCAGGCTGGACAGGATATGAGGCGGAAACTGGCCGTTTGCTTTGTTTATGCGCCGGTTGGCAACAAAGTCATCGGGTATTATACGTTATCCTCTCTCAGCATCCCACACAACCAATGGCCACCGGATTTTAAACCGGAACCACCCCGATCTTACACAGACTTACCGGTTACCTTACTTGGACGGTTGGCTGTTGATCAGTCTGCACAGGGAATGGGCCTTGGCAGCCAGTTGCTGATTGATGCATTGGTAAGATCCTGGCAGGTGGCTGTTTCTTCCATCGGATCAATGGCGGTTTTTGTGGACCCGATTGATGAGATAGCCAGATCCTTTTATCAACATCTAGGCTTTATTCCGCTGCCAGATTCGAAAAAACTCTTCCTGCCGATGAAAACCATTGAAAAATTGGTAGGAATGCAAAAGTAAGGACCTTCATTCGACCGGGTCCAGGGTAGGTGTACACCTTTAGCTAAATGCCCAGAGTAGCCGAACTGATCAATGGTGACCGTCCGGCGGGTACCAATACCGTGGTGTGGTCGGCCCGTGACCGCAGTGGAGCCCCGTTTCTTCCGGACTCTATTTCTACCAGCTTTCGGGTAACGGATTTAACCAGACCCGGAAGATGATGCTGATTAAATAAAGATTTTTCCTATCGATTGGTTTAAAAAGGCTGCATCCGAAGGGCAGCCTTTTTTTTTGCGCTTAGAGGGAGTTTTACCGTTGTGAATTGTGCATTTTTAGGTACCAACGCGAGAGACTAATACATGCTAGCACTAATTATGGCCTTTTTCTTTCAACTCGATGTGTATTACACCATCGACTCAAAACCCACGTACAACCAGACCGAAAGCAAATTGATTAAGGTGACGATAACGAATACCAGTCAGGATACAGTGGCAGTGGGGCAGCAATTACAAATTGATTATGGATTTCAGAATCTGACCGACTGCAGCATGTCAGAGGATACTCCTGTTGGTTTTGTTTTGATACTACCCGGAAAAAGTGAATCGTATTATCTTAATTTAGATACCTGGATCAGGGAATATCTTACAGAAAAAAGCCAGTTATTTGACCAGGGACGGTTTCGTTCAATGCTTCCAAACCAACCCGGTAAGTATTCACTCCAATATTGCGCAAGGGTATTCAGATATAAAAATTTCCTATCTGAAGAACGGATAAATCCTTACAAGTATACACGAAAGTTAAAGGCAATTGTAAATTTTGAAGTGGTTGAAAACAAACAGGAATGGGATAGCCAGATACAGAGTATTTATGAGTATATTAACAGGATATCAACTTGGCGGGATGAAAAATATAGTGAAGCAAAAGAAATAAGAGAGAACGATGAAAAAATCGAATTACTATCACAGGTGTTAAGTTATTGTGATTCAAATCCAAACTCGTTAATAACAAGAAGGTTGCTTTTTTATGTTGTTAATACCGGCCTCTACCGTGTTGATTCAAATCTGGAAAGACGGGCCTTTTCAATTATGAAAAACAGTGGTTTCTTTGATGACCAGGCAATGATGACCTATTTTAAAGATAGGTTTAGCAATGTCACTGAACCGTCAGTGAATCAGGGAATAATGATAAGAAAATACATAATAGAATTGCCTGAGTGAATTTGCTGGGGTGCATTATGAATGTGGGCACAGGAAATCTCCGACAGTGAAATGCACTTGATGGTGAAAATGAAAAAAAGGCTGCATCCGAAGGGCAGCCTTTTTTTTTGTGATCTGCGATAAGGTTTTGCGGCTTCTTCCGGCGTTCAAATCCCACCGGGTGGAATGATTTAAGACCCCTGAGTATCTTAAGTAAAGTTAATAAAAGGATAAGCGGATGAAAAAGTGGGTAATGGCACTCTTTCTGGGGATTGCATCGCCGGTTCTGGCACAGGATGGTGATCTGGATGATAAATTCGGCAGCGGTGGAATTGTCGTGACCGATTTAAAAGGTGCCTCAGAGTGGGGCCGGTCGGTTAAAATTCAACCTGATGGCCGTATTCTGGTCGGTGGATATGCCATGGTGGAAGAAAACCAGGATTTTCTGCTGATCCGCTACCTCGAAGACGGAACGCTGGATGACTCCTTTGGAATATCTGGTATTGCGACAACCGATATCGCTGGAGGTGCCGACTATGGATACTCGGTTGCGCTTCTTCCCGATGGAATGATTCTGCTGGCCGGTGAGGTCCAAACGGGTGAAAGTTACCACATGGCCGTGGCCCGCTACCATGATGACGGGACCATTGACTCCACTTTCGGAACCGATGGGGTGGTCATCGTTCCGGTGGGAAACAGTTCGGCTGCCTGGTCGGTGGTAACCGATGAGAATGACTACATCTGGCTCGCTGGCCAGGCCGTTATGCTGGAAAGCAACGATATGGTGGTTGTCCGGTTAAAGCCTTCGGGAGAACCCGATCCCGATTTCGATTCGGATGGAATTGCCACTTTCGATCTGGGTGGAAATGACGTGGCATGGTCCATCGCCCTTTTATCAGATGGATCCTTTCTGGCTGCCGGCTACACCAACCTGAAAGGAACGGATGATTTTGCCCTGATCAAAGGAAATTCCGAAGGTCGGATCGATGAAGGATTTGGTGATCTGGGGTCGGTAATACTGGAAAGTAACGATGGAACCGATCGCTGCCGGGCCGTGCGCCTCGATTTCGAAAACCACATTTACCTTGGGGGAACCCTGTTTGAAGATGGTAAATACAAAGCCGCAGTCATTCGTCTGTTGTCTGATGGGAAAGCAGATGACACATTCGGGATAAAAGGAATCGCCAGTTATTCGCTCTTTGGCGATTACGAAAATGGCTACGATCTCGAGCTTCAGGCCGATGGAAAGACTGTTTGGGCCGGCCATTCACGTGTGGAAGGGACCTGGACCTTCAGCATCATGCGGCTGAAAGAAGGCGGTGCGCTTGATCTGGATTTCTACGACTCGGGCTACCGGTCCGTTCCCATCGGAACCGGGCAGTCCATCGGATTCTCGGTAGAAGTTCAGGATGATGGCAATATTGTCATGGCCGGATATCAGTCAGATGCAGAAACCCAGGATGTGGCCGTGGCGCGGATGATGGGCAGTTCCGGTCCGCTGCCCGTTGAGCTTTCCTCCTTCACCGGTTACCTCTCGGGCAATCAGGTTTACCTTTCCTGGACCACCAAATCTGAATCGAACAATTATGGGTGGGAAGTGCAGAGGTTTCATCCGGACCCTGAGGGTCCCGAAGAGACCGGAAGTCAGGAGACAGAATGGAAAACCATCGGATTTGTGGCTGGGAATGGAACCACAAATGTATCAAAGTCCTATTCCTTCCAATCACAAATCATGGTCCCTGAGCGGAGTCGAAGGGCCACTCACCAATCACTCTTCCGTCTGAAGCAACTTGATCTCGATGGCAGTGTTTCCTACAGTCAGATTTTGTCGGTTAACGACGTTCCCGGCGGTTTTCAGTTGCTTGGTAACTATCCGAATCCGTTCAACCCAACCACAGTGATCAGCTATCAGCTATCAGAGAACAGTAAAGTCACTTTGCAGGTGTATGATGTGATGGGCCGGTTGGTGGCCACAGTGGTCGATGGTAACCTTGAAGCGGGTTTCCACCAAACGGTGTTTCCGGCCACTGGCCTGTCCGGCGGTGTTTATTTTTACACTCTCCGGGCGGGAAATCAGACTCAAACCGGCCGGATGCTGCTCCTGAAATAGTCGATCAGCGGTTCCCCGTTGGTAAAGGGTGCCGGCGGTTCAGCATGGGAGATCCCAGTTCAGGAATGGAAAGGTATTTCAGCTCCTGAGCCGGGGTCCGCAGCGACTCGTCATACTGATACCGGATGAATTGCTTCAGCAACCGGCGGTATACCTCGGCAAGCAACTGGAAATCGGAGAGAACCGGTTCGTTCCGCAGCACCTGCCGGTAACGGACCCACATCAGATATCTCAGGTGATCGAGACACTCCACCGGGACCGGATCGGTCAGCCACTGAGCCAGATAATCCAGCTCCTCCGCCCGGACCGAATCGAGAAAACGCAGAATGACGGGTGTTGACATACTGCTAATATATTCAGTTATTTGTTGTTAATCATGTCCGATCTTTTCGATTCCCCCATTCTGACTGTTTCCGGTCTGACCCGACAGATCAAAAACGTCCTTGAAACCGGCTTTACCAGTCTTCGCATCGAAGGCGAGATTTCCAATTGCCGGGCGCAATCCTCGGGCCACATTTATCTGACACTGAAGGATGAAGGTGCTCAATTGCCCGCGGTTATCTGGCGAGGGTCGGTTCCTGCACTCCGTGTCCGGCCGGTGGATGGGATGAAGGTGGTGGCCACCGGCGATTTGTCGGTGTATGAACCCCACGGCAAGTACCAGATGGTCATCCGTTCGTTGGAACCGCTGGGAATCGGGGCCCTTCAGCAGGCCTTTGAAAAATTGAAGCAGAAATTGTACGCCGAGGGTTTGTTCGATCCGATTCATAAAAAAGACCTTCCGCCATACCCCGAGAAAATCGGAATTGTCACCTCACCCACCGGGGCAGCCGTCCGAGATCTTATTTCCGTCATCACACGCCGGAATCCGATGGTGACCATTTATGTGTATCCGGCCCGCGTTCAGGGAGAGGGAAGCGCCGCCGATGTCATCGCAGGCCTGACGTATTTCAATACCACCTGTCCGGTTGATGTCATCATCACAGGCAGGGGAGGCGGATCACTCGAGGATTTATGGACCTTTAACGAGGAATCGGTGGCCCGGACCATTTTTGCATCGGAAGTACCGGTCATTTCGGCAGTGGGTCATGAAATCGATTTCACCATTGCCGACTTTGTGGCCGATGTCCGGGCGGCCACACCCAGCATGGCGGGTGAACTGGTGGTGAAGGAACGCCGGGAACTGATCGAAATCATTCTGGGCTATCAGTCTTACCTGAATGATGAAATCCGGTCTCTGGTCAATAACAGGAAAATCCGCCTGGATGCCCTTCGGAAAAGCCATGCCCTTAACCGGCCTGCCGATGTGATCCAGCAGAAACTGCAGCGGGTGGATGATCTGGTGGGCCGGATGAACCTGGCAGCCAAAGGACTTATTGCCGCCAGAAAACAGGAAATCACACTGAAACGTCAGACATTGACTGCCTACAATCCGCGCGGTGTTCTCGATCGGGGCTATGCCATCATCTCCTCCGGCGGTCATCTGGTCACCCATGCCGGACAGACGGTACCCGGTCAGGAAATCAGCATCGGATGGGCCAACAGCGAGGCAACCGCTGTGATCACAGGTGCAGATAAAAAGGCATGAGAGTCTGAATCGAAAATTTGTTAACTTTACGGCTTATGGCAAAGAAAACAACCGAAGACACCCCGGGATTTGAGCAACAGTTACAGCGGCTTGAATCCATTGTACAGGCACTCGAAACCGGTCAGACCGGACTCGAGGAGTCGCTGAAATTGTATGAAGAGGGAATTATTTTATCGGGAAATTGTTTAAAGGCATTAAATCAGGCTGAAGCAAGAATCATCGACCTTCAGAAAAAACTGACCCCTGATCAGTAAATCAAAAGGCATTTGAACCATGAGCATTGAACCCGGTCCGCTTCTCGCCCGGATCAACACCCCGGCCGATCTGAAAACCCTGTCACAGGACGAACTGAAAACGCTCGCAGTCGAACTGCGAGATTACGTTCTTGATGTTGTCAGCCAGAATGGCGGACACCTGGGTGCCAGTCTCGGCGTGATTGAGCTGACCATTGCCCTTCATTATGTGTACAACACACCCGAAGACCTGCTCGTCTGGGACGTGGGGCATCAGGCCTATCCGCATAAAATCCTGACAGGTCGCCGCGACCGCTTTCCCAGCAACCGTAAGCTGAACGGCCTTTCCGGTTTCCCCAAACGGTCCGAATCAGAATATGACACGTTTGGCGTGGGACACTCCAGCACCAGTATTTCGGCCGGTATAGGTATGTCAACCGCCAACCAGTTGCAGAACGGACAGAAAAAGGTTGTTGCCATCATTGGTGATGGTGCTCTGACCGGAGGAATGGCGTTTGAAGGATTGAACAACGGGGGCTTTCTGCAAAGTGACCTGCTGGTGGTTCTGAATGACAACCGCATGGGAATTGATCCGAATACCGGTGCACTGCAGGATTACCTCACCAAGGTAACCACAAGTTCGGCCTTCAATAAACTGCGTGATGAAGTCTGGGAAAAACTGGGTAAACTGAATCATCTGGGAGAACACCTGCGTTCCATCGCTTCGAAACTGGAAGATGGCTTTAAGGCTGTTTTTACTCCGGGAATGCTTTTCGAATCATTCGGATTCAAATATTACGGTCCCATCGATGGCCATGACCTCCCCAAACTGGTCGAGACCCTCGAGGACATGAAGAATATCAAAGGCCCCAAATTCCTTCATATTCTCACAGTGAAGGGAAAAGGGTATGCACCAGCCGAAGACGATCAGCTGAAATTCCACGGACCGACTCCGTTTGATAAAACCAGCGGAACGTTTCCGAAAAAAGCACCGGCTCCGATTTCTTTCACCGATGCGTTTGGGAAAGCAGTCGTTCAGCTGGCAAAGGAAAATCCGAAAATTGTGGGAATCACTGCTGCCATGCCGAGTGGGACCGGTTTAAAACACCTGGCCTCTGAACTACCCGACCGGTTTTTCGATGTGGGAATCGCCGAGCAGCATGCCGTCACCTTTGCGGCCGGTCTTGCCTGTGAAGGCATGGTCCCCATCACCGCCATTTACAGCACCTTCCTGCAACGTGGCTACGATCAGGTGGTTCACGATGTCTGCATTCAGAAATTACCGGTGATCTTCTGCATGGACCGGGGTGGCCTGGTTGGTTCAGACGGACCGACGCATCACGGGGTGTTCGATATAGCCTATCTGCGTTGTTTACCCAATATGGTGATCATGGCGCCCAAGGATGAATCAGAACTGCGCGACATGCTGTACACGGCCACCCGTTACAAAAAAGGACCGATCGCCATGCGGTATCCCCGCGGTAATGGTCTGGGTGTTCCCATGAAACCTGGTTTCGATGAAATTGAAATCGGAAAGGGTGAAATTCTTAAAAAGGGAACCGATGTCGCCTATCTTGCGCTCGGCAATATGGTTCAGTCTGCATTTGAAGCCCAGGCCCGGCTTGATGAACTGAATGTGTCTGCCGAAATCGTTAACATGCGGTTTGTAAAACCACTCGATGAAGCGTTGCTTAAAGACATTTTCAGCCGCCATTCCAGAATTGTGACGCTGGAAGATCATGCGGCTCAGGGTGGTTTCGGATCGGCTGTGCTGGAGTTTGCAGCTCAGCAGCGGTATAAAGGAGAAATTGAAGTCATCGGTATCATCGATCAGTTTATTGAACATGGTACCCCGGCCGAGTGCTTTACCATGGCAGGGATCGATACCGATTCCATTGTAAAACGAACCCTTCAGCTAACCGGATCAGTGGTAAAGGCATGAAAGAACAGAAGCAGGTCAACATTGCAGTCATCGGGTTGGGACAGGTTGCCCAGCTGGTTCATATTCCCATCTGGGTCAAAATGCCAAATGTGGATGTGATCGGTGTCTATGATACCAACAAACCCCGCGCAAAAGGCATTGCCGAAAAATTGGGTGCGAAGGTGTACGGATCCACAGATGCTCTGTTCAATGACCCCGAAATTGATGCTGTTCATATCTGCACACCCACTCATACACACACTCAGTACGTCCTCGAGGCCCTTGCTGCAGGAAAACATGCACTGGTCGAACGTCCCATTGCCCGTAACCTTCAGGAAACCCTCGACATTCATCAGGCTGCAAAGAAAAGTGACCGGGTTGTGATGGTCGGAATGAATCACCGGTTCCGTCCCGATGCCATGATCCTGAAAAGTTTTCTCGATAACCACGACCTGGGCGATGTGTATTACATTCGTGCCGGCTGGAACAAGCCCATCCGGGATGCACACTCCTGGCGCCTGAAAAAAGCGCAATCCGGTGGTGGGGTGCTCATGGATCTTGGTATTATTATGGTGGATCTGGCGCTTTGGCTGACCAATTTCCCCAAAATTGAGTCTGTTTCTGCCATCACATTCCATCACAATGTCGATACGGTTGAGGACACAGCCATTTTCCAGGCCCGGTTTAAGGGCGGAATCATTTCCATCGATTGTTCGTGGTCTCCCATGGTCGAATCGGATGATCAGTGGCTCAGGCTGGTTGGTACAGAAGGCTCGGCCCGCCTGTTTCCGTTTAAAATCCACAAGAACATGCACGACAATCTGGTGGATATCACTCCGCATACCTCTGACAGCGAAAAGATCAATTACAAAAAATCCTACGAAAATGAACTTCGTCATTTCATCGGCGCCGTTCGCGGCATTCACCCCGCGACCTGCACACCAGCCGATGCGGTTGAACGGATGCTCCTGATTGATGCCTTTTACCAGTCTGCCAAACAGGGAAAGGAAATCGCCGTTTCAAAACTCTGATCTCCCGAGTCCCGTATACCCGGTGTCCGGCCGGCCCGGTTCGCAATTAAACCCGGAGTTCGGTATCTTCATCTAACCCCATAAGTGAAGGATTACACCCATGCTAAACCCCCGACATGCGTTCCCCCTTTTGTTGGTGGCTTCTTTGATCACGCCTCTTTTGCTGTCTGCGCAGGGAACTGCCGGTAGTGCTGCTGAAATTGAACCCCGGTTTGTCATCGATTTTCCCAGCGCAGGTGCGCTCCGGAAAGGAACCTACACGGTAGATTCACGCCTGGAACCAGGCGGCGGATTGGTGACAGGAATGAATGTGGGAATGAGCGACCGGTTCAGTTTTGGTGTTTCTTACGGTGGCTCCAATGTCATCGGTAACGGAAATCCCGGCTGGAATCCTCAGGCATCCATTAACATCCGCTACCGGTTTTATGAAGAAACCGACCAGTATCCGGCCGTGGTTGTGGGTTATGACATGCAGGGCTATGGCGGATGGGTCGATTCCACTTCAAGATATCTCTCCAAATCTCCCGGTTTGTTTGCGGTTGCTTCAAAAAATTATGAGTTGCTCGGATTTATCATCCTTACAGGAGGGATAAATTATTCCATTGAACGGAAAGATGGAGATTCCGATCTTAACTTCTGGGGTGGGGTGGAAAAAACCCTGAATTCCGAAATCTCCGCTTTGCTCGAATACAGCACCGGATTTAATGATAACAGCCGCCGCTCGGTTGGTAAAGGGCGCGGCAGTCTGAATGCAGGCCTTCGGTGGTCGGTGGGTGCCGGACTGACTCTTGAGTTGTCGGTAAAGAATCTCAATAACAATCTGAAATCGATTGATCCCGGTGGACGGGCCGTCCGGTTGGAGTACACCAACTTCTTCTGACGACCAGTGAGTAACGGGTGGAGGTCACGATGAAAACCACATTATTCCTTTTGCTGATGGTAACAGTCAGCGGTTGTTACACTCAATTAAGCACGGTGTCAGGAACGTATAAACGTCAACCTGATTTCCGGAAAGTGGAACAACAAATCGACGACAGTACCCGGATCACCGACTATTACGATAACCGGATGTATTCCTGGTACCTGCGGAATTTCTCCTACGGATTCGGTTACCGGTATGATGAACTTTACTGGAACAATCACTGGTACAATCAAACTTTCTTCCCGCATGGATGGGGGTCGTACATCGACATCGGGTATGGATACTACCCTTGGTACTACAACACATACTACGGATATGATTACCTAGACTACCGCATGGACCGGTGGGCCTGGGAACGCTGGGGATGGGAACGAGACCGCTATTACTTCGGCCACTATCCCCATTATGGCGGCGGATGGGTTCAGGATGGCGGAGATGAAGGTCCCGGACCCATGGTTGCTCCCCGCCGCAGCAGCCGGACTCCCGTTTCCTCTGGTTCCGATTTACCCAGACTTTCCAATGGTTATGTTCCGGTAACCATCGGTTCAGGATCAGTAAGCAGAATTCCGGAACCTGCAGGATCGTCTGGCAGACGGCCGGTAGAGATCGAATTACCCGGTCCGGGTGTGTCGGGAGGGGCAAGTCCTTCATTACCAACCGTTTCGACTCCAACGGGGAGCAGTGACAGTGGTGGCCGCAGACCAGTAACCATGGAACTGCCGCAACCTGCACCGCCGCGACCAATGCCCGAAAAGCCGGATGCACCAAAGCATAAACCACAAAATGATCAGGAAAGGCCAGCCCCTCAGCCAACACGGCAACCCGATCCACCTCCGAGTGTTCATCAGCCGGATTCTCCCGCCCAATCCGGGTCATCCGGTTCCGGATCCAATCCTCCACGCAGGCAGGGGCGGGGTCGCTGATGGTTAGCAGATGGCAGGTGTTGAAATGCTTTTTCTTAGCGATTGTCCTGGGAATACCCGCTTTTCTTGGCGCACAGTCCATTACCGATCCGTTGTTGCTCGATGCCTTGCGGTATCAGGCGCCCATTCGTGGCGCGGGTCCGGTTGCAGTGTCCATGGGATTCGCAACCATTACCTCCGATCAGGATCCTTCGGCCTGGTTTCTGAATCCAGCCAGCCTCGGTCTTCATAAAAACACCATCGTCGATCTGGGTTTCAGGTTCAGGAACGGGTCGGTCTCCTCCAGTTTTCTGGGAACCGATACCGATCAGCCCAATACCTCTTCCGATATTGACCACTTTTTCTTCATTTATCCCTACCCGGTTCTGCAGGGAAGTTTTGTGCTCGGCTTCGGTTACGGGCAATATTCCCTTTTCGATCTGACGGCGTCAGGAGAAGGGTTTAATCCAACATCCTCCTATTCCGAAAGTTTTTACGGATACAATCCATCGGCGCGGTTTGCAACAGGAACGGCTGCAATCACGGAACTGACGCGGCTTGTTAATCAGGATGACTATTTTTACAGGGCTCAGGCTGCCGGATTGTATTATATTCTGACAGATCCGGCCGATCCTGCTCAATACCGTATCCGGTCGGCTGCCATTGGCAGAGTGACTCAATCCTACACCGCACTTTTCGATGGCAGTTTGTATGCCTGGACGGTCGGTGCCTCTGCAGAGGTGGCTCAGGGTATCTTTTTAGGAGCCAGTATTCAGGTGCTGGGCGGATTTTATCTGAAGGATTATGAATATAGCGAACAATCCGACCTGGACTGGTACCGTCAATATCCCGATTCGGGAAGAACAGAAAGCAGTACACTTTACATTTTCAAATCGCTCACTCAAACAGAAAAGCAGGATGATGATATCAGTGGACTGGCATTCCGGTTTGGCGGGGTCGCCAAACTGACCGATGAATGGCGGGTGGGATTTTCTTATGCCTTGCCTACACAACTGTCGGTTAAATCCTCCTTCGAATGGGATATTTTTGCTGAATGGGAAAAAAATGGTAATCCATCCGTGTTAGTTACCAGACGGGCGAACGATATTCTTTCTATTCCAACCGATTACGAATTGTCAGGACCTTCCATTCTGGATGGCAGTGTGGGGTTCCAATCTTTTCCCTTTTCTGCGGAAGTTGGATTCACATGGACCGACTATTCAGCCATGAGATATTCGAATACCAGTGATGATGAGTTTTTTGATGAACTGAACCGGGAAATCAAACTTTCTCTCGATCAGACCCTCGATTACCGGGCAGGAATCCAATATGCGGTTCCCGAATTCCAGTCGCTTCTCAGAGCGGGTATCTATTCTGCCGGAAATCCGGCCGGTGGGGACCGTCGAAATCAATATTCGCTTGGGTATGAGTACGTCACCGAAGGTGGTTACCGGTTTGTTCTCGGTTATCAGCTTTATTCCTTTGAACAGGAATATCTGGCCTATCAGCCGGTTGCCAAACCAGCCGTATCTTACACCGAAAACGAAGTGATTCATACTTTTTCCATCGGCACTATTATCAGATTCTGATTCGTTCCCATGCCCAAACCCCGTCCGCTGGCGCACATCCTCCTCGTCAGCGCCCTGATTATTGCCGGTTCCATTCTGTTCTTCTGGCAGTTTACCAACCAGTTTGAACCAACTTATGACGGAACATTGGCAGTCAGTCCGCTCGAAAACGAAGTGCAGCTGCGGCGTGATCCGCATGGATTGCCTCTGCTGACGGCCCGTTCATCACCCGATGCATGGTTTTCTCTCGGATTTCTTCATGCTCAGGAGCGATTCTACCAGATGGATCACCGCCGGAAAACAGCTCAGGGACACCTTGCCTCCTGGATGGGACCGGACTATATCCACTCCGATTTGTGGTACCGGTCTCTTAACCTGGAACAGATTGCCGATTCTCTCTGGCTTAAGATGCCACCTTCATCCCGCGATGTGTTTGTTGCCTTTTCTGACGGGGTGAATGCCTGGGTTAAAAGCCAGGAACATGGTACTGGTATCGAATATGCCATTATGGGCGTTCCGGTTGAGCAGTGGACACCCCGTCATTCGTTGCTGCTGGTTTTGTTCGATGAATTCCTGGCCAGTTCCTCTTCATTCAGGTCCGAGCTGTTCAATAAAGTAATTAATCGTTTTGGGTTGCAGTCTCCCTGGGCTGAATGGATGACCGGAATGATTCCCGATTCAATCATGGTGCCGGGTGCCGGTGCAAGTACACCGGTTTTCGATGGGTCGGAACCGGTCCGGTCCTGGGTATCCGGAAAGTGGGTTCCGATGGGATTCGGTGCCTCACTGACCAATACCGGACTTCCGGTTACGGCGATTGCCTGGTATGGTCCCCTGACCCTGCCATCGGGTCTGATTCCGGTGGTCACCCGCATTCATGAACAGAGCCAGGCGCTGAAAAGTTATTTTCCCGGCAATCCGCTCCCGCAATCCGTCACCACCACCGACTCGGTTTTTCATTCGGTTTCTGTGGGACTCGGCCTGTCACCGGCACTGATCACCAAAAAACAGTACGAACAATCCGATTTCACTCCGGTGTCCCTTGAAGTCAAAAATCAGGAAGCGCATTACGCCTTTCTGGGAAGAAATGGGTCTCAGGTGGTATTGCCGGCAGGTTGGCTGGGAATCAGGGATACGAGTTTATATCTCGCCATATCGGTTTCACTGGCGCAGACCAGTATTCTGAATCAGGTTCATGTGGAAAAAAGCCGGATGGTTCCCGTTCTGGTTTCTGATTCAACCTCGCTGCTCATCGACAATCAGTTGGTCTCACTCCGGTCATTGGGGTCGTTTTCAGGACCGGTTCCAATGGCCGATTCGGTTCAATCCGATCTTTATTACCGTTTCCGCGAACAGGGTTATCTGACTGGTCATAATCTGTGGGATTGGTGGTCCTTTTCAGAAGGGATGTCCGATCTGGCCTTGTGCCGTCAGTTAATCGGGGCCATTTCTTCAGACACTTCGAGGGTGGTTCGCGAAACATTGGTTTATCTGACCGAGTGGGTCGGTGATTATTCGCCGGGCAGTATCGGTGCATCCTTGTTCGAAGTGACCCGTTATCAGCTCTTCCGTGATTGGCTCGAACCTGCAGTGGGTGAGGCCAATTTTAACGAGTGGTATGCCCTTCAGGATGGGGCCAGTCTGAACGGACTCGCCGATCAGCTGATCGTTCAGCCGGTATTTCCGGGGTCGCTTGTTCCATCTTCGCTGCGTTACCAATTGGCCTTCCGTGATGCCATGGAATACCTGCAGCAAAATTTCGGTGTGACCCGCTATGTCTGGAATTGGGAAAACCTGAACCAGGCTTCCATGGTCCACCCCCTTCATTCGGTCAGGCACCTGCCTCAGTTTGTGAGCCAGTCTGACCAGGAAATCAGGCCAGTGAATCCGGTTTATGACCGGCCCCAATTCAGACGGTTGACAACGGGCACTCCTGTGGGAATTACCTATCTGACCGCAACCGAGCCGCCATTCATGCCTGTGTGGTATCTGTCGGCGGGGGTCAGCGGGAATCCGGCTTCTCAGTATTATTCCCGAGAGGACAGTCTGAACCGCCGGTTGATTCCCGTTGGGTACTGGACGACCGAGGATCGTGTTCTGTCGCTGGTACCGGCCCGATGATATTACTTGCCGATGTGGGACGATCGAAAACGCATTGGTCCGTGAATGACACGGAGGGTCGGGTGATCCGGTCGTCCCGGTGGGAGGGACGTCAGGCGGTTCTCAGTGAGCCCTATAAGTGGCTGAAGGAAACTGGTTCTGCTTCGTTTGACGGAATGGTGCTCGGTCTGGCCGGACTGACGGCTTTATCCTCTGCAGAAAAAACAGTCCTTGAAACCTGCTTAAAAACATGGATTCGACCCGAAGGGCATCTGGTGTTGTGTACCGATGCCGACCTGATTTCTGCCTGCCTGCTGCCGGAGTCCCTGGCGGTGAGTTTGGGTTCCGGGTCGGTGTTGATTCAATCGGGACGCGAAGGAAGTACCCGGATCACCGGTGGATGGGGTCCGAAGTTTGGGGATGAACTGGGGGCCGGCTGGTGGTGGATTCAACTGGTACGCCACGTGATGCTGGTTGCCGAAGGCCGGAAGCCGACAGATGCCGTTTCGGTCTGGATGGAAAAACAGATCGGTTCGGGCGGAAGGGAACTGCTGGCCGTTGCCCTGCAGACCAGTGATGAAAAAGCCATGCAGATGGCCGGTGAGTTTTTAACAGAATCCCCCGATCCTGCATGGATCTCATCCACTTTTTCTTCCGGTTGGCAATCGCTGATGACCGGCATTCGCTGGAACCAATACCGGCATGTGTATTTTCAGGGCGGATTGACTGGAATTCCGGTCATTCATCAACTTATTCTGGATCATTTTTTACAGTCTGGTGTGGAGCATGCACCCACCCGGATTGACAATCTTTTAAAAGGAGCCTGGTTTTTGTGGCAACATCGTTCCGTCTGCTGATTCTGACAGGGTCCATTCTGACACTGGCAGCCTGTTCTTCAACTGCTCCTGTTCCGCAGGCTCAGGTGGATGTCACGGGACCCGATAGTGTGGTGTCTGCTTATGATACCTCCCTGGTGGTTCCTGTAACCCAGACACCCACCGATGATCAGTGGGTGGATAGTGTGCTGACTTCACTGACCCTCCGGCAAAAAGTGGCCCAGATGATTTTTCCCAAAGTACTTGCGCATTATTTCTCGGTGGATTCCAAACATTACCTGCGCATACAGAAACTGATTCAGACTGATGAAATCGGCGGATTGGTGGTTTTTCAGGGTGATGTGATGGCAGAGGCCACCTTGCTGAACGAGTTTCAGGCCATGAGCCGACTTCCCCTGTGGGTCATGCAGGATACCGAAAACGGACTGGCCATGCGCATACGGAATGCCACCCTGTTCCCGCATATTATGAGTCTGGGCGCCATTGATGACACCGTGCTGACCTATCAGTATGCCCGGACCATTGCATTGGAAAACCGGGCTGTAGGCATTCATCACGCTCTGGCACCGGTAATTGATGTGAACAACAATCCGAAAAACCCCGTGATTAACGTCCGGTCCTTCGGTACCGATCCGAAACTGGTTGCCCGTCACGGTCTGGCCTACGTCCGGGGAACGGAAGATGGTGGTCAGATTGCCACCATCAAGCACTTTCCCGGTCATGGCGATACCGACACCGACTCGCACATCAGTCTCCCGGTGCTGAATCAGAGCATGGAACGTCTCGATTCGGTGGAATTATACCCCTACCGTTACATTCTGAGGCATAATCACCCATCAGTCATGATTGGTCACCTGGCTGTAAATCCGTCCGTTTTTGGACGGGACCCCGCAACCCTGAATCAGAAAATGATCAGGGATCTGCTGAGCGATCATCTTGGTTTCAGCGGTTTTCTGGTTTCTGATGCCATGGATATGGGTGCTATCGAAAGAAATTACGGTCCGGTGAATGCGGCCATCATGGCTGTAAAAGCCGGTCTGGATGCCATAATCCTGCCCATCGGAGAGGAACAGGTGATCGATGGTATTGTTGATGCCGTAAAGGCAGGTGAAATTTCTGAATCCCGGATCAATGAAAGTGTGAGAAAAATTCTGGAGTATAAATCGGAATTTAATCTGCATAAAAACCGGTATACCTCTCTGGCCGATGTCAGAAAAGTGGTTGCCCGGGCCGACCATTTGTCAAAGGCTGAGGAAGTGGCCTTCCGGTCGCTGACCTTACTGAAGAATGAAAACAATCTGGTGCCTTTCAGCCAGAGGACACCATCCAGATTGCTGGTTGTTTACCTTGCCGATACCGAAGACCCCACCATTGATGATCTTTTTGTGAGTGAACTTCGCCGCCATACAGGAAAAACGGTAGAAGTGGTTCTGCTCGACCGGCGCAGCAATTCGCTCGATTTCGATGTGGCAACCAATCGGGTATCAGCCTTTAACCAGATCATTCTGGTGACCAACATGAATATTCTGAGCGGAAAAAACCGGGTTCAGCTATCGGCACCGCTCCGTACCTGGATTGACCGGAATGAAACTGAATTGCAGAAACGAAATACCATTTTGATATCTCTCGGAAATCCATTTGTCATAAACTCCATCCGGGCGGCCGATGCGGTGATTGCCACTTATTCTATCAGCGACAATTCACAACGGGCTGTGGTGGCCGCCTTGATGGGCGAAACACCCTTCCGCGGAAAATTGCCGGTTTCACTGGATGCTTATCCGATCGGAGCAGGAATTCAGACCAGGCTGCCCGAAGCTGGTGCCCCGGGTGAGGAGCTAATCTGTGAACGCGAGCATCCGTCCTTCAATCCGGTCGCCCAGGAAGCCGATGAAGCCATTCTTGAAGGAGTTGCCCCCGGAATGGCCATCAGTGTGGTATCCCGCGATAAAATCTGGTATCAGAAAGCATTTGGACGGCTGACGTACGAGACCACCTCGGCCTCCGTTACCTGCAGCACCTTGTATGATCTGGCCTCACTGACCAAGGTTTTTGCCACCACCATGAGTGTCATGATTCTGACGGAAGAAGAAAAACTATCTCCGGACCAGCCGATTAAAACCTGGTACACTGCTCTGAAGGATACGGTTAAACAGCAGATCACCATCCGGCAGCTTCTGACTCACACCAGCGGATTTGAATCCTGGCGACCCTTTCATAAACTGGGCTCGCCTTCTGCTGAAGCCATTCTGGATACGATTCTGAATGCCCGCTTGCATTACAGTCCCGGCGATTCAAGTATTTATTCCGACTGGAATTTTATTCTGCTCTCCGATATCATCCGGAAAGTAACCGGAAAGACGCTGGATCAGTTTGCAGCCGAGCGGATTTATCAACCGCTGGGACTCCGGATGACCGGGTTTAATCCCGCAGGATATCCCGAGGAACAGATGGCCCCGACCGAAAACGATCAAACCTGGCGGATGAAAGTGGTCAGAGGATCCGTTCATGATGAAACGGCCCAGTTATTGGGTGGGGTATCCGGACATGCCGGATTGTTTTCCACCATCCGAGAAATCAGTGTGCTGACTCAGTTAATGGTGAACAATGGCAGGGTAGGGGATGTGCGGTTGTTTCAGCCTGAGACGGTGAAACTCTTTACCTCTTCGCAAGGTTTGCCGGGTGGAAGGGCACTGGGTTGGGATGTGAAATCCCCGAAAGGATATACAAGCGCAGGATCCATCATGGGACCGCTGACATACGGACATCTGGGTTTTACCGGAAACAGCGTCTGGATTGATCCGCAGGCCGGTTACGGAATCATTCTGCTCAGCAACCGGGTGTACCCGACACGGGATAACAAAAAGATATCGGCATTCAGGCCTAAAATGTATGACCGTATTGCAGAAATTGCCAGAAAGGTGATCCGGTAAAATTGACCGTGATCACCCGGCGTTGCATCAGTAGCGCTTCCATTGTATTTTCGGACAAAAGAAAGGAAACACCCGTCTGATTCATTGATATCGAACCATTAACAGAGAGGTTACCATGTATAATCCTGTTGCCGATATCATTTCGGACGATCTGTTTTCCAGACTTCGTGAACTGGGCCTGATTAATGAAAAGGGAATCCGTGATCTGCTGATCAAGCAACGGTTCCGCGAGCTCAGAAAGCGCATGCCTGCCAGTGAAGTGATTGAGTCGTTGAGAAACGAATATCCTTATCTGCAATACGACACCATCAGGAAAATCGTTTACCAGGTCAGACCCCGGGCCCAAAAGTTTTAACTTGCAGAAAAATATCCGAAAAGTTATCTTTGCTGTTCTCTGCAAGAACCGCAAAGTATGTTTGAAGATTTATCCGGCAAATTAGACTCCATCTTCCGGAAAATCCGGGGTGAAAACCGGATTACCGAACTCAATATTGCGGATTCCATGAGGGATATCCGCCGGGCACTGCTCGAGGCGGATGTGAACTATACCGTTGCCCGTGATTTTACCGAACGGGTGAAAACACGGGTGCTGGGATCCGATGTGATCCGGTCTGTCAGTCCGGGTCAGCAGATCGTCAAGCATGTTCACGACGAACTGGTCGAGTTGCTGGGTGGAACTCACACACAACTGACTTTCAGTCCTCGTCCCCCCTCGGTGATTCTGGTCTGTGGATTGCAGGGGTCTGGTAAAACGACCTTTTGCGGTAAACTGGCCAATTACCTGAAGAAGCAGGGAAAAGTACCGGCCATTGTGGCGGCAGACGTATACCGTCCGGCCGCTATTGAACAGTTAAAAAAACTGGGTAACCAGATTCAGGTTCCGGTTCTGACATACGGAACCACCAATGCTGTTGAGGAAGCCCGCCGTGGTCTGGAAGACAGTCGTCTTGCAGGTCGTGGGGTGGTGATTATTGATACAGCCGGTCGCCTTCACGTCGACCAGGAAATGATGAACGAAGTCCGGAGTATCCGTGAAGCGGTACAGCCGGCCGAGACCTTGTTTGTGGTGGATGCCATGACTGGTCAGGATGCAGTGAATACTGCAAAAGCATTCTGGGAGACCGTTTCCTTTACGGGTGTCGTCATGACCAAAATGGATGGTGACACCCGCGGAGGAGCGGCCTTGTCGGTCCGGCAGGTGGTCGGTCAGCCCATCAAGTTTCTTTCCTATGGAGAAAAACTCGATAGCCTCGATCCGTTTCATCCCGAACGGCTGGCAAACCGGATTCTCGGAATGGGCGACATCGTGTCGCTGGTCGAAAAAGCTCAGGAAACGGTCTCGGTTGATGACGCCAGAAAACTGACCGAGAAAATCAGAAAGAATGATTTTAATCTTGAGGATTTTCTGGACCAGTTGCGGCAGATCAGAAAAATGGGATCGATTTCCAGTCTGATCGGCATGATTCCCGGAATGGGAAAAGCGCTGAAGGATATGCCGGTTGATGAATCGGCCACCAAACGCGTTGAAGCCATCATTCTGTCGATGACCCTGGCCGAAAGACGGAACCCTGATCTGCTGAATGGAAGCCGGCGGATGCGGATCGCGAAAGGAAGCGGAACATCGGTCGCCGATGTAAACCGGCTGATGAAACAGTTTCAGGATATGAAACGGATGATGAAAACCGTTTCAAAAGCAGGTAAATCAGGGCTGGCTAATCCGGCAATGATGCGCCGGCTGATGAACAGATAATTTTTTAAAAAGGAGAATACCCTTGGCAGTTAAGTTAAGACTTCGGAGAATGGGCCGCAAAAAGGCACCGGTATATAAACTGGTTGCTGCTGATTCCCGCGCAAAACGGGATGGCCGTTTTATTGAAGCAATTGGCCTTTTCAATCCATTGGGCGATAAACCCCTCTTCACCTACAAGGAAGACCGGGTTCAGTACTGGCTTGATAATGGCGCAGAACCCACCGATACCGTGCGGAACCTGCTCAGCAAAGAAGGCATTCTGATGAAACGCCTTCTTGTTAAACGGGTTGGCGAAGAAGCCGCTGCTGCAAAAATGGCCGACTGGAAAGCAAAAGCAGAAGGTAAAAAGGCTGCAAAGGCAGCTCCGGCTAAGAAGGCTGCTCCGAAAAAGGCCGAACCTGCCGAAGAGCCTGCTGCTCCCGCCGAAAACGCCTGAGTTTTATGAAATCCCTCATCAGTGTCGGTTTTCTGGGGAAAACCCACGGAGTGCAGGGATTTATCCGGGTGGTCTCGGAATGCGGATCCGATGAATGGATCCGTCCCGGACAGGTTGTGTTCACAGGAAAGACCGATGGTTCTGCACGGCTGAATGAAATTGCCGAAACCAGAGAATCGGCCGATGGTGACTGGTTTATACGGTTCGAAAAGTACCAAACCCCCGAAATGGCCAGACAATTGTCGGGTCTGAAGGTGTTCCTCCCGGAGGATGAAGTCCCTGAGCCGGTTGAAACGGAATGGGATGAACTGAATGGTTTCGAAATCTCTGATCAGACTTCAGGTATCAGCCTGGGGACGGTTATCCGGATGGAGCCTTCACCGGCCCATCCCATGCTTGTGGTTCTTTTACATACTGAACGGGAAATCCTGATTCCGCTTGTGGAAGACTGGATCGTCACGGTGAATCCTGGAAAAAAACAGATCACCATGGCACTGCCCGATGGATTGGTTGATTCATGATCCGGATCGATATCCTGACCGGAATCCCCGGTTTACTTGAAAGCCCGTTGAATCATTCAATCATTGGACGGTCTGTCCGGTCCGGACTGGCCGATATCCGGATACACAATCTGCATGATTACACGCATGACAAGTACCGGACCATTGATGATTATGCCTTTGGCGGGCAGCCAGGAATGGTTCTGAAACCGGAACCCATTTTTGAATGCCTCGACCAGCTTACATCGGAACGCCACTATGACGAAATCATCTTCATGACACCCGATGGAGTCACTTTTAATCAGTCGGCTGCCAACGAATTGTCCATGAAGCAGAACCTGATCTTTATTGCAGGGCATTACAAGGGAGTCGATCAGCGAGTCAGGGATCATTGGGTAACCCGTGAAATCAGTATTGGCGATTATGTGCTTACCGGTGGCGAATTACCGGCGCTCGTGGTGATCGATGGCTTAATCCGGTTGATTCCAGGTGCGCTGGGTGACTCAGAATCGGCATTGAATGATAGTTTTCAAACACCTCTGCTCGATGCACCGGTCTACACCAGACCGGCATCTTACCGGGGAATGAACGTTCCGGATGTGCTCAGGAGCGGAGATCATAAAAAAATACAGGACTGGCAAACTCAGCAATCGCTGAAAAAAACGGCAGAACGCCGGCCGGATCTTTTAAAGTAAAGACAGTGTTACAGAAGGAGTGATGAAAATGGAAAAAATTCAACTGGTTGAAGCAACCCAGATGAAGACCGATTTCCCCGATCTGCGGATTGGTGATACCGTAAATGTCAATGTACGGGTTATTGAAGGTGATAAGGAACGGATTCAGGTGTATTCCGGAATCGTGATCAAAATGAAGGGAAGTGGTCTTTCCGAAACCTTTACCGTTCGCAAAATGTCGAATGGGGTCGGAGTTGAGCGTATTTTCCCGAAACACTCACCGCGGATCGCCGGTGTCGAAGTGGTTCGCCATGGTAAAGTCCGTCGCGCCAAACTGTACTATCTGCGTGATCTGACTGGTAAAGCATCCAGAATTAAAGAAAAAATCAACGTCTGAGGTAGGTGAATGCCGGTTCCGGATTTTCTGATCGGTGAAAAAATCAACCAGGCTGGCCTGGAAGATATTTACCGTAAACTGGAAACAGGTGACCGGCTTTCCCGTGAGGATGGCGTACGACTGTTTGAACATCCCGATTTTAATACGGTTGGGATGCTGGCGAACCTGGTTCGCGAAAAAAAACATGGTAATGTCACCTACTTCGTAAAAAATCAGAACATCAATTATTCCAATTATTGTGTTCTGAACTGCTCTTTCTGCGGCTTTAAACGAAAACCGGGTCAGGAAGGCGGCTACACTTTTCAGATTGATGAAATTGTGAAAAAAGTGGCCACTGAGGCTCGGTTTGGTGTTCATGAACTCCACATGGTCGGGGGTCTTCACCCCGATATGCCCTATTCCTGGTATATTGACTTACTGCGCCAGATTAAACAATCCAATCCTGAAGTTTACATCAAAGCCTTTACCATGATCGAAATCGATCATCTGGCAAGGCTGTCCGGAAAAACTCACCATCAGGTGCTTTCCGAACTGAAAGAGGCTGGTCTGGATTGTATGCCCGGCGGAGGGGCCGAGATTTTTGCCCCGAGAGTCAGAACCAAACTGTGTCCTGAAAAGGAAACCGGTGCGGAGTGGCTCCAGATCGCAAAAACCGCTCACCAGCTCGGCATCAGAACGAACGCCACCATGCTGTACGGTCATATCGAAAATTTTGAAGACCGCGTGGATCACATGCTTGATCTGCGCCAGCTTCAGGATGAAACCGGCGGATTCTTCGCCTTTATTCCTCTGCCTTATCAGCCCAACACCCCGGGATTCAGTGGCGACTGGACCTCTGGAATTGATAATCTGAGAACGCTGGCAGTTGCACGTCTCCTTCTCGATAATTTTGATCATATCAAGTGCTTCTGGATCATGAACTCAAGCCAGATCGCACAGCTGTCGATGTACTACGGGGTGGATGATATTGATGGTACGGTGACCAACTACACCATTACCAAAACAGCAGGCATCAACGATTCAGTCAGCATGACTCAGAATCAGATCATCAAGCTGATCCGGGATGCAGGTCGTGATCCTGTTGAACGGAACGCCATGTATCACGTCGTTCAGACCTTCTGAAACAGAAAGGATCCGGCTCTTGTCTTCCCCCCGCCTCTACGGGGCATCCTGGTTCCTGAATACCCGTCCGATGATTTACGGGTTCAGGAATGATCCCTGGTTCGCCGATAAAATCTCCCTCCGGCTCGATCTTCCCTGGGAAAGCGATCAATTGCTCGAAGCAGGAAAAGTACGGGTTGCACAAATCCCATCCATTGAATTTGCCAGAAAATCAGCAAAGTATGAACTGATTCCGGCCGGTTGTATCAGCAGTCCGGGACCGGTCCGCAGTGTGATGTTGTTTTTCAACGAGGCTTTGACTTCTATCCGAACCGTGGCGGTAGACACCAGTTCACGCACATCGGTGATGCTCATGCGCCTGATTCTGAAGGAGAAGTTCGGAGTGACCCCCGAACTGGTTCCGATGGCCCCCGATCCGGTCGCCATGCTTCAGAAAACCGATGCAGCCCTCCTGATCGGTGACACAGCTTTGAAAACCACGCTGTCCAATCCGCATAGTCTGGATCTGGCCGAGGAATGGATGGATCTGACAGGATTGCCATTTGTATTTGCGGTGTGGGCCGCCAGACGGGAAGGTTCTGATCAGACTGATGTGGAGTACCTGAACCGGTCCCTGGAAATGGGTCTCGACCATCTCGATGAGATTGCCAATTCATTTGTGAAAGAATCAGGATGGGGAGCCGATGCAGCCTTTTTCCATTCCTATCTGTCAGAATCGATCCGGTATCCGTTAAATGAAGAGGCCGAGGCCGGCCTGGCGGAATTTTTCAGACTGGCCTTTATGCACGGCTATCTGGAAGACATCCCCGAAATCAGAAAAACCGGCGATCATGGGAAAATTTACACGCCCGCCGGCCTGAACTGACTTAACTGTAAAGGGTTTCTTCCACCATCTGGACAATGATATGACCGATGGTGATGTGGGTTTCCTGAACGTGATTTGATCCGTTCCAGGGAACAATGACGGACTCATCGCAAAGTGGTGGCATTTTTCCACCGTTTCCTCCCAGCAAACCAATCACTTTCATCCCGTGTGCGCGTGCATAAACCATTGCCCGGATGACATTTTCAGAATTGCCCGATGTGGAAAGTCCCAACAACACATCTCCGGGCCGTCCGAGGGCTTCCACCATCCGTTGGAAGGTATTTTCGAAACCGATGTCATTGGGTCCGGCGGTCATGGCTGAACTGTCGGTGGTCAGCGCAATGGCTGGAAGAGCCGGCCGGTCGAAGGAACCGCGATACCGGATGGTAAATTCGGTGGCAATGTGCTGACTGTCTGATGCCGACCCTCCGTTACCGCAGATCAGAAGCTTACCCCCGGACCGGAATGCATCTGTAATCAGATCAGCCATCCGGATGATGGTTTCAGTGTCTTTTCCGGCCACCTGCATTTTTACTTCACAGGATTGACGGAAACTTTGCTGGACGAACTCTTGCTTGTTTTTCATATTCATGCCTTAATTGCGTGGGCGAAATTGGCGACCTGCTGGTAGCCAGCTTGTTTTTCAAAATGGGTTCCGATAACGATAACCGAGGCACCGGCGTTGACTTTTTGCCGTGCCACTTCGGGTGTCCTGATTCCGCCGCCAACCCATACAGGCAGGTTGGTTACCTGTCTGACAGCAGTGATGATACTGTCAGGCACGGGTTCATCTGCACCCGATCCGCCTTCCAGATACAGCTGTTTCAGTCCAAGATAATCGGCGGCCAGTGCATGTGCAGCCGCAATGTCGGGTTTGTTATTCGGGATCGGGAAACTGTTGCTCATGTAGGAAGCCGACGTCGGCCGTCCGGATTCAATAAGCATGTATCCGGTGGAAATGGGTTCCAGTTTCAGTTGCTTCAGAATCGGACTCACGATCACATGGTTTCCGATCAGATAATCTGCATTCCGTCCGCTGATAAGAGAAAGAAACAGCAGGGCATCTGCCTCTGCCGATACCTGCATGATAGACCCGGGGAAAATGACAACGGGCAGGGTCGTGTTTTCTTTTAATTGTCTGATCACCGGATTCAGCCGGTCGGTGGTGAGCAAACTGCCGCCGACCAGGATGAGATCGGCCCCAAGTGAAGCCGCATCTTTGGCAAATGTAGTCAGGGCATCCGGGACCAATTTGTCTGGATCAATCAGAACAGCCAGCTGCGGCCGGCCATTCTGATGGTGTTTCAGAATTCGTTCGTAGATGCCAGACATCAGGCAGTCAGTCCCTGCAGAACAGAGGGAAGGGAATCAAGTGCTGTCTTCAGTTTAGCCACCGACTTGCCTCCTGCAGTGGCAAGGTGGGGTTTTCCACCTCCGTTTCCATCGACAAGTCTGGCAAGTTCACCAACCAGTTTACCTGCCTGAACCTTTTTAGCCACCAGATCATCGGTGACCACTGCCACCAGCATGACTTTCTCGTCGAGCACCGAAGCCAGAACACCAATTCCGTTGGTCTTCAGCTTTTCACGCAGATAGTCTCCAGCCGATTTCAGTTCATCCATGGATCCGACCGTAATCTGACCAGTTACGGTTCGCATACCATTAAACAGAACAGGAACGGCCAGTAAAGAATCGATCTGAGCCTTGGCAAGCTGCAAACGCAGGTCGGATACCAGCTTGTCCTTCATTTTCGATTCGTTAACAAGGTGCAGAACGGCACCCGGCAGATCAGCCGGTTTCAGACTTAGTTGATGACTCAGATGGGTAACCAGCTGACGTTCCTCATCGGCTAGTGCATCGGCTGCATCACCGGTAATGGCCTCAATCCGACGGACACCTGCTGCCACTGAGCTTTCACTGGTAATCCTGAACAATCCGACCTCGGCGGTGTTTGTCAGGTGGGTTCCCCCGCACAATTCCTTCGAAAAATCACCAATGGTGATGACACGGACTTCATTGCCATATTTTTCACCAAAAAGAGCCATGGCCCCGGCCGATTGGGCTGCATCAAAACTCATGTGATCGATGGCAAGGGGCACCGATTTCCTGATTTCCCGCCGGACGATGGATTCAATTTCTTTCAGTTGGAGGTCGGTGACCTTTTCAAAATGGGAAAAGTCGAATCGCAGCCGATCGGGTGCAACCAATGAACCAGCCTGCCGGACGTGCTCACCCAGAACCTGACGGAGTGCGGCATGCAGCAGGTGCGTGGCCGTGTGGTTTCTGGCCGTATTCATCCGGTCGGTCAGATTCACCACGGCCTTCAGAGGTGTGTGTTCCATTCCGGATGGGAAGGATTCCAGGAAATGGACAATCCGGTCCTCCGATTTCTGAGTGTCCACCACCGGATAGCGGGTACCATCCACTTCAAAAAAACCGTTATCTCCCACCTGTCCGCCCGATTCGGCGTAGAAAGGAGTTTTATCCAGAACAATTTCAGTCAGGTTTGGACCTTTTCTGATTTCACGGATCAGGCAGCCTTCCATCGTGATACTGGTATAACCATGAAAGGCTGAATGTGCCCCTTTTGAAACCGTGGTGAAAGGTTCTGACCCCATCTGATAAGTGGCCGAAAATTTGCCGGCACGGCGGGCACGTTCTTTCTGTTCACTCATGAGCTGGTCGAATCCAGCCTCATCCAGCTGAAGCGCATTTTCAAGAGCCATTAAACGGGTCAGGTCCGGCGGGAAACCATAGGTATCGTAGAGTTTAAAGGCGTCGGCACCCGGAAAGACGGAAGCCCCGGACGCTTTCAGGCCGGCTGCAACCTGTTCAAACAGCTGAATGCCGCGATCGAGGGCTGCATTAAACGATTCTTCTTCGGCCTTGATCACCCGTTCAACATGTTGCTGACGGTTTCTGATTTCGGGGAAGACATCTCCCATGGTGTCGGCCAGGGTTCCAACCAACCGGTAAAGGAATGGCTCGGTAAACCCCAGTTTCCGTCCGAAGCGGGAGGCCCGGCGCAAAATCCGTCTGATGACATAACCTCTGCCATCGTTCGAAGGCACCACCCCGTCTGCAATGGAAAAACTGACCGAACGGATATGATCGGCAATCACACGGAACGGAACCTGGTTGTCTCCTTCATATGGTTTTCCGGAGAGGACGGACAGCTTGTCGAGAATGGGTGTAAAAATATCCGTATCATAATTGCTGCGTTTTTTCTGAATCACGCAGGTGATCCGCTCGAAACCCATGCCGGTATCGACATGCTTGGCCGGCAACTCTTCCAGAGAACCATCGGGCTTCCGGTTGTACTGAATAAATACCAGATTCCACAATTCGATGTACCGGCCGCAGGGACCGTTGACAGAGCAGGTATGGTCAATGTGTTTTTTATCACAGGCATCGGGTCCAAGATCGATATGGATTTCGGAGCAAGGTCCGCAGGGACCGGTATCACCCATTTCCCAGAAGTTTTCCTTTTCTCCGAACTTTGAGATGTGTTCGTGGGGGATATCGGTGAGGGTTTTCCAGAGTTCAAGAGCCTCATCGTCGGTTTTATAAACCGTGGCGTACAACTTATCCTTTGGAAGCTTCCAGACTTCTGTGAACAACTCCCATGCCCATGAGATGGCTTCCTTTTTGTAATAATCACCAAAGGACCAGTTTCCGAGCATTTCGAAAAACGTATGGTGGTAGGTGTCTAAACCCACTTCTTCCAGATCATTGTGCTTTCCCGATACCCGGATACATTTTTGTGTGTCGGCTGCACGTGTGTAGGATCTCGATCCCTTTCCAAGGAAAACATCCTTGAATTGGTTCATCCCGGCATTGGTAAACAGCAGGGTCGGATCCTCAAACGGGACAACCGGGGCACTGGCGACGATGGTGTGCTGCCTGGACCGGAAGAAATCGAGGAAAGCCTGGCGAACATCTCTTGATGTGGGTGTCATAATCAGATTTACTTCAGATTTTGATAGGTATTGTATGTGAAATTCTATAAATTTTGTAATCCCGTAAAAACCCGGGAAAAACCAAAAAGATAAAAAAAACCTGCAAGGGATTCAATTTAAAGGAAACTCCTATGACCTTACTGGACAGACTGATCAACCTCTTTTCATCTCCCGGCTCTGCTTTTGACGGATTGGATGAGAAACCCCTGACTGCCGGCACTGTGGTGTTGGTGATTTCAGTTACGATTGTCATTTCATCCCTGATGTCGGTTTGGTTTACTTCCGATCCTGATATCAGCGAACAAATGAGATCGGTTCAGATCGGGAAAATTCAAAAGCAGATAGAACAGGGAAAGATTCCGGCTGAACAAGGACAGGTGATGCTTGCCCAGATGGAGGAATTCGGTGATTCAAACATGGCATTGGTGTTTGGCATCGTCGGGGCTGTGTTTGGTACCATCCTTTTCTTCTTCCTGATTTCTTTGTATGTGATGGTGATGGCCAAATTTATCGGGACCGTTGAACAATACCCCTTCAGTCTGGCCATGAGCGTCACTGCCATCGGATTTATGTTCGGATGGGTTCAGAGTCTGGTGGGTACCGCCATAAAAATCAGCATGGGCGACATGTATGCCTCCATCAGCCCTTATCTGGTGATATCGGAGTATGACCATTCCAACTTGGTTCATTATGTTCTGTCACAGGCCGATTTGCTGATGATTGCCTATCTCGCTATTCTCATCATCGGATTAAAGGTGACCGCCAGAATGTCCTGGACCGGATCGGCTTTGTCAATTGCCATTCCTTACATGATACTTGCCTTCGTTGGGTTCGTCCTGAATTCGCTCTGAGCATAAAAAAAGGGTGGCTTCCGGCCACCCTTTCAGTTTCAAACACCGTTTTCGGGTTACATGTTTGAGACAATGGCCTTGCCAAACTCGGAACACTTCACCTCGGTGGCACCGGTCATGAGACGGGCAAAATCGTAGGTAACCGTCTTCTTACCAATGGTCTTTTTTAGTCCGTTGATGATCAGATCGGCCGCTTCGACCCATCCGAGATGCCGGAACATCATTTCTCCCGATAAAATGACACTGCTTGGATTCACCTTATCCTGACCAGCGTATTTGGGCGCGGTTCCGTGAGTGGCTTCAAAGATGGCATGTCCGGTCACGTAGTTGATATTGGCTCCCGGTGCAATCCCAATTCCGCCCACCTGAGCAGCCAGAGCATCCGAAATGTAATCCCCGTTCAGATTCAACGTGGCAATCACATCATACTCAGCCGGGCGAGTGAGAATTTGCTGAAGGAAATTGTCTGCAATCGCATCCTTGATCAATATTTTTCCTGCCGGGGCGTTGCCACCGCAATCGTCCCAGGAAATCACCCGGTCACCAAATTCTGCTTTGGCCAGTTCGTATCCCCATTCCCTGAAAGCCCCTTCGGTGAACTTCATGATATTGCCCTTGTGAACCAGGGTAACCGATGAACGGTTGTTTTCGATGGCATATCGGATGGCAGCTCTGATCAGACGCTTGGAACCTTCCTCAGATACTGGTTTGATTCCAATGCTGGAGGATTCGGGGAACCGGATCTTCTTGACACCCATTTCCTTCTGCAGGAAATCGATGACCTTTTGTACCTCGGGGGTTCCGGCTTTCCATTCGATACCGGCATAAATATCCTCGGTATTTTCCCGGAAAATGACCATATCAATCAGTTCCGGCTGACGGACAGGAGAGGGAACTCCATCGAAATACTGTACCGGACGTACGCAGGCATACAGGTCGAGCATCTGACGCAAAGCCACATTGATGGACCGGATGCCACCGCCAACCGGGGTGGTCAGGGGGCCTTTGATCCCAACGATGTACTCACGGATCACTTCAAGAGTATCTTCGGGCAACCAGGTATTGGGCCCGTAAACCTCGTTGGCCTTTTCACCGGCATAAACTTCAAACCATTCAATCGATTTTTTCCCGCCATAGGCCTTTTTAACGGCTTCATCCAATACATACTGACTGGCCTTCCAGATATCTGGTCCGGTTCCATCACCCTCAATAAACGGAATGACCGGCCGGTCCGGAACCTGTATCACCCCATTTTTAACAGTGATTTTTTCGCCGTTTGCCGGTGCTTTCAGTTTGGTGTAGTGATGGCTCATCAGAGAGTCTCCTTCATGGAAAGTTTTTGGTTTGGTTTAATTTGATGTAGAACCAGAATCGGCAGATGATGCTGGTTTCTTATAGTCAGTGATGTAGAACCCCGATCCCTTGAAAACAAAAGATCCGCCTGAAATCACCCTTTCAGCATCAGAACCGCAGGACTGACACGCTGTCACAGAGGGGTCGCTCATTTTTGAAAATTTTTCAAAAATCACACCACAAGCTGTACACCGATAGTCATAAGTTGGCATCGTTTGCTCCTGTTTGTTTACTGCCGGAACTGATTAGCAAGGATTGTGCCGGTCAGGACAAGGCTCCCAGTGCGGACCGGAACTGAGACATGGCTTCCTCCAGCACTTCCATGCTGGTTGCATAACTGAAACGGAGTGAATGAGGGGCTCCGAAGGCATCACCGGGAACGGCCGCAATCCGGAAATCACCAATCAGAATCTCACAAAACTGATTGATAGATTGAACCTCCTGACCATTGTAACGCTTTCCGATAATGCCAGACAGATCAGGGAAAACATAGAAGGCTCCGCCGGGATGCGGGAGGTTTACATAGGGCATCTTGCTTAACTCGCCGATAATGTAACTCCGGCGGTTCAGAAAAGCGTCGTACATGTAACGGACCGGACCCGGACCAGCTGTGATAGCGGCCAGGGAGGCCTTTTGAGAAACCGAGCAGGGGTTGCTGGTGGTCTGTGATTGAATTTTGGCGGCCCCATCAATCAGGGCTTTGTTGCCGGCCATATAGCCAATCCGCCATCCGGTCATGGCAAATACTTTCGAAACACCATTTACAATGACGGAATGATCCCTGAATTCGGGATCACTGGCCGGACAGAAATGGGTCACTCCATTAAAAATGAGGTGCTCATAGATTTCATCCGATAAAATCACCACATCATTCTTTACAGCAATCCGGCAAAGGGCTTTGATCTCTTCGGGCGTATAGACAGCACCGGTCGGGTTGCTGGGAGAGTTCAGAACGAAGACCCGGGTTTTAGGTGTGATGGCACGTTCCAATTGGGCAGGGGTGATTTTAAATTCACTTTTCCAGTCGGCGGAAACGATGACAGGCACGCCCTGGGCCAGTTTCACGATCTCGGGGTAAGATACCCAATAGGGTGCCGGTATGATGACTTCGTCGCCCGGATTCAGGATAGCCAGAAAAAAATTGGCAATGGAGTGCTTGCCGCCATTGGAGACAAGAATTTCATCGGGCCGGAAACTGGCTCCATTTTCATTTAGAAACTTTGCAGCGATGGCTTCCTTCAGTTCAGGAATACCATTGTTTGGTGTGTAGTGGGTAAATCCGCTCCGGATCGCCTGAATGGCTGCTTCCTGAACGTAATCGGGGGTATCAAAATCGGGTTCCCCGGCCGACAGGCTCAGGACCCTAAGTCCCTGTTTCCGCAGGGCAGCCGCCTTTGCGGTGATGGCAAGGGTTTGTGATTCATGGATGGTTTCCAAACGGTCAGCCAGTTTCATGACGTTATCTCCTGTTAAATTTAATATTCAGTTGCTGCAAAACTGCAGGGGGTACAAAGTCGCCGATATTGGCACCCAGTCGGGTGAGTTCTCTGATAATCGTGCTGTTCAGGAAAGTGTATTTTTCATGAGGCATCAGAAACACGGTGGTGATGTCGGGATAAATTTTGCGGTTCATCAGCGCCATCTGAAACTCATATTCAAAGTCAGAAACCTGACGAAGCCCCCGGACGATGGCAATAGCCTTCTGATCAGCTGCAAACCGGACCAGCAGACCATTCATGGTTTCGACCGACGTGTTTGGTAAATGACCGATCGATTCCCTGATCATTGATTCGCGCTCTTCAGCAGTGAAAAGCGGGGTTTTCTGACTGTTGACGGCCAGGGTGATGATCACATGGTCAAATAATTTACAAGCCCGCTCAAGAACATCGATGTGTCCATTGGTGATCGGGTCGAAAGTGCCAGGGTAAATCGCCAGTCGGTGTTCCATCAGGATTCCGGATTAAATAGGACAATTCTGGTACTGCCATAATCTCTGACAACTTCAGCCAGATCAAATTCAGGCGCAGAAAAACCGGTACTGGTTTCAAAAACAATCCAGCTGGTTTTCCAGCACCCATTCCTGCCGGTCAGTAAGGACAGGAATGAAGACCGGTCTGCATAGTCATATGGCGGATCTGCAAAGATAACTGAAAAAGGATTAGAGTTCGATCTGGATGCCCAATTATGTACATCCGCCTTAATAATGTCGGCCTTTTCGGTGTCGATGTTTAGGGACTTCAGGTTGGCCCTGATGGTCTTAACCGATTGGGGGTGGTGATCGATAAACTGGACGTGTGAGGCTCCGCGGCTGAGACATTCGATGCCATAGGCACCTGAACCGGCAAACCAGTCTGCAACAGGTTGGCCGGCCAGCGAAATCCGGCTGGAAAGCAGATTAAAAACCGACTCACGTACACGGTCAGAGGTGGGTCTCACATGCGACCCTGCCGGACATTGAATGAGTCTGCCCCGGAAATCCCCCGAAATGATTCGCATCAGAGGGTGGAAAGAGGAAAAACCGTTACTTCTTGTCTTTGGTATTCATGGTCTTGTCGAACTGTTCGTCGAGAAGACTTGAGAAGTTGTCGTCGAAAATCTCTGAAATGTCCACTTCCATGGATTCCGATGAGATGATCTGGCGGAGAGCTTCCTTGGCTTTTTTGGAGTAGATCCGGACCGTGCCGGGAGGAATGGAAGCTTTGAAGATGATTTCGAGGATATACCGGTCATCCACGCTCATCAGGTAGATGCTTCGTTCCTCGCCTTCGTGGAAAAGGACTTCGAAACTGGCTTTTTCGCCGATTAGACGGGCCATTTCACTGGTTGCCGTGAAATTCGAGGCAGCCAATACCGAAAACACTTCCAGATCACGGTCTAGCAAACCGCCGATCTTGGAAAGAAGCTGACCCGTCATGTCGCCCAGTATAATAGCGGTGGCGGCGGTTTTGGTAAACAGGTCCTTCAGGACATTGTTGGCCAATTCAATCTGATTTTCGCTGAGGTATACCTGACGGAAATCCTCGTTACCCGATTTTCCCATGGACTGTCCTAAAGAATTTTAAAAGAATTTAGTGTACAAATCAGAAAAAGTCTACTTAGTCAGAGCTGGGTTACAGACTTTTTGCAATCTGGTCAGCAAACTTGTTCAGCTGATATCGGACATTACCGATCAGCGCCTTGTCGGTGGCAACCACGGTCAGAATAGCTCCGTTGTCATTAATGACCCGTGTGAGGATCATTCCGCCTTCATATTCAATCATTGATTGGGAAAGAGTTCCGATTCCGAGGTCTTTTCCCATTTCATCTGTGTTTCTCACTCCACCCGAAATGATTCCGGCGATGGCATCGGTATCCAGGGAACTGTTGGTAACCGACTCGATGACAAATCCATCGCGGCCGATGACCACTGCTGCCGTGATGCCATCCACTGATATCAGGTTGGAAAGAAGGGGCTTCAGTTCTTCCATGTTTTATGGATTCCTTCCGGTTTAGAGAGGTTGTCCGATAAAAATAGGTGCACGAATGCGTAATTTCAAATAAACCCGGCGAACCGGCAGGCCCGGTCCGGGTGCAGAGGAGCCACTTGTCTTCAAGGTTGCCTGATTTAACTGGTTTCTTCTTCCTAAATCCTTGAAAAACATATATTTTCTTGACAATTCAATGACGGATTCAGTAATTTAAGTTGAATCGGTGTAAAGTGAGGAAGTCCCCTCTGAGCCTGATTTTCTGTATTCCATCACACGGAGATTTCAATGGCCCTCAAAATTTTTGAAACCGGCATTTTTGCAAGCAACACAGTTCAGGGAAAGCTGACAAAAAACTTTGCAATTGTGGTTGCGATTCCGGTTTTTCTGATCGCTGCCATTCTTATGTCTACCATCTTCTTTATCACTTCCAGCCAGTCCTCCAAGTCTGCCCAGCAGCAGCTGGCTTCGGCCAAGGCGGCCATGGAAGAGCAGGGAAAGACCCTTACCCAGACGCTGACTTCCCTGAGCAGTGAGATTAATTCGAGGGTGGTGAACACCATCGGATCCTCAGAGTTCATTGACATGATGGTCAAATTTAACCGGGGCAGCAGTGTTCCGATGCGCGAATCCGCCCGGGAAGACATCAATTCGGTTGTCTATGATAACATTGTTTCTTATGAACTCAGCTTTCTGACCGTTCTTGATAAACGGGGACGTGTTATTACCCGAGCCACTGATCCCGGAAATTTCGGTGACGATGTTTTTATGAGGGATTACAGCAAGGATACCACGGTCACACTGGTCAGCCGGTATGTGGATGCTGCGGCTAAAACCACAGAACCTTTCTCTGGGCTGATGGTGTTGCCAGAGGATATTTTAAAGAAGGAATTGCTCATTCAGGCCAATATTCCCATCAATGTTCAGGGATTCCGGCCAGGGGAGCAGCATCTGAATGATCTCGCCACCTTCGATGTGACTCAGCCGGATGGATCAGTGAAAAAAGTGTATGCAGGTCTGACCGTCACCGTGGTGATTCCCATTACAGACCGTTTGCAGGAAGTACTTGGTGTGGTGGTTGCCGGAAAAGTGATGGCCCGGAACAGCGTTTTTATCACCTCTAAATTCCATACCATCGTTGAAACCTCCCGTGCTTCTGCATCTATAATATCCAATGGAATCCGGATTGCCACCACCGAATCGTTTCTGGAAGGTGACAAGATGAATCAGATCGCCATCGGCGAGCCCATCAGTTCTGACTATCTTCTTCAATCTCACACAAGCGGCAGCGTGGTGGTGACCGATGCCAATACCGGTCCCATTTCAAGAGCCTATCTGCAAGTTTCTGCCCTGACTCCTTCGATGCAGTTCCGCCCGAATCAGCCCGTGCTTGCATACGGTACGGTCACCACACCCTATGCTACTTATGGCGCGGTAATTGATGATCTGAAGGCCTCTGCAGATACCCTTCTCTACATTTCCATGTTTATTCTGTTGGTCTCCATCGCCCTTGGTTTCGGATTGGCCATCTTCTTCGCCCGGCGGTTTTCGGGAACCATGACAACCACGGTGGATAACCTGCTGGTGACCATGGACCGGGTTGCACACGGAGACTTCAATGCCAGGACCAATATCCATACCGGTGATGAATTTGAGGAACTGGGAACCCGGTTCGATGAAATGATCCGGCGTCTGTCAGCTCTGATCGAAACGGAAGCTGAACGGGACTCCATGCAGAAACAGCTCACCAACCTTCTGGTGGTTGTATCGAACTCTGCGGAAGGTGATTTTACCCAGCGGGCGCAGGTAACCGAAGGAGCTCTCGGCGCGCTTGCAGATTCCTTCAACCTCATGGTGGATGACCTTGGCCGGCTGATCCGTGAAGTTCAGCTCGTAACCCGTCAGGTATCTGAATCTGCCAAAGAAATTCTTGCCTCCACAGAGGAAATGGCCCATGGAGCAGAGGAACAGTCCATTCAGGTAACGAACGCATCCGCGGCCGTTGAGGAAATGGCTGCCTCCATCCGGCAGGTTGCCAACAACGCCGACTCTGCTTCAGAGGCCGCCTCCAAAGCCGCCGAAGTAGCTCAGTCGGGTGGTAACATCGTATTGGAAACGATCGAAGGGATGAGACGGATCCGTGCAACGGTACAGGATTCCGCACAGAAAATTAAATCTCTGGGTGAATCATCGAATGAAATTGGTAAGATCGTACAGGTGATTGACGAACTGGCCAGCCAGACCAACCTGCTGGCTCTGAACGCCACCATCGAGGCCGCCCGTGCCGGTGAAGCCGGCCGAGGATTTGCGGTGGTTGCCGACCAGGTCCGTGAACTTGCTGAACGGTCTGCAAAAGCAACAAACGATATCAGTCAGCTGGTTCAAACCATCCAGGCAGAAACACAGGAAGCGGTTCATGCCATGGAAAAGGGAACAGCCGAGGTGGAAAAAGGTACAAGACTTGCCGACGAAGCTGCCCGGGCGCTCGAGCAAATCCGGTCGGTGGTACAACAATCTACCGAGTTGATTCAGGAAATCTCCCTGGCTGCCAAGCAACAGGATATTGCTTCTGCAGGCGTCGTAATGGCCATGAACGAAGTGTCCCAGATCGCTAAACAGTCTCTGATCGGGTCCCGTCAGTCGGCAGCCTCAGCCACCGACCTGGTGGAAATCACAAAGCGCCTGTCCCAATCGGTAGCCCGCTTTAAACTTCCCGGTGCCGATGATCTGATTGATGCCGGCGGAACCCAGTTCATGAGCAATTTTGGCAGCGGAGAAATGAAAATCACCACTAACTGATTGAACCAGATCAGTGGTTGAAACGGATCTTTTAAGGCAGGTAAATTTTTACCTGAATCAGAAAACCGGATTGGTTCTGAGCAGGAATCAATCCGGACATCTTCAGGTCCGGTTGAAGAAAATTCTGGAAAACCATCATGCCGATCCGGCAACCGTATCGGATCTGCTTGACCGGAATCCGCAGTTCTTTGAACAAATTCTGGAAGAAGTCCTGATTAATGAATCTTACTTCTTCAGAAATCCCGATCATTTCAGAGTGCTCCGGGAAATTATCTTTCCGGTTCTGCTCGATCGGCTGGCTTTCAGGAAGGACAAATCACTCAGAGTACTCAGTATCGGATGCAGCACTGGTCAGGAACCACTTTCTATCCTGTTTACATTCTATGAAACCAATCATTCAAAGGATCCGGTCGATATACATGTGGATGCCATTGATCTGTCAAGAAAGGCCATCGTGACCGCACTGACCGGTGAATATACCAGAATGCAATCACGCGGATTGTCTGAGGAAATGACTGATAAATATTTTGTGAGGGGGTCACGGGACCGGATCAGGGTTTTAACCGGATTTCTTGATAAAATATCCTATTACCACGGAAACATTCTGGATTTTAATCTCTACGATCACTTTTACGACCTCGTCTTTGCCAGGAATACATTGATTTACTTTGATGATGTCCGTCAGGAACAGGTCAAACAGAAACTGGTGAAAGGACTGAAGTCGGGTGGGTATCTTTTTCTGGGTGAATCCGAAATCGGCTATGGTCTTGGTGACCGGATTCAATCAATGAAATTTAACCAGAGCATCGTGTACAGGAAAAGGTGAACGGTGGGATTATCCAAGCTCGAAATTATGGAATTGTTTCTGGTGGAAGGTTTCGATCATGCCCGATCACTGGCAGAGTGTCTGAACCGGATGGAAGGGCACCCCACCGATGAAATCCTGGAAGAAATTCACGTTCATGCCCATACCATCAAGGGCGCTGCTGCGATGGTCGGATTTATGAATACCAGTCATGTTGCCCGATTTATTGACAGGGTGGTGCTCGAAATCATTGAAAAAAAACTTCCATTTGATGACGAAGCCCATGGATTTTTACAGGAAGCCATCCCCATTGTGAACCGGTTCATCAGGAATATCACTCTCGGTGAACTGAATGAGGCCATCATTCTGAAAGACATTGCCTCTAAATACGACCGGATCATTTCTAAGGCTGAGACCTCACATGCCTAATCTGAAAAAAATTAATCTCCTCGGACACCTCACCCCCAAAGTTGATTCGGCAGATGATGCTGTCCTCCGTTTTATTAACCTGCTCAGAGACCGGGTGGCGGCTGACAGCACCTCGGGTTCTGCCTTTCTTCTGTCCGCCATTCTGCAGGCTGCAGGAAACCATCTGTCAAGAGGTTTTCCCTCGTTTCGCCCCTCGGTTATGACCGACTTCTTTGACTTTCTGGTCACTTTAAAGTCTGAGTTGAATCCGTCGGACCCGTATGATGAGAAATTTGATCAGTTAACCGCACAGATCCCAGATACAGTCAATTATCTGATTTCGGGACTTGAGGGAATTGCCGATCAGGAAATACTTAATGAATTGCACCGGTTTGCGGGAATTCCGGTTCAGTCTTCCCAGGTAACAACACACGCTGAAAACAGACACCCCTCTGTTCCCGGTCAACCGCTTCCGGCCGTTCCAGATCAGCTTTCCATGCCTCCTGGCATGCTTGAGCAACTTTTTGAAGAAGGAAAACGCCAGGAAACAGTAGCACCCGTTGCACAGGTTCAGGAAATCGTATCCGCCAAACCTGCCTCTACTCTTCAAACGGTGCCGGCTTCCCTTGACTTCGGATTTAACCTGGCCGACTTGTTCGGTGCACCTGCCCAGCCAACAGAAGAAACAGGTGCTGTTATCACTCCGGTCGGACAGTTGGTAGCCGACGTGGATTCAAATCTCCTTAGCGGACTGGTTTCTGAGCCGGAATTGACCGAAGACGTTACCGCTGAGACCGGGGCCATTCTCTTCGAAGAGCCTGAAAGTGACATCGTTGCAATCGACTCCCCCCTTGAAACGATGGTGGAAGAAGAAATTGATGTGGTTCTGACCGATGACCTTGCCGAACCCATCGAAGAAATTCAGGAAGTGGTTTCATTAACAGATGAGGATCTTACCACTTCAGTCGCCGACATCAGTCCCTCTCCAGAGGAAATCCATCTTGTTGAAGATTCCGGTCCCGTTCTGGAGGAAACCTCAACCGACCTGATAGAAGAAGCGGTTGAAGATGTGCAGGAAATGGTGACCGAAGAAACTTTCGAATCCACACTTGGTCAAACCGATTCCTTTGATCTGTCCGAAATTTCCGACGAGTCCGCTTCAGAGGTTTTTGAAGAGCAGGAGCTGGCTGAGGAAGTATCGGAAGAACTGGCCGGATTCCCCGAAGAATCACCTGTGGCTGAAACTCCTGAACCAGACAGTTTCCCGGACTTTGCTGAAGTGCCGGAAACAGAACCATTCATTGCTGATAACATGAAATGGATGGTTGCTGAAATCAGGAAACAGTGGGACGCTGTTTCTGCCGGTGATCCGAATTTCGAAATAATTACCATGGGTCTGGATGAATTAATGAATACATCCGATCCGATCGCTTCTTTCCGGAACGTCAGCAGTCTGCCGGAATACAATGAATTTGTTGATTTTCTTGAAGCAGTCAGAGACAACCCTTCCTTTGACCGGTCTCTGGTAGCCAGTGAACTTCCGGTTATTGCAGACCGCGCCTTCCAGTTGTTCAATGATATTCTTTTATTGCAAACCCGTCCTGATTTGGGTGAATTGTCTGAAGGTCTGACAGATGCTCAATTGGCCGACCACGATCGCCCGGAAGTGACGGGACTGGATGAGGAAACACCCATTGAGGAAGAACCCATCATCAGCGAATCGGTTCTTGAAGACGGGGTCAGTCTGCTGGAAGGAGAAGCAGTCACTCAGGAGGATCTGATTCCTGAAACCGAGGAACCCGGAAACCGTGAGGAAACGGTACTTGCAGAACCCGGACTCGAACCAATTGATGAGACTGCGGGTCATGATTTTAAACTGGATGAGAATGCCTTTGCCGATCATGTGATTCAGACTCCGGATCAGACCATGCTTTCGGTTCCGGCACCTACCGAACCGGTGTATTTTCAGGTCATTCAGGATGTTTACTCAGATATCAGAAAATTGAATTCCATCGGGTCGAACCGGTTAATGATCAACCAGTTTGTTGATTTCAGCCGGAGCCTCAAGGATCCGGTTGAATTGCTTCGCGAACATACCAATGTGGAGTTTGTTCGTGAGTTCATTGAATTTATCGATGGGTTGCATGCCCGTTATGATTCTGGTGATCAGTCTGCCTATAACGATCTGGCTACCCACCGGATGCAAATTGCCGATAAGCTGTATGACATGCTACTCGAGCACCCGGAAATCACTGGTGAGGAACCTGAAATTTCCGATCAGTTACCTCAGGAAAGTCCGCTCCATCTGGTTCATGATTCAGGTGAATTGGTGGAAGGCAGTCTCGATCTGATCGATGAACTCTCTCATACCCATGATGAATTGTCTCAGGACCTTGCTAAAAAAGAGGAATCCACAACCGTCCCCGGAGAAGAAACCGGACTACAGGAACTTTCTGAAATTGAATCATCTGATCTGACCGATTCTTCACTCTCAGGGACCGATGAAACCGTTATTGCTGATGAGTTGGCCGGTGAAGGACTAATTGAGGAAGAAGTTCCGGTTTCTGAAGATGTGGAATCACCGGTTATTGAGGAGGAGTTCCCGGCTGAAGAGGCAACAGTTCCAGATACCATCGAAGATGTGCTGTCTGAAGACCTCATACAGGAAGAAGCCATTTCTGATCTTGATCTGCCGCAAGAAGTCCAGGCCGGTGACTTGCCTGCAGAGGGTATCGTTTCTGATGAACTGTCCGTTGAAGAAGCGCTGACAGAGGAACCAGTGATTGATGATACTGCAGTTGAAGAACCTCTTGCTGAAGAACCTCTTGAGGAGGAGCCGTTAGCGGAAGAACCTCTCGCAGAAGAGCCTTTGGAGGAAGAACTGCTGGCAGAAGAACCACTGCTTGAGGAAGGTCTGGCAGAGGAGCCTATACCTGAAGAACCTCTTGTTGATGACCTGGCTGAACTGACCAGCCTGCCGGATGAACCGGCAGAAGTTGCTCCGGCCGCTCCTGCACCCAGACAAAAGCAGGTTCTGAATGAGATTCAGCAGGTGTTCCTGCTTGAAGCAGAAGAAAATATCCAGAAAATTTCCGATGACCTTCTGGTCCTTGAAAAAGACCTTGGTAATGTGTCGATCATTGACGGAATCCTCCGCAGTGCCCACACCCTGAAGGGGTCGGCCGCCATGATGAAGTTTACCAACATGAGTAAACTGGGTCATAAGATGGAGGATGTGTTCCAGATTCTCCGTGATGAAAAGCTGTCGGCTGACCGTGATCTGATTGATATCATGCTGAAAGGCACCGACCTGCAGACCCTGATGCTCAAATCGCTCAGGGAGGATGGTCATGATGAGGTTCCCGGATTGCCGGAGGCCATTCACCATCTGGAACAGTATCTTAAAAAGCTGGAGGCAAAACAGGAAGGGAAAGCGTTCGTTGCCGAAAAATATGAGGCCCCGGCAGCAGAAACCACCCCGGCCATTGCACCAAAAACCGTACCGGAACCAGTCGGAGATACCTCGAGAGCGCCTTCACAACAGGATCAGCGGAAGGGAATTGTTGCCGAGCAAACGCTTCGGATCAACATCACCACACTGAACAGCCTCATCAATCTGGCCGCCGAGTTGCTGATTTCCCGTAACCGGATGAACAACCAGTTGGGATTTATGGAAGGTATTCTCCTGAAACTTCAGAAAGAGAAGATCCTGCTAAACTCCATCATGAAGAAGGTTCAGAATTTCGCAGGAAAAACCGAAGGCGGGTCCGGATACACCAGCAGCGAAGAGCCTGGCATTCTTCAGGACTTTGCTGAAACCGAGTTTGACCGTTTCAGTGAAGTGGATATTATTCTGCGTGACATGCGCAGCAACCTTTCCAACTTTGAAGATCTGAGTTCAGAAATCAGACTGTTCGGTGATGCCTTCCGTCAGTCCATTTTGTCAGTGTCCTCCATTGCCAATGAACTGAACATTGAAATCATGTCCATGCGGATGGTTCCGGTTAAGCACATGTTTATCCGTTTCCAGCGGTCCATCAGGGATATCGGACGGGAAGAAAGCAAAGACGTGGATCTGAAAATTGAAGGAGAAGATACCCGTTTGGACAAGACCGTGATGGAAGAAGTGATCGAACCGATCATGCACTGTGTGCGGAATGCCGTTTCACACGGAATTGAACTTCCTGAAACGCGTAAGAAGCGCGGAAAGAGTGAAACCGGACTGATTACGCTCCGGGCCTACCAGGATGGAAACCAGGTGGTACTTGAGGTGGAAGATGACGGAAATGGGATTGATGCCGCACGGTTAAAATCATCGGCGGTTAATAAGCGGATCATTTCTCCTGAGCGTGCCGAGCAAATGACCGATACCGAGGCCATGGAACTGATGTTCGTTGCGGGCTTTTCAACCGCAGAAAAAGTGACCTCACTGAGCGGTCGCGGTGTCGGTATGGATGTGGTTAAAAATGTGGTCAATAAGTTCAAGGGAACCATTGCCGTTAAATCAACACTTGGCAAAGGATCTTGCTTTACCATCCGGTTACCACTTACACTGGCGATCAACCAATCCCTGCTGATTCAGGTTGGTGGCCGCACTTATGCCTTCCCGCTGAATACAGTTGAAGAAACCGTTGAACTTCACATGGAAAACATTCAACGGATTGGTGATCAGGAATTGATTACGGTGCGCAATGAAACCATTCCGCTGATTCACCTGGCCACCGTTTTGGGTATGGAAGAAGATCCGTCACAAATGAGGGCTAAATACCCGGTTGTGATCCTTTCTGAAGCCGAACAGAAGATAGCGATCCGTGTGGACCGTCTGATCGGCAAGGAAGAAATCGTTGTGAAGAATCTTGGCTCGCACCTGAAAAATGTCATGGGTGTCACCGGCGCCACCGTATTAGGAGACGGATCGGTTATTCTGATTCTGGACGTTGCTTATCTGTTCCGTTACTGGCAGGGCGGAAGTTCACCATCCTACAGTCCGGTCCGTGCCGATTTGCACCGGTTGCCGGGCGGCGATGGAGGGAACGTCGAAGCCGAGGAACCAACGACCCCAGCGGTTCCCGACCAGCCCAAAACACGGATCCGCGGAAAAATCAGGGTGCTTTGTGCCGATGACTCGGTTTCCATCCGCAAATACGTGGAATCCCTGCTTAAACGGGAGGAATTCGAGGTCATTACGGCTCCTGATGGGGCTGAGGCCTTTGACATGGCAGAAAGAAGCCGGTTTGATCTGATTATGACTGACCTTGAGATGCCAAAGATGCACGGATATGAACTGATCAGTGCAATCCGGTCCAAACCCAATCTCGTCAATATCCCGATTGTGATTCTGACCGCTCGTTCAGGTGAAAAACATCGCCGAAGGGGATTGGAACTAGGGGCCAATGCTTTCCTGAACAAACCATTTGACGTGGATGAACTTTTAAGCACGATTTACAGTTTACTCCCGCGATGATAAAAGTGGGTGTGATCTGTCCCCAGGCCCGTCAGGAAACCTGGATCAGACAGGTACTGAACGATTCAACCGATTTTTTTGTGTCAGGGACATGGCTTCCTGACCGGTCGGTCCTGACTGATGAACATGCTGAACAGGTTGTGGTCTTTATTCTGTTCACACAGGGAATTGAAGATCTGGTTTCTGCCAAATCCCTGCTCGCAGATCTGTTCCTGCTGCATGGAAAACCCATGGTCCTGATTTCTGAACCGGAACAGGAACCTGGTCTCAGAGTCTGGAATGCGGACTTTCCGGTTCTCAGGATTTTCCTGACGGATAGCCTTCATCTTCCTGAAGTAAAGGAAGAGATCAGAGAACAGGTCCGTATTGGCAGTTATATCGGTCCGGAAGTATTAAAGTCGTTCCGTCAGTCATCCGAGCCGGTGATCAGGCAGGAATCAGAGGTTAGCGGTCCGATTTACTGGCCGGTGACTGAGAACCAGCAGGCCGATGCGTCCGAATCCGCAGGTCAGGATGACCGGTCGGTATTGCTGATTGGAGCGTCAACAGGCGGGCCCAAAGTAATTCTGGAAATATTTAAGGGGATGGGGCCATTTTTGCGGGAATACACGGTGATTGTGGTCCAGCATCTGTCCCATTCCTTTCTTGAAAAATTCAAATCGCAGATCGAGACCATCACCCAGCTTCCTGTGGTGATGATTGCAGAGGGAGTGGTTCCAGAGCGCGGAACCATTTATCTGACACCGGTCAGAAGACAATTTATCATGGGGCAGGATGGATTTTTTATTCCTGATCCGAACCGGCATCTGTACCCCTTTATGCCAAACATCGATGCCATGTTCCGAAGCACAGCATTGGTGTTCCGGACAAAAATCATGGCCGTGATTCTGAGCGGACTTGGAAAGGATGGCACAGAGGGATGCAGGATGGTCAGAACCTTTGGCGGAACTGTTATTGCACAGGAACCAGCCACGGCAGCTGTCGATTCCATGCCCGGAGCTGTGATTTCTGAAGGATTGCATCATTATCAATTCCCCCCACGTGAAATTTATCGGTTTTTGAAGAACAATGGAATCCGTCTTAAGCATGCACACAACTAAGCAGGTGACCCCAACCGGCCGGCTGGTCAGAGGATCCTTTCGTTTGCTGGTTTTCGAAATTGGCAATCACCGGATGTCCACACCGGTTGAAACGGTCAGAACCATTGCCGATTATGATGACAGTCTTCAGTTTAATGAAGGCGAAACATCGGGAATCCGGCTGAATCTGGTAGACATTGTGAACCTGTATTTTCCTGATGAAACCGGAAATCAGGGGTATGAAAAGAAGCTGATCGTTCTGAAAAGCAACGACCCGGTTATTCATGGCATCATTGTGGACCGTGTGTTCGGTGTGGGAACGTTTACCGACATGTATCCGGTGCCTGCGGGAATTTTTAACATTCCCGAGGGTATTATCACCCATCTGGTGTGTTCCGAGGAACCCTGGATGGAGGTTGTGAATCTGCAGAAAATTGCAGAGATTAATATCACATGAGGCAAACTGGTGGCTAATCTACAATTACTGGTATTCAAACTGAGCGATACCGATTTTGCCATGGAAATTTCGGCCATTTCCCGTGTGGTTGATACGCTGCAAAGCCGGTTTCTTTCTACCCTTCGGTCTGGAATCGAGGGTCTTTTTCTGTTTGAAGGGCGGGTGGTTCCGGTTATCAGGCTCGATGAAATGCTTGGGTTTCCTTCTGCCAACATATTTGCATCCAATCCGGATGAATCGGTGATTATCGTCAACCAGGCTGGTTACTTTCTCGCCTTCCGGGTTGACAGTGTGGAAGGGATCGATAATATTACCCCTGAAACCCTTCGGCCAACCTCTGAAACCGATACCAGGGAGGCTGGTCTTAATCATCATATGATCGGTGAGGTCTATCACCGTCAATCCGGACCGGTTTTTAAACTGAATCCGGATCATTTATTAACTCATTCTATCGGATAACAGGATTTTTGTGGAAAAGAAAAAGATACTGATCGTTGATGACGAGGAAACCATAGCCTGGGGGATCTCGAAGACCCTCTCACAGTCCGGTGAAATCCCTGTTGAAACTTCCTACACGACCAAGGCCACCGAAGCAGCCACGCTGCTGGCCTCGAACCGGTATGATCTGGTGATCACCGACATCCGGATGCCCGATATGTCCGGAATTGACCTGCTGAAGGAAGTCAAAGACAAATACCCCGAAACGGGTGTTATTATTATGACAGCCTATGGTTCCACCGAGGTTCAGCAGGAAGCCTCTAAGCGGGGCAGCATTTTCTATATTGAGAAACCATTCGATATCAAGGTTCTCAAAAAGGTGATAACCGAATATTTCACCAAGAAGGAAACCGGGGAATCGAAAAAAGAGGTTCAGGATACTCCCGGTGACGATACCTTTAAAGGAAACATTGGAACCCTCCAGTTAATGGATGTGGTCCAGATGAACTGTCTCGGACGGATCACCACCTGTCTGAAGGTCACCGATGGGGCAAGGGACGGTATCATTGTCTTTAAAAAAGGAGACATCGTCCACGCAGAAACCAGTGGAATGGTAGGAAAAGAGGCCTTTTTCAATATTGCTTCCTGGAAAGGTGGCAGTTTTGATATGCTCAATGAGATCCCATCACAGGTGACCATCATCGATCATTGGGAACAACTGCTAATTGAAGCCCTGCAGGTTTTGGATGACGGTAGTCAGGATAACATTGCCGGAGATGATTTTGACTTTGATTTCGGGCAGCCCCCTTCAGGGACGACCCTTGCTGCTGCTCCATCCGAACCGGAAGTACCCCAGGCACCCGTCAGTCCGGTTGAGGCACAAGGTGATCTGCTGCCATCTGAATTACCAGCCGATGATACCAGCACACTTCTGGACCGTTTGATGAAGATGGTGTCTGCTGAAGCGGTGTTTATCATGACACCAGACGGATTTGTCATTGATCGGAAAATCAGAAATTCTGATCTGAAGATTGAACAGTCGGGTGAAATCATTTCCAGGTCCCTGTCCGCATTTATCGAACTGGGAAATTCCATGGCTTCCGGCGACCTGAACCGTGTGGTGATGTCATACATGGATAAGTATCTGGTGGTGAAGGCCATTCCAAACAGCGAACTGCTGTTTGTTGTGCTGACCCCGATCTCCCAGAAACTGGAAAGTATCCTTCCGGTTGTTGATAAAGAAGCTCAAAATCTCACGAATCTGATATAGGATTGTTATGTCGACCAGCTTAAAAGATGTTTTGCAGCCATTGACTTCCATGGAAACCGTATTGGGTGTTGTTCTGGTCGATCCGGATGGATTGGTCATGGAATCCACCTTTCCGACAGACACTGACCCGGAATTACTGGCTTCAGTCTATGCCATACTTGACCTGAATATCAAGGGCCAACTTGGTAAACTGGGTGAGTCGGCAAACCAGGTTTTCTTTTCAACAGGGGATAAACTGATTCTGATTCAAAAGATTGAAGATGTTATCTTAGTATTGTATACTCGCAAATCTGACCTGGCAGAGTTGCAGAGTCGCTTACTTTCAACCGGAACCAAAGTTATCGAATTTTTGAACCTGTCATCGGCTGTATAAGCCTGAGACGGGTCAGATTGTAATATAAAGAGGTTATTATGGCATCAATTAATTATGCAAACCGGGAAATCGTAATCAAGATTGTTTATTACGGTCCCGGTCTCAGTGGAAAAACAACTAACCTTCAGGTGATTCACCAGAACGTTCCGGATAACACCCGCGGAAACATGATTTCCCTGGCAACGGAAGCTGACCGGACCCTCTTTTTCGACTTACTTCCTCTGAATCTTGGAAGTGTAAAAGGGTTCAATACCAAGTTTCAGTTGTATACCGTTCCCGGACAGGTGTATTACAATGCCACCCGTAAGCTGGTATTAAAAGGGGTTGACGGTGTGGTTTTTGTTGCGGATTCCACACAGGGAAAGATGAACGAAAACATTGAATCACTCCAGAACCTGAAGGATAACCTTGCTGAGTATGGAATTGATTTGAATAATTTCCCGCTGGTCTTACAATACAACAAACGGGATCTTCAGAACATTTTCACGGTGGATGAGCTTAACAAGGCGCTCAACCCGAACAATGTTCCTTTTGTTGAAGCGTCGGTTATCAAAAACATCGGTGTTTTTGAAGTTCTGAAAGCTATCAGCCGTGAAACGCTTGCCCGTATTAACAAACAATCTACACCGGCCACTCCCGGACAGGCACAGGCACCTGCTGCCCAACCAGCACCCACACCGGCTCCGCAACCAGCACCCGCAGCTGCGGCTCCTCAACCGGCTCCGCAGCCTGCACCTGCAGCTCAACCTGCACCTGCAGCCCAGCCTGCCCAGCAACCGGCTCAACCCGGTCAGCCGCAGCAGGGAGGGGCCTTCTTCAAGAATCTCATCAATAAGATGGACAACAAATAAAAAAAGGCCGGGTAACCGGCCTTTTTTGTTTCTCACCTTAACATGGCTTCCGGTTTATTTACTGATAACCGGTCGCTATCTTTGACATTTTTCAAATAATACTATGCTTCGAACCATCTGGGCCGGCCTCATTATCGTTCCGTGGACTGCTATTTGTGCCACACTCTCTTTTTTTGGTGGAATTCTGATTCCACAGGGAAGGGGATATCACCAAATGGCCCGTTTATGGTCAGCCGTTATTGTCCCGGTCATTGGCATACGATTAAAAGTGACAGGTCTTGAGCATCTGGACCGGAATCAGCAGTATGTTTTTGTGTCGAATCATTCGAGTGCCATCGACATTCCTGTTGTGGTTCACAGTATCCCCTGGCAGATCAGACTGGTTGCGAAAAAGGAATTGGCGTGGGTGCCCTTTTTAGGCTGGTCGCTTGTTTGGGGTGATTACCTGCTTATTGACCGGAAGAACCGGTCCAATTCTAAAAAGTCACTGGATGCTGCGGCCCATAAATTAAAGAATGGTCGTTCCATATTTATGTTTGCAGAGGGCACCCGAAGCAGGGATGGAAAAATTGGTCCCTTTAAAAGCGGTCCCTTTCTGGTTGCTCTGTGGGCTCAGGTTCCGGTTGTTCCCATCACGCTGAATTTTACGCATTCCATCATGGAGAAAAATTCGCTCCGGGTAAAGGGCGGAGTGGTTGAGGTTCATATCAGCCCGCCAATTCAGACCACCGGAAAAACGGAAGCAGACCGGAAGGAAATCGTCGATTCTGCATGGAAAGCCGTTATCAGTCATCACCAATTAACCGAATAGAGAAACACCATGTCAGTTACCCTTAAGGATGTTCAGTACATCGCAGCGTTGGCTCATCTTGAGTTTACTCAGGCCGAAACAGAAGCGATGCAAAAGGATATGAATGCGGTTCTGGAATACATGGAACAGCTCGGACAGGTGGACACCTCCGGTGTGGAGCCACTCAGATCCATGACCGGAGAACTTGAGAATGTTTTTCGTGATGATGAGGAAAAGCCCTGCCTTCCGAATGAAACTGCTCTTTCAAATGCACCGGCAAAACTGGGCCCCTTTTTCAGGGTTCCCAAGGTGATTGAACAGTTGTGAAAACTGCAATTATCATTCCGGCCAGACTCGCATCAACACGATTACCAGGAAAACCCCTTAAACTGATCGGTCCGGAACCGATGATTTTGCATGTCTGCCGCCGCGCATCGGAATGCCGTGGTGTGGATGAAGTCTGGGTGGCCACTGACCATCCGGAAATTCACAAGGTGGTGGTTTCTTCTGGCTTCCGGTCGGTCATGACTCGCCCGGACCACGAGACCGGAACAGACCGGCTGGCAGAGGCGAATGCCAGTATCGGTGCCGATATTGTGGTGAATGTGCAGGGAGACGAACCTTTTATTGATCCGCATTCAATTGAGAAGGCACTGGTTCCTTTTCAGCAGAACGACGGACCCGATATGACCACTCTTGCCACCCGGTTTTCCAACCAAACCGATATTGCCAATCCGAACTTCCCGAAGGTGGTTCTGAATAATCGATCAGAGGCCATTTACTTCAGCCGGTCCGTGGTCCCTTTTCCCCGGGATCAACGTCCGGACCATCCTTCTGACTATCCCTTTCTGAAACACATCGGGTTGTATGCCTACCGTCAGCAGGTTCTGAAATCCCTGGCTTCATTACCAGCCGTTCCTCTGGAAATGACCGAGAAACTGGAACAACTGCGGGCCTTGTATTATGGATTCAGAATCGGAGTGGTGGAAGTGGAGTCGACTGGATTGTCGGTCGATACTCCTGAAGACCTGGAAGCGGCTAACCAGTATTACAGATTAAAGGAATCAGGAAAAGTATGAACCGTCGTCCAGTGACCAAACTCATTTTTGTAACCGGTGGGGTGGTATCAAGTCTGGGAAAAGGAATTCTGGTATCCTCGCTCGGCCTGTTGCTGAAAAGCAGAGGGTTGCGGGTGACCATTCAAAAATTTGATCCTTACATCAACGTGGATGCCGGAACCATGTCGCCTTATCAGCACGGTGAGGTGTATGTGACCGATGATGGCGCCGAGACCGATCTGGATCTTGGGCATTATGAACGGTATCTCGATGAAAGCACCACTCAGGCAAATAATGTGACGACTGGCCGGATTTACAATTCGGTGATTCAGAAAGAACGCCGGGGTGATTATCTCGGTGCAACGGTTCAGGTGGTTCCGCACATCACCGATGAAATCAAAATGCGCATGCTTGATCTGGCCCAGTTGCAGGAGTTCGATGTGGTTCTGATCGAAATCGGTGGCACTGTGGGGGACATTGAATCCTTGCCGTTTCTTGAAGCCATGCGGCAGATCATCATTGAAAGAGGAAAAAAGCATGTGATTAACATTCACCTGACCTTGCTTCCTTACATCAAAAGCGCAGGTGAAGTAAAAACAAAACCGACACAATACTCGGTTAAAACCATGCTTGGTATCGGCATTCAGCCTGATATTCTTGCCTGCCGTACCGAACGGCGAATGGGCAAGGACCTGAAGAAAAAGATTGCTTTGTTCTGCAATGTGGAAGTGGACTCGGTTATTGAAAGCCGGGATGCTGAAACCATTTATGAGGTTCCGCTTTTATTACACAAAGAGCGGTTGGATGATATTGTACTTGAAAAGTTAAACATGCATGCCAAAGATCCGTTTCTGAACGAATGGACCGCCATTGTGGACCGGATCAAGAATCCGGCAGACGGACGCATCCGAATCGGGATTTGCGGTAAGTACACCGAATATCTGGACGCCTATAAATCCATCATTGAAGCATTTGTTCATGCCAGTGCCCACCACAATGTGAAGATTGATTTTGAGTGGATCAATGCCGAGCATGTCGAACGGGATGGTGCTGAAAAATACATTCAGGCCCTGCATGGTGTGTTGATTGCACCGGGATTCGGCGATCGTGGTATTGAAGGCAAAATCCGGACTGCCCAATATGTCCGGGAACGCGGAATCCCATTTTTTGGTATCTGTCTGGGTATGCAGGTTGCGGTGATTGAATTCGCCCGGAACGTCTGTCAGCTGAAAGGGGCTGATAGTACCGAATTCAAACCCAAGACCAAGTTTCCGGTTGTTCACTTTCTTCCGGGACAGAAGGATAAGACCGAAAAAGGCGGAACCATGCGTCTTGGGGCCTATCCCTGCCGTTTAAAACCCGGAACACTGGCTCACCGGATTTATTCTTCTGAATTTATCCATGAGCGTCACCGGCACCGGTATGAAATCAACAATAAATACATCGATCAATTTGAAGCGGCGGGCCTGGTCTTTTCGGGAAAAAGCCCGGATGGTCATCTGATGGAAATGGTGGAATATCCGGCTCACCGGTTTTATGTCGGATGCCAGTTCCATCCGGAATACCGGTCACGGGTCGCCAACCCTCATCCGCTGTTTGCTTCATTTGTTCAGGCTTCAAAGAAGTACCGCAATGACATGGTTCCGGTAAAAGGAGAGTGAAATGAAAGTCGTGGAATCCGGAAATATCAGAATCGGATCGGGTGAACCCCCGGTTCTGTTTGCAGGTCCCTGTGTGGTGGAGAGCAAAGACCTTGCTTTTCGTACGGCCGATCATATAAGGAAAACGGCCGAGAAACACGGATTTCGTGTGGTTTACAAATCGTCCTACAAAAAGGCGAACCGATCCAGCGTCAAATCCTTTGCTTCGATGGGAACAGATGAATCACTTGCCATCCTGCAGGCGGTGAAAAAGGAATTCGGATTGCAGATTCTGACTGATATCCATACCGAACAGGAGGCCTCGGTGGCCGCTGAGGTTGCAGATATTCTTCAGATTCCTGCTTTTTTATGTCGTCAGACTGATCTTTTACTGGCAGCCGGTGAGACCGGGAAGGTGGTCAATATTAAAAAAGGGCAGTTTCTGGCACCCCAGGAAATGCAATATGCGGCAGAAAAGGTTGAATCAACCGGAAATAAGCGGGTTTTGTTGTGTGAGCGCGGGACGACATTTGGATATGGCAACCTCGTGGTCGACATGCGTGGACTGGAAATCATGCGGAATCTGGGATATCCGGTTGTGATGGATTGCACCCACTCTGTTCAGCTTCCGGGGACTGCCGGTGGGAAGTCTGGCGGCCAGCCTGAGTTTATTTTCGCCATTGCCAGAGCAGCAGCAGCAGTCGGTGTGGATGCCTTCTTCATGGAAACCCATCCCGATCCGGCCAGGGCCCTTTCTGACTCGACCACCCAATTGGAAATGGCCCGTCTGGATAGTCTGCTTCGACAGATCCGGGTGATTTCTGATGCAGTCCGGTCGGTCGGAGTGATGGACTGATCCGCTATGAGTGAGTCTATCAGGGAAAGTGGTCTCAAAACCATCGATATTGAAAGCCGGGAAATCGCCCGGCTGCGAGAGAGAATTGACGATCAATTTGTCAAAGCTGTTCAACTGATCCTGGGCTTGAAGGGCCGTCTGGTTGTAACCGGTGTCGGGAAATCCGGTATCATTGCCCAGAAAATTGTGGCCACCCTTAATTCGACAGGAACTCCGGGAATGTACCTGCATCCCACCGATGCAGTTCATGGTGATCTTGGCATGGTTCGTTCTGGCGATGCAGTTATTGCCATTTCTAAAAGCGGCGCCAGTGAAGAGATCGTTCACTTGCTCCCGTTATTCAAGCGGATTCCGGTGCCCGTTATTGCAATGGTTGGCAAATTGAATTCGAAAATGGCTTCCATGGCAGATATTGTTCTCGATATCAGTGTACAGGAAGAAGCATGTCCTCATGATCTGGCTCCCACTTCATCAACCACCGCCACGCTGGTTATGGGCGATGCACTTGCAGTTGCCCTGCTCGAAGCCAGGCAATTTACCCGTGAGGATTTTGCCTACTTTCATCCCGGCGGATCGCTGGGGCGCCGTCTGCTGCTGACGGTAAAAGAATTCATGGTATCAGGCCCTGAACTGCCTGTGCTTCCGCCGGAAACCCCGGTGAAGGAGGTCTTGTTTACCATCACGAGTAAACGACTCGGCGCCTGTCTGATAACCGATCCTGATGGTAATCTGCTCGGAATTGTGACCGATGGCGACATCCGTCGTGCACTAGAAAAACATGGTTCCATCTTTGAACTGAAGGCCGGTGAGATTATGGGTCACCATCCGAAAACCATCTCGGTTGATACACTGGCCAGTACAGCTCTTAATAAAATGGAAGCCTTTAATATCACCCAACTGGTGGTTCTGGACGAAAACGGAAGACCTGTTGGAATTGTCCATATTCATGAACTGATCAAAGCCGGACTTCACTCCTGATGAGGTTTCTTTTTGCACTGATGGCTGCCTTCCTGGCCGCCTGTGGTTCCCCGGAACAGAAAGTGGTTACCGAATACCTGGCGTCGGATGCTCCCACCAACCAGTTGTGGGATATGGAAACCATGATAACCGATTCGGGTGTGGCCAAATCAAAGATCAAGGCCGGTTATGCTGCCAAATACGGCCGTGCGGGTGACAGCCGGACTTTTCTGGACTCCAGTGTTTATGTCGAGAATTATGACGATGCCGGAAACATTACATCGGTTCTGACCTGCCAGCGCGGAATCATTGATGATGTGACCAAGGATATGGAAGCGTTTAACAAAGTGAAGGTGGTGAATTCGGATGGCACCATTCTCGAGTCGGAGTATCTGAAGTTTACTCAATCAACCGGCCTTCTTTCCTCTGATAAATTTGTAACCATCACCAAACCCGACCAGGTTCTGCGAGGAACAGGCTTTGAGTCGGACCGGAATATCAGAAATTTCAGGATTTTCAAGGCCAGCGGCGAAGTGGATGTGAAAAAATGAGGTTCCTGGTTCTCTCTGGTATTCTGCTGCTCCTTTCCCCGGTTGTCACGGCCCAGTCTGGTGATCTGGTTAAGCTGATTTATGCAGAAAAATTTTCGGGAACGGTGATCAACGGAGAGGCTGTCCGGATTTTTGAAGGTAACGTTCATGTGGAACGGGATGGGGTCAACCTGTATTGCAACCGGATGACGGAGTTTACCTCTCAGAATGTGGTTCATGCCGTTGGGAACGTAAAAATTATTGATGGAAATGAAACCCTGACTTCCGATTTCGGGAAATACTATCCAGAAACCCGGTTTACCGAGGTAACCCGGAATGTCAGACTGGTGTCGGGCAGCAACACCCTGACCAGTGAATCGGGGCAGTTTTCATTTCTGACAAACAAAGCCAAATTCTGGAAAAACACCCGAATGGTGGATTCAACAGGAACCATCATACTGGCTGATACCCTATTCTATGACCGTCAAACCCGTCAGAGCCGGTTGGTTGGTGGGGTCTCTATTGAATCACCCGCAGACCGGACCCTGATCCTCGGGTCAGAGGCCGATCATGATGCCCGGACGTTACAGTCGGCGATCACCGGTCGTCCGTTGTTTATTCAATGGCCGGAAGATGCCACAGGAGATACCCTTTTTATAAGCGGGACGAGATTGTTTGCAGACCGACGGGACTCGGTTAATCAATTCAAAGCCATGGGAAAGGCTCGTTTTCTTCAGGGAAATCTGGCCGCAGATTCGGATACCATGCTAATCTACCGCTCGACCGGTTTGATTGATCTTCGCCGGAATCCGCAGGTTTGGTTTGAAAACAATCAGGTAACTGCCGATACGATACATATTCTGACCAATGGAAATGAACTTCGAGAAATGCGGTGCTTCGGTACCGGTTTTTCTGCCTCAGTCTATGATTCTGTCAATGGAAAGTTCAACCAGATGAAGGGCCAGTCCCTGATCTATCGTTTTATGGAACGAAAAATCTGGCAGATCGAGGTGAATGGAACTGCCGAGAGTATTTATCATCTTGATGATCAGGGACAACCATCCGGTGCGAATGAAATCAGCGGGGATCGTCTTCTGATCTTTTTTTCGGCGGGCGAGGTTGACCGGATCCGGGTAACTGGTGGGGTAGAAGGCAAATTGTTACCCGAGAAACAGATCGTTACTGATCCCGTTCGGTTACGGGGTTTTTCATGGAATGCAGACCGGAGACCAACCCGGCAGGAATTTTACAGGACACGTGTTCATGAGTGAATCAGCAACTGGCAGCCTGACCCTCCGGGGTGAAAATCTGGTGAAGCAATATGGTAAAAGAAAGGTCGTAAAAGGCGTTTCTGTTGATGTGCGGCAGGGCGAAATTGTCGGATTGCTGGGACCGAATGGAGCAGGGAAAACCACCACTTTTTACATGATCACCGGGATGGTCAAACCATCTGATGGCCGTATTTATATCAATGAAACCGATGTGACCCGCGATCCCATGTTCATCAGGGCACAAAAGGGAATCGGTTACCTGCCACAGGAAGCATCGGTCTTCAGAAAACTGTCTGTGGAAGATAACATACTTTCCATTCTTCAGTTTATGCCGCTTTCAAAGGCACAGCGGAAAGAGAGAACCGATCAGTTGCTGGAAGACTTTAATATCACTCACATCAGAAAGTCATTGGGTTACATGCTTTCCGGCGGTGAACGTCGCCGGTGTGAAATAGCCCGGGCGTTGGCTTCAGATCCGAAATTCATCCTTCTTGATGAACCATTTGCCGGCGTCGACCCCATTGCGGTCGAAGATATTCAGGGAATCGTGGCCAGTCTGAAAAACCGTGGAATTGGTGTTCTGATCACCGACCACAATGTTCATGAAACCCTCAGCATCACCGACCGGGCCTATCTGCTTTTCGATGGATCGATCCTGTTACAGGGTACTGCCGAACATCTGGCCCAGGATGAAAAAGCACGTCAACTGTATCTGGGAGAAAAATTTACCCTCGAACGATACAAATGAATTTGCTCCGATCGGGTTCGCAGGCTTATCTTTCAGCATGACATTTCCTACGTCTTTTACGACAGTCCGGTTTTATCGTAATTGGTCCAGCCTCTATTGGGCGTAAGCCCGACATATTTTCCTCCCCAGATCAACCCCGGTCTGCATTGACAGATCACGAAAAACCAGAACTCACAAAAAGATGTCAGAGGCAAAAATTTTATGGTCGTAGTTTTAGAAAAAAATGCAAGTGAAACCGATATCCAGCAGGTGATCGGATTTCTGAATTCCTTTGGTTTTGATGTTCACCGCAGCAGTGGCGTCAGTCAGACGGTATTGGGTGCCATTGGGGTGAAACCCGATTTTGATATGAGACAGGTTCAGCTGCTCAGCGGGGTCGACAAGGTGTTCCGGGTAACCGAACCTTATAAACTGGCTTCCCGTTCCTTTAATCCGCATGGAACCATTCTGGATATCAAAGGGGTGAAAATCGGAGGCCCGGGCGTGGTTCTGATGGCCGGACCGTGCAGTGTCGAAAGCGAAGAACAGATTCACACGGTGGCTGCCCATGTTGCAAGGCAGGGCGCGGTTATCCTGCGCGGAGGCGCCTTTAAACCCCGGTCATCACCTTACACCTTTCAGGGACTGGGTGAAGAAGGTCTCAGGCTCATGCGTGAGGCAGCCGATAAATACGGACTTCTGGTCATCACCGAAGTTATGGACAGTTCTCAGATTGATCTGATTGGAAAATATGCCGACATTTTCCAGATCGGTGCCAGGAACATGCAGAATTTTAATCTGCTGAAGGATATAGGAAAAACACGTGTGCCGGTGATGCTGAAGCGTGGACTCTCGGCCACCATAGATGAATGGCTGATGTCGGCCGAATATCTGCTGGCCAACGGGAATCATCAGGTTATGTTGTGTGAACGGGGAATCAGGACCTTTGAAACCGCCACCAGAAATACCATGGATATTTCAGCCATTCCGGTGATTCATAAAAAATCGCACCTTCCGATTATTGCAGATCCATCCCACGGAGTGGGCATCCGGGATAAGGTAATACCCATGGGACGTGCCGCGATTGCAGCTGGTGCTGATGGTCTGATCATAGAGGTTCATCATGATCCGGAACATGCCCGGTCGGATGGACCACAGAGTTTGTATCCCGACCAGTTCACCGATCTGGCCCGTCAGGTGCGTGCCATTGCACAAGCCATTGACCGCCATGTTTTTGAATTTGCTCAGGCACCCCTTTAATCAATTCACCTAATTCGGATTTACCATGTGTGGAATTATCGGATACATTGGCCAGAAAAATGCCCTTGATGTGATTCTGACCGGACTGAAGCGGATGGAGTACCGGGGGTATGATTCCACCGGTGTGGCTCTGTATCGTGATGGGGGAATCACCATCCGTAAAAAGAAGGGAAAAGTTTCTGATCTGGAACAGACTCTGAATCGTTCTGATCTGACTTCCACACTTGGAATCGGGCATACCCGGTGGGCTACTCACGGGCAACCCAACGACACCAATGCCCATCCACACATGGATACATCCGGCACGGTTGCAGTTATCCACAATGGAATTATCGAAAATTATGCCACTCTGAAAAAGGAATTAATCGCCAAAGGCCACCAATTCAGGTCCGAGACCGATACGGAAGTGGTGGCTCAGTTGATTGAATCCATTCATACCGCTAATCCGCATCTGAAACTGGATGAAGCTGTGGCAGTCATGCTCACCGAAATTACCGGTACCTACGGACTGGTGATCACCTCGACCTGGGATCCCGAGAAAATTGTGGTTGCCAGAAAGGGCAGTCCGATGATTCTGGGTATTGGAGATGGTGAATATTTCGCCGTTTCAGATGCCTCTGCCATCATTGAACACACCCGCGATGTCATTTACCTGAATGATGGTGAGATGGCAGTCCTTACACGCGAAACCTACTCGGTCCGTGACATGTCCAACAGGCAATTACCTGCCACCGTCGATACCATCAACTATGATCTGGATCAGATCGAAAAAGGTGGATATCCTCATTTCATGCTGAAAGAAATCTTTGAGCAACCCGAGTCGATTTTCAATTCGATGCGTGGCCGTATTGATTATGATGGTCTGACCGTCCGGTTAGGCGGGGTTAGCATGCATCTGGGGCGGTTGCTGAGAGCAAGACGAATCCTGATTGCTGCCTGCGGGACTTCCTGGCATGCTTCTCTGGTTGGTGAGTACCTGCTGGAAGAATACGCAAAAATTCCTGTTGAAGTGGAATATGCCTCCGAGTTCCGGTACCGGAATCCGATCATCTATCCGGATGATGTGGTGATTGTCATATCACAGTCCGGAGAAACAGCCGATACCCTGGCTGCGGCCCGTGAGGCTAAATCAAAAGGCGCTCTCGTCGTTGGCATTGTCAATGTAGTGGGATCCACCATTGCCAGAGAGACCGATTGCGGGGTATACATCCATGCCGGACCCGAAATCGGAGTGGCTTCAACCAAAGCATTCACCGCACAGGTCACTGTGCTGGCGCAGATTGCGCTTTTGCTTGGTACGTATACCGGACTCGAAATTAACAAAAGGCGGGAGTTTGTTCAGGCTCTCAGGGATATTCCCGATCTGGTTCGTCGTACGCTTGAATTGAATCCGGAAATTGAATCAATCGCCCACCAATACCATCTGTCGGCGAATTTTCTCTATCTGGGCCGGGGTTATAATTTCCCGGTTGCCCTGGAAGGCGCTCTTAAGCTGAAGGAGATTTCTTATATCCACGCGGAAGGTTATCCGGCTGCTGAGATGAAGCATGGCCCGATTGCCCTTATTGATGAGAACATGCCGGTTGTGTTTATTGCCATCAAAGATTCCACATATCATAAAGTGGTATCCAATATTGAGGAAGTCAGGGCCAGGAAAGGGAAGGTGATCGCCATCGCAACCGAAGGGGATGATCAGATTGACCGGCTTGCTGAACATGTGATCCGGATTCCCAATACCATTGAACCCCTGACCCCGCTTCTGACCAGCATTCCGCTTCAGCTGTTATCCTATCACATTGCTGTGATGCGCAATTGTAATGTGGATCAGCCGAGGAATCTTGCCAAATCGGTAACAGTCGAATAGACGTTTACTCTTCAGGCAGGGTTGTTTCTGATTTTTTGGTGATAGCCAGACGGGCTTTTTCATCCTCGATGTAATCGCGGACCGCTGGCTTCATAATCACCGACTCCAGATTCATACTGCTGTATATTCTCGCCAGAATGACAATCCGGGCCTCGGGAGGAATCCGTTTGTTGATAAGAATCATTTTCTGATCATTCAGCACACAATTTCCACCCGAAAAATCTCCGAACTCATACCGGATCCGGTAACCCAGATCGGTGGCCAGTTTTTCAAGCTCCGTAAGCAGTTCCTGTTTTCGCATTACCAGCATACTCCTGCAGTTAATCCGGTGTACCAAAGGTTAAAATCACCGGGATCACGTTCAAATTTCCACTTTTCATAAGAGCCAAATCCGCCAATGGCCAATCCGAATTCACCATACAGATCGGGAAAAGCCAGAACGATGCGGAAGGAAGTGGCGCTGAGGGTTCCATTATAATCGGTCAGCTCCTGAAAGGCCAGTCCGGCAGAGACCAGCCAGTTGGCAGAAAGCTGAGCAAAATCAAAAGACCGGGTCATTCCCAGGCCGGTCACCAGTTCAATCGATGAACCGTTCAGACGGGTTTCCGGATTGTCTCCGGGACGTTTCCACTGGGTGAAACGGCTCGATACTTCCATCGGGACAACCAGGAGACCGCGGGTTTTCAACAGTTGAAACTCGGTGAGTCTCAGGCCTGCCAGTCCGGATAAAAAGGAGGATCTGCCCGAATCCGAGTCATGAGATCCACGGAAAAACCCGAACCTGGTTCCATGAAACTGACCTTCCAGCACGCCCAGGATCGGGGATGCTTCTGTTGACAACCCAACCAGATCGCGATCCGAGGCAACCGTGGAAAGTGCCATTCCTGCGCCGATCCAGTTATAAACCGGCTCTGAATCGAATGCAGACTCGAATGACTGCGAACGTGCACCTGCCGAAAACAAAAAGGTGAGAACCAGGATACCGGGCAGTCGTCTGGTAATAACTGAAGCTCTTGGGATTTTATTCATAATTTACTATTTTAATTTACCAAAATGCATATAAAAAAAGAATCCAACCGTTCATGGCTCTGAAAATCTCGCAAGATTACCTCGAAAAACTTCGGGATCAAACCTTCAGACGAACCAAAACCCTTGCCATCCGCAATGAACAGGATGCTGTGGACTTTATCCACAGTGTCGGGTTCTGTATGGCGTTCAAAACCGAGCTTTCCGAATTGCCTTCCATCTGGAATGCTCTGAAAGGGGAACGAAAGCCCGATCTGCCAACTTCCATTGATTCCGATCAGGATGTGATCTTCACCTGGGGACTGAAGGACCGGCTTCCTCAGAACCGGAAGGCCTTTTTCGGTAAGTTTATCAAAAAGCAGCCGACGTTTATCTCACCTGAGTATGTTCCTTACTTTTTTATCCTGAATGCCAATGTCGGCAACACCGACAGTTCATGGGAAAATTTCGTTCATAAACACATTTCTGAAGCAGAAAAACGGGTGTTGGATTCAATTATGGAAGACCACCCGATTACCACGATCAACCTGCGGAAGAAGATGGAGTCGACCGGCAAGTACATCCGGCCAGTGTTTGATAAATCGCTTCAGGAACTGGAGCGGAAAATGTACATTGTGGAAATTGGAAGACAGGAACATCCTCTCACATCCATCTGGGATCTGGTCGTTTCCCATTTTGAACATGTCGGACCCATCATTGAAACACTGACCGAAGACCAAGCCAGAGAAAAAATTCTGGAAAAGTATTTTCAGGTCCAGATCATTTCCAATGAAAAGCGTATTCAGGCTCTGTTTAACTGGCAACCCAAAGACATTGAAAACGCTTTGGAATCCATGCGAAAACAGGGCATTCTTGTGCCGATTTCTCTGGTTGCCTCCCGCGGTCGCTGGCTGGCCCATCACTCGGTTCAGGATATTCTTCGCTGACCTCCAACTCATTTGTATTGACTGAAAGGACACTTCCCATGATCCTCCGTGTGGTTGTTTTTCTGATTTCAACCCTCATTGCTCTTTCTGGTATCGCTCAAAAGCGCCCCATGACTGTCATGGACATGATGGAAATGAAGCGGTTAGGAGCCTTTTCCGTTTCTCCGGATGGCAGGCAGGTGGTGTATGCTCTCGGTCAGGTGTTTTTTTCTGAGAACCGGATCGTGAATGACTTGTTCCTGCTGAACCTGGAAACGGGCAAAGAGGAAAGACTGACCATTGGGGAGGGATCGAACTTCCAACCGGTTTTTCATCCGGACGGGAAGTCGGTTTTCTTTATTTCCACGCGGACGGGTTCCACTCAGGTGTTCACGTTGGATCTGAAGGAAAAATCTGCCAGTCAGGTCACCAACTTTTCCATGGGAGTGAATTCATTCCTTTTAAATCCCACCGGAACCGGCCTGGCCTTTTCCTCGGATGTGTATCCGGACTGTGCATCCGATACCTGTAATCAACGGTTGAGTGCATTGGCTGATCAGCGAAAATCGACCGGTAAAGTATTCGAGCGGTTACCATACCGGGTGTGGGATAGTTTTAAAAACGGCCTACGGTCCCATGTCTGGTATTTCGATTTTCAGGAAAAAAGTTACCGTGACCTTACCCCCGGTGATTATGATACACCCCCCATTGATCTGGGCGGAGCACAGGATTTTTCCTTTTCTCCCGATGGCCGTTCATTCTTCTTTGTAAAAAATGAAGAACCACAGGTTGCCTGGTCGACGAATAATGATGTCTTTTACCGCCCGCTTTCCATCGAATCTGAGGTAAACCTGACCGAAGTGAACAAGGCAAATGATAACAACCCGGTGGTTTCTCCCGATGGGAAGTGGTTGGCATGGCTGGCGATGCGGAGACCCGGTTTTGAAGCTGACCGGTATGAAGTAATGGTCAGAAACCTGCAGTCAGGCGAAAGCCGCAGCCTTACCCAAAACCTTGATCGGTCTGCTGGTGATCTGACCTGGTCTCCTGATGGCAAGTTTCTTTATTTCACGGCTGATAATCAGGGCTACCGGTCCCTTTACCGCGTCGATCCTGCCGGCCGGTTTACCGATCTGATTCTGGAACAGGTGACCATGCTTCATTTTGAGTTTGCTGGTACAGACCGGATCGTTTATTCGGCCAGTAAAACCACTTCACCTGCCGAATTATTTGAACTGGACCTGAAAAAACGGAAGGTAAAACCCCTGACCTCGATCAATGAACCGGTCTTGTCCCGCGTTGATCTCAAAGAACCCGACAGACTCTGGTTTGATGGAGGAGATGGAATTAAAAATCACACCTGGGTAGTGCTTCCTCCCGGATATGACAAGGGGAAAAAGTATCCGCTGGTCTATCTGGTTCATGGCGGACCGCAAGGTTCCTGGGGAGATTCGTGGTCCTACCGATGGAATCCGCAGGCCTGGGCTGCACAGGGATACATTGTCGCATTGCCCGATCCGACCGGTTCAACCGGCTACGGTCAGGCTTTTACCGATGCCATTTCAAAGGATTGGGGAGGACGGGTCTTCGTGGACCTGATGAAAGGGTTGGATGCAGTTATTGCCAGTTACCCGGTGGATACCACCCGGATGGCCGCTGCCGGAGCCAGTTATGGAGGCTATATGATGAACTGGTTTCAGGGCCACACCACCCGGTTTAAAACCCTCATTTCCCATGCTGGTGTTTATAACCTGTCGGCCATGTACGGAACCACTGAAGAAGTCTGGTTTCCTCATTGGGAATTCGGGGGAGCACCCTGGGAAAACCCCGAAATGTATAAGAAATGGTCACCAAGTGAATATGTGAAGAACTTCAAAACTCCGACCCTGATTATTCACGGTGCGCTGGATTACCGGGTTCCCGAATCGCAGGCCTTTGAATATTTCACTGCCTTGCAATACATGGGAGTTCCCTCAAAATTCCTCTACTTTCCCAATGAAAACCACTGGATTCTGAAACCGCACAACAGCAAACAATGGCATGATACGGTCTTTGACTGGCTGGCGGAGTATCTGAAGTAAAGAAGTCAGGAAATAGAATTCAGAATTCAGAATTCAGAAGTCAGAATACGGAATGATAAACAGGCGGGAAAAACTCTCAATGCCGGAAGGTTGTCATGCCGGACTTTCAGATATCCCGCAAGTGGGATCACCAGGGATCCGGGTTTTTCCAATCATGAATCACTAGTAGTCTCTCGTCACTCGTTACCCGTCACGGTAAAAACACTATGGCTTCCCCGATGTCATCGGGGCTCAGCCAACGGGTTTTTCGAATCCTTCAATGTCCGGGTTTTTCCAATCACCAATCACCTGTTTCCCGTTACTTCATTGCAGCCAGATACCGTTCCTGCAGGATGTTGATGTGATGCTGGTTGTGACCGGCAACCATCCAGCCGAGACTTCTGGCTGTATACACCACCTTGTTGGCCTTTCCCCGGAAATCGAGCATTTCATCGGTCAGATAGCCGAATAGAGAAAGGGTGGCTGACCGGATGGTCACATATTCATGAAGGATATCATCCAGCGTGCGGTGACGGGCATGAGACCGGGGGGCATACCAATCTTCATCAAATCCGGGCAATTCGGTGGTATCCTGGCGGCTGAATCGCAAGGCCCGGTAGGCAAAGACCCGCTCGGCATCCGACACGTGAGCAATGAGTTCCCCGATTGTCCATTTTCCTTCTGCATATGCAAAATGGCCCTGATCGCTCGGAATGCCATTCACCACCTGCACTGTCAGATCCCGGGTTCTGATCAGTTCATGATGCAGGTCGGTGCCGGGAAGCAGATTGATGTATTTCCATCCATAGGGTGGGGTGTCTTCCTGACCGGGACGAATGATCGGGTGCATGGTGTGTCCTCCTGCTTGTTTCTGATAAAAATATCGATTAAGGGCTGGTTTGTAAATCAGACCAGTTGATTTTCATCGGTCTTTCACAGAAAACTGACCTGATCCACCTGAAGGGTCAGTGCCGAGTAGTCTTCCAGCACTTTTCCACGCAGAACGTAGGGTTTCACGGTGCTGAGCATGGTGCAGAACCGGGCGTAGGCTTCCGGAAAGAAAACCGTTTCGTAAATGGCGGTGGTATCCTCGAAACTGACAAACTGCATGGGTTCATCGTCCTTCGTGTAAACCACCTTCCGGGTGATCATCCAGCCGACCATGGTGATGGTTTTCCCGATGTGTGACCCCATGTCCTTGCCACGCACGTGGCGCAGTGATTCCAGTTTGGGTTTGAACAGGGTTAACGGATGAACAGACAGCACAAAATCGAGCGTGAGCATTTCATCCTCGATGACTTTGCTGTAGGGATACTGCGGGGTGGAAGGCACGGGCAGGTCACCGGTATCGAACAGATCGAAGGATTCACCTACCTGAACCTGATGATTCGAATAGTGCAGCTCGGCTTCCCACATGAGTTCGGGCCGGGTTTTTCCATTGGCGATGGAATCGAGGCATCCGGCCCGGATGAGCAACTGAACATCGCTGAGTGGGGGCTGAATGCGGTCAATGAACGCAACCAGCGACTGGTACGGTCCCTTCGATTGGCGGTCACCCAGCAGCCGGACGGTGGTTTCGCGTGTGAGGCTTTTGACCTGCATGAGTCCGACCCGGAGAATCGGGTATCGTATTCCATTTTTCTGGGGCGAGGGTTGCATGGGTCGCCCGTTCGGATTCAGGTAGGCTGCTGGTTGTTCATGCACACCGTCGGTGGCCGTGACCGGGGGAACGGTATAGCCGGTGTACTCGTACTGACTGGCGTTGATATCGGGGAGCAGAATCTGAATTCCCATCCGTCTGGCTTCTGAGATGTAGCCGAATGCCGAGTAAAATCCGCCCTGATTCGAAATGACGGACGCCATGAATTCGGCCGGGAAGTGGGCTTTCAGAAAGGCTGACTGGAAGGAAACCACCACGTACGACGCACTGTGCGGTTTGTTGAACGAGTACCCGGCAAAACTGTGAATCATTTCCCAGATTTCATCGGTTTTTTCCGGCGTGAGTCCCTTCCGCAGACATCCATCAAAAAAGGCCTGTTTATACCGGATTTTCATCTCATTGTCATTTTTCCGGCTGAGCGATTTCAGCAGTTTGGTGGCATCGTACTCATCCATATCGGCCAGTGTCATTCCGGCTTTGATCACATCTTCCTGATAGCACATGATGCCATAGGTTTCGCTGAGCTGATCGGCAAGCAGCGGATGAATCGGTTCCCAGGTGCCTCCTTTCAGCCGGCGGACGTACTCGGTGATGAACTTATTGGCCGCAGGCCGGATGATGGAACTGTGGATGGTGAGATGATCGAAATCGCCACGGCGGGTTTTCTCCTGCAATTGCCGCATGGCGGGCGATTCCACATAAAACACCCCCATGGATTTTCCATTGGACAGCATGTCGAGGGTTTTCTGGTCGGTGAAAATATCGATGGTCTCAAAATCGATGAGGCGGCCGGTGTGCTGGTACACCGTCCGGCGGGTATCGCGGATGACGGCGAGGGACCGGTTTCCCAGCACATCAATTTTGATCAGTCCGGCATCTTCGGTCTGATCCTTTTCCCATTGCAGGACGGCCACCCCCTTGGGTGCCGGTTCCAGCGGGGCGTGAGTCCGGATGGGTTTGGTGGTAACGACAAAGCCACCGGCATGAACCGAGATGTAGCGGGGAAATCCGATGATTTCCGAAGCGATAAGCAATATCTGGCGCCATTGTTCGGCCATTCCGGCGGCCTCGGGTGAGCGTTTGTATTCATCGAGCACGTGAGATGCGTAATAGGCCGAGAAGGCGGGGACCCGATGGAAAAACTGCTGAATCTCCATTTCGGGGATTCCGAACACCTTGGCCACTTCCCGGATGGCCATCCGGTCTTTGAACAGCACGTGATTGCACACCATGGCGCAGTACTCTTTTCCGTACGTCTGGAACAGGTAATCGAGAATGTCATCCCGTTCATCCCAGCAGAAATCCACATCGATATCGGGCGGATCGTCGCGTCGCATATTCAGAAACCGCTCGAAAAACAGGTTGTGGCGGATGGGTTCCACATCGGTGATGTTCAGGCAATAGGCGATGATACTGGCCGCTGCCGATCCGCGACCGCAATGCGAAGCCGATTGTTTCACAATCTGATGGACGGTCAGGAAATACTCTGAAAAACCCTTGGCCTCGATAATCCGCAATTCCTTCTCAATCCGGTCAATAATCGGTTCGGTCAGTTCCCGGTAGCGGCGGCGGGCCCCCTCATACGTGAGCTCACGCAGATACTCGAAGGGATGCATGGCGGGCGGACCCATATACCGGGGCTTGAACCACTCACCCCCCGGGTAGCTCCAGCGGATGCGGGAGGCAATATCGCTCAGATGGTCGAGGGCATCGGGCAGAATGTCGAACCTCTTTGCGAATTCATCGGGCGGAATCAGATAACCGGCTTCCGGGATCAGGTCGGAGGCAGTCAGTTGCGACAGGGTCTTATTTGAGCGGATAGCGGCGAGGACTTTGTACCGGTGGTAATCGGAAGGATGGCAGAAATAGACCGGATGGGCGGCCACGGGGCGCACGCCGTTTTTCCGGGCCCGTCGCAGTTTCAGCATGGGAATGTGCCAGGAATCCACCTGCAGGTACACCTCCCGGATGCCGCCTTCAATGGCCAGAAACTCGGCCAGTTCCACCGACGGCGTCATGAAAATAAGTCCGTCGGCGTGAGAGGGAAGCAGAAGACGCAGATTGGCGCCGGGGGTTTCTTTCATGTGGGAGATGAGCGTGCACAGATTGGAAAATCCGGATGAACTGGTCACATAGGCCGATACTTCCTGATGGGCATCTTTCAGGTGGGCGGCTGTCATGGTGGTTAACCCGAAGGCACGGGCCGCTTCCCGGTAGATAAACTGAATATACAGGTTATTGATATCGGTCAGTGCCAGAGTGGAATAGCCCAATTCGGCCGCCCGGGCACACAGATCCTCGATGCGGCTGGCACCAGCCCCCAGTGAAAAATTGGAATGAATATTTAAAAGTGGAAACATATACTGTAAAAAATTACAGTACAAATGAAACAGAATCCGGTGAGAAAGTCAATGTGAAGGAAGATCGGTTGCCGGGTGTGGAAATGTATCGGTCATCTGGTGACGAACGAAGTGAGTCGTATCGAGATGACCAGAAATGCACACAGCGGCGATTTGAAATTCAAACATCGCCGGGCCCCTCGGTATCCGTCAGTGACGGACCTTCAGCACCTCATCCTTGTGGCTTCGAGCGCCTCAGCCACCGGATTCGGCACACGGGAACCGGGTCCCTCGGTATCTGTCAGTGCCGGACTTTCAGCACCTCATCCTTGTGGCTTCGAGCGCCTCAGCCACCGGATTCGGCACTCGGGGTCCGGACAAGCGGAATCCCTTCGGGGTCCGGTGATTGGTTATTGTCCTTACACCAACACTTCTGCTTCCCACTCAACCGGATTGGATTGCTCACAGGTTACCATATCCCAGGTTTTAAATCCACCCGACAGATTCCTGACGTGTGAGTAACCCGATTGGAGCAGAATCCGGCTGGCCAGGTATCCACGGAGTCCGATTGCACAGTAAATGACCGTTGGTTTATTCTTCGAAATCCGGTCCAGCTGATTCCGGAGATCATCCACCGGAATATTCACTGCTCCCTGAATAGATCCACCAGCTACTTCAGATGGACTCCGAACATCTATCAATTGAACGGATGTATCCGAATCCAGAATGGATTTCAGTTCATCCCACTGGATGGGTTGGATTTTCCTGGTCATTATATTCTCGGCAACAAATCCGGCCATATTTACCGGATCCTTAGCCGAGGAAAAGGGTGGGGCATACGCATGTTCAATGTCGGTCAGATCGGCGATGGTTCCGCCGGTACGGATCACCGAAGCCAACAGGTCGGTCCGTTTATCGACGCCATCCCTTCCAACCACCTGACCACCAAGTAACCGACCGGTAACCGGATCAAAATTGATCTTCAGAGTTAGTGTATCGGCTCCCGGGTAATATCCGGCATGGGATCCGGAGTGGGTAATGGATTCGGCAAATTCGATTCCTTCCCGGCGTAGAAGTGCAGCGGAGGCTCCAGTGGTTCCTACTGTGAGATCGAAGACTTTCGCAATAGCTGTTCCGATGGATCCCTTATAACGTTCTGTATTTCCTGTAACGATGTTATTGGCGCAAATGCGTCCCTGTTTGTTTGCAGGTCCGGCCAGATAGGTGATCGTTGGTTTTCCGGTTACCGGACTCACGAACTCGATGGCATCACCCACCGCATAAATATCCGGATCGGAGGTCTGCAGATACTCATTTACCTTAATTCCACGGGTCACACCGAGTTCCAACCCGCTGTTTGCAGCCAGACGACTATCGGGCCGGACACCAATGGATAAAATAACCAGATCGGCAGGAAGCTGAACACCACTGTTCAGGGTTACAATCAGATTTCCGCCAACACGATCGAACCGGCTGACTGCCTGATTCAGATACAATCCTACCTTTTTCTCTCTGAAATGGTGATGAACAATTGATGCGATTGGAAAATCGACCGGTGTCATGACCTGAGGAGCCATTTCGACCACAGCCACTTCCAATCCGCGATGATGGAGGTTCTCTGCCATTTCAAGGCCGATGAATCCGGCACCGATCACCACCGCCCGTTTTACCGGATTTTCATCGAGATAGGATTTAATTTTATCGGTATCGGAAACAGTACGAAGCGTGAAAATCTGCGGATCATCGATTCCCGGAAGCGGCGGGCGGACGGGTTCCGCACCTGGCGATAAAACCAGTTTGTCGTAGGTTTCTGTATAGTCTGACCCGGTTTTCAGATCCCGGATGGTAACGGTTTTAGCCTGCCGGTCAATCTGAATCGCTTCCGACAGCACCCGAACATCGATGTTAAACCGTTTGCCGAAGGATTGCGGAGTCTGGACGAACAATTTATCCCGTTTCGGGATGATTTCGCCGATGTAGTAGGGCAATCCGCAATTGGCATAGGAAATATAGGGGCCTTTTTCGAGCATGATGATCCGGGCATGTTCATCCATCCGGCGAAGTCGGGCTGCAGTGGAAGCGCCCCCGGCGACTCCTCCTATAATGACAACTTTCATACAATATCCTTAGGAATTTAAATTTCGGATTGGACGCAGAAACCGGAAAATAGAGTCACCGGAAGCGGGGAGGCTGGGGAGGATGTAAGATGGTCAGAACGATGGGCACTCTTTCAATTGTATTATCAGGCAGAGAAAAGAAAATGGTTTGTCAGAGAATTCATTGGCTGATACCCGAGTTCAATTTCGTTCATTTCCGGCAGGATGTTTTTCTGACTGAGTCAGCCGTGTTTTGTCAACACCCCGGATGGTGATGGAAAGGTGGGTTAATTGATGATCTGAATGCAGCCATCTGATCGCCATTTCAAGCCACACCGGCAAACCGGACAAGCTGAAGGCCGTACTTGCCTTCCAGGCGGTCCATGGCGGTGAAGAGCTTTTCCTCGCGGGTGATGTCGCGGTGATCCCACAGCAGCAGTTGCTCGGTGGTCCGGAAGAGGCGTGTGGCGGTGAGGTCCATCAGTCCAACCTGAATCCGCCGCTGAAGGATGCCGCTGAGCAATCGTTCCAGCTGATCATACACGGGGCGCTCCAGAAAGGCTCCGTCGGGGAATCCGATCTGCCGGTGATCGGTCTGATGATCGGCAAACTGGACGCTCAGCCGGAAGAGACCAGCCGATTGCTGCCGGCTGCGGAGTGTGCGGCATAACCGGTGGATGCCATCCATGAGATACAGCCGGATGCGTTCACCATCATTGGTTGGTTCCTGAAAGACGATCTTTTCGGTGAGTGAGAGTTCCTTCTGTCCCGGGGTGACCGGCCGGTCATCGGTTCCCTGAGCGTACTGATACAACCGGGTCCCGGCCACCCCGAAAAGCCGCCGGAAGTAGGCGGGATCGACGGGTTGAACATCACCCACAATGAGCAGGTTCAGATCGCGAAGCCGGACGAGGATATCGGGTGCGGTATCGGGCAGAATGTGAACGGGATGCGGGGCCAGAAAGGGTTTTTCATCGCCATCCCGAACGGTGAGGATCGACTCCTGATGCCGGAAAGCCTCATCGGCGGCCACCTTGCTCACCAATTTGTTAATGGCCAGTCCGCCCACGGCCGGCAGCCCGAGTCCGGACCGGAGTTCCTGCTCAATTTTCAGCAGCAGCGATTCGGGTTGTCCCCACAGCCTGCGGGTTCCGGTCAGATCGATATAACTTGAGGAATAACTGGCCAGTTCGATGGCGGGAGAGTAACGTGACAGGGTGATGCGGATCTGATCCAGTGCTTTCTGATACAATCCACGGTCGGCCAGGGCCACTTTCACATCGGGCATCCGGCTCAGAACCCGGTGAAGGGGCTGGCCTGTCACCACGCCCTGCCGGCGGGCCTCATCGGAAAGCGCGAGTACCGGTGACCGCTGCTGCATGGATCCCACAATGACAATCGGGTGACCGCGCCAGTCGGGGTGCCGCTGCTCAATCAGTCGTGTGTAAAACGACTTCACTTTCAGGTGACCGATGTTTTTCATACAGCAAATATACTGTATATAATAACAGTATCAAGTCGTAATCAGATCAGGTGTTCCAGATCTTTCTGGCAGTTGGTTGGATCGCTTTTCAACCCGGAAGGCAGTCCGGTCTAAAGGGGGAGGGTTTTCGGGGTCGATTCCGTAGGCGAGGTAGGTCAGAAAGAGTCCGGCCACGATCCGTTCTTCACCCGAACGGGTCAGCCACCACTCCCTGGACTGGTCGGCTTCTTCCAGTGACTGTTTGGAAAAAGCGGTCCGGTCCAGCCGGAATTCAAAAGATTTCGGTTTCATGCCGGAAAGTACGACCGGAAAGGCTTCAGAATCAACCCGAACTCAGTTCAAAAACCCTTGCATTAGCCCTTCCTGTTCCCTACCTTTGTAGTCCTTAAATCAAAATCCGCGGAAAACGGATCGATTTGCACCCGTAGCTCAATTGGATAGAGCATCTGACTACGGATCAGAAGGTTTGGGGTTCGAATCCCTACGGGTGTACTAAAACGGAGACTGGTATGTATACATTTGTGGTTGTTCTCTCCCTTATTCTGGCTTTCCTTCTGATTGTGGTGATTCTGCTTCAGAGTTCGAAGGGTAGTGGCCTGGCCGGTACTGCCTTCGGATCGAGTGCTTCTGCTGTGATCGGGGTCCGCCGGTCGGCCGATCTGCTCAGCAAAACGACCACGTTTCTGGCAGCCGCTCTTGCAGTTCTCTGCATTCTTTCCAACTACATGATTCCGCGCGGTACAGAAGCGGATGAATCCTTTATCAACAGAGCGCCTCAGCAATCGGCTCCTGTTGCACCCGGCCCACAAGAGTAAGCATCCGCACCATTAGCTCAGTTGGTAGAGCAACTGACTCTTAATCAGTGGGTCCAAGGTTCGAGTCCTTGATGGTGCACACGAAAAAACCTCAAATCAGCCCCGTTTTGGGGCTTTTTTGTTTCTGCGATCGATCAATCGATCTGTCCTGTCCTTGATTTTTCTCACCAATTTTTCTCACCGCTTTCTCACCAGATTTTAGATTGGCCCGTATTCTTAGGCTAAAACTGCTAAAATGAAAGCCTGGACAGCATTTCAGTCCGGATGGTGGTCATGTTAGGCCCACTGACTTGATTGTGATCATAATTCTTGAAAACAATCTCCGGGCTATTGCCTACCATTTTTGCCACCTGATCGACCGGAATTCCGGCTGCAAGGCTCATGGTGATGAATGTGTGACGGAATGAACCAAAGGCCAGAGCGCGGCCAGGGAGGACCACCCTGACCGATTCTGAGACCGCATGACTCAGGCTGTGTTTGTTTATCGGTTTACCGTCCGGCTGATGAATGAGAGAGTTGCCAGAGTACCGGGAGAGCAAATCAGAGAAGAATCCGACCAGATAATCGTCAAGCGGAATCTCAACCAGTTTTGGCACCCCATCACTCCGGACCAGTTTCTGTCTGAAATACGTCAGTTTCCGGGTTTGAAGATTAACAGCAGACCGTGGCATCTTACACACATCGATCAGCGATGCACCGGTAAAGACAGCAAGCATGCAGCAGTCGATAAAGGGACGTGCCCGGTGAACCCGCATGTAATCCATGAGAATCGCCAGTTCTTCCGGATAGAAGCTCTTAGAGTTTTGGTGCCTCTCTAACCGCTTGACCGCTTCTCGTTCAACAATAATTCTCGGGTATTTCAGCTGAAAGAACGGGTAGTGACTGGGCCAGTCAAATCCGTGCGACAGGCGGGTGACGTTTGCCATCCCCCATCGCCAGAAGGTCCGTATTTTATTGACATTGATCTCAATCGTCCGCCGGCGGAACGGGGTTCCACCCGCGGTTTTCTTCAGTGACATCCAATCAATAAATGCCTGCAGGACTTTGTGAGATATCTGCTCGACAGGGAATCCCAGTAACGTGATAACTGCCGGTTCGTTGTGGCGGTCCAGCTCAGAGAACCACTTTCCTGCAATCGCATAGTCCACCCAGAACTCATTGAAATACCTGATTGCGGTCTGGGCTTCTTTTATAGATGCAACAGAATGTTTCAAATTCCCAGGGTTTCCGGAATAGAATCGGAACCACTCGGACGTTAATGCCAGCCATCCGTTCTTCGCCACATAAACCGGTGCTGGTTTGGTCAGACCGATAGATTCCCCGGATCTCCGGAGGAACTCATCCAGCTCCACCGGTGAAATCTTTCCAGATTCCAACATCTGAAGCCCCTGGCGAAGCCGTGCATTAAGCGCCTGCTCTGTTTCGGCCAGGACACGTTTCTGTGTCGATGAACTCAGGGTAACTCCGCTGGTTATCTGCCGGATTGTGTTCCCCTTCAGTCTGAACTGGAAATACAGCCGACCGGCCCGTTTCTGAACAATTACATTCCCTGTCATTTCAGTAACTTATCAAATATGGACTGATCCCCAGAATACGTTGCCATGGCCTGAGCCACCCGGCGCTTAAACTCCTGCAAATCGCCTTCGATCTCCGCTATCCGACCAGCAACCTCAGAAAATGACGGCAGTCGCTGAGTGATAATTGTCACCACCTCCCAGACCTCGATTATATCACCAAGATTAACCACGCTATCACCGGGAGACCCCTCAACTGCCTTAACGGTCCGGAGAAACAACATCTTATTCTCCTGTAACCGGTTCACCACATTCCGGACCACAACACCCTTCGTATAGCTTACAATTACATACGGGGCATCCGAACGGATACTGGAGTAGTCTATGACCTTTTTTCCAACCACCCAGTCCCCGGAGTAAATTCCGGGTTCCATGTGATCCCCAAAAACCTCAAACAGACGATGCAAGTTACTATCCTCAATACCAGGAATCCGGTACACTGCAAGCCCGTTTATGAAACTTTGGCTATTACAATTTGTTAAATATGTTCCACCAAGCCTGACCGGAACCATCCGAATCATTCCAGGCAGACTTATATCACTACCAGCTGTAATCAATGACGGCCCAACGTCAAAAAGAAACCAGTTCAAGGAATACCCCAACTCAAGGATTTTCTTTAGTATACGATCAGATGGTGTGTGGGGTTCTGGTGCGTCTGGACTTTTCGCAGGCAAATAACGCGGGATGCTGTTTAGGGACATCCCCAGGGCACGTTCTGCCTTTTTATTTACCCCATCAAACCGCTCTTCAATGATCGTAAGGAAATTTCTTGCGCTCACAACTGACATGCCACTCTCCTGCAATTAAATTATTATAATAAATAGTAACAAGTAGATATTTTAGCAATTAACATTTGCTACGATACTATAAAAATGCTATCATTGTATCGTAACAAATGACTACTACAATGGACACATCACCAAAATCTATCCCCCCTCGGGTTATCCGAAAAATCCAAGGGATTTACCATGAACGAACCAACAAGTTCTTCCATGGAAAGCGCATCCGAAACATGATCAAGAATGAATCAGACATGATCCTTTTGGACATAACCAATCAGGTTCTCCAAGAGGAGATAGTCATTAAATCCATGAGGGCCTCTGTTGACAAAAAAATCAGAGAGGTGGCCAAATGAAGTTCGTTGATCCTGCTGAGATTGATAGAATTCTTTCGTCGAACCGGGATTTAACTGAGCAGGAGGTGCTGGCTTTACTCGGGAGAAAAAGGGTGCCTGTCGACATCCTGAAAACGAAAAGGAGAGTCGGGTCGGTCTCTCTTTATAGCATAGATATGCTTCGCGAGAAGTTTTCATATAGGCCCCCTGTTCAGCCGGTTCAGGCTGGGAATTCGGTCCCATTGTATAATCCGGCTCTTTTGCCGGTACCACAAAGAACATAAAAAGGCGGGGAGTAGTCAATGGAAACGATATTAATAAGTACATTTCTGATAATCGTCTTTGCTTTCACCAGCTGGGAAGTCACCCGACATATCCCCGCTTCTCCGAGGTCAACGGAAGAACTCATTGTTCTGAGTGATATGATCAATAGTCCCGTTGCCAGAGCCACCTACTTACTGGAACACCATGAGCATGTAACCGAGATAGATGGTGGAAGCGCTGAGTTGGAAGAACTTGTTCAACAATCCCGACAAATTATAACGCAGGAGGTTTACAATGTCAGGAGCTAATACGGCAGTCCAAAGGTACCTGCCGATCAAAGTGGGGGATCGCGAGATAACCCCAAAAACACCGATGGTCGTCATTGACGCAACGACCGGAAAAGAGTTGGGTTTCCCGATTCATGGCGCATTTGCCAATGCCCGGCAGCACTGCTTTCCAATCCGGGTAGAACTACGGGAGCGGTATGGCGAATGCGCGATGATCGAAGGTAAATTGGTTCCAACCATTCCGGGCTATCGCCGGGCCAATCAGTATGCAGGCCTCAATGTGATTAAACCACAAACGGTCAATGCAGAGATGGGAACCAATCCGTTTGTAAAGTACGACACCTATGGGTACGTCCGGGAAATCTGGGGACGTGCGCTGGCAATCGGATACAGTCCGACCGGTCAGCTGGTTATCACGGACGTGATTCATTATATCAATATGGCAAACGTCCTTGCTCAGGATATCCTGGCCGTGATCAAGAAAAACCCCAAGGTGGGGGTGATCGGGCCGAAAGATGCTTGTCCGGAAAAGTGGACCACCGAAATCACTAATTGGGAAAACGGCCAGAGACAACAAATCAAAGTCGAAGGCGTTAAGCAATCCACCATGGGATTTCTTCCAACCATCCAATTTCCGGTAGAAATGGGTATTCACTTCGATACCGCTCATGGCGACCTCATCAAGGCCATCGAGCAGTACACCAACCGGCAGAAGCACATTCAGGGCATGGTCATGAATATTGCCGAGCGAAACGCTCTTGCGGCACACCCGGCGATTGCTGCCAAGGCAATCAAAATTCTCTCCGAAACCAAAAAAGATGCAGTCGGTGAACTGGTGGTTTATGCCAGTAAGACCGTTGTAACAGATGAAAAGCTCAAAGAATTGAGCGATAAACTGCAAAAAGGACACGAAGTGGCTGAGGGGAAGATTGTCACGGTTGAGACCACCCATGAAGTGGAAGATCGTGCCGATTTGACCGAAGACGCTGTTCCGGATGTCACCACAGAAGAAATCACACCAGAACCAATTACGGAGCCGACAGCCTACCCACACGCAGAACCTAAGACGAAAAAGGAATTCAAAGCCAACATCCTCACCGTATTGGATGAGATGGCCGTCCTGGACCGGGCGGGAAAAACGCTGGACGAAATGACGGTCAGTGAGATCGCAGTCCTCTGGGGAGAGGTTAAGCCGTGATAACGGTACTGGTGGTCACCATTTCGGTGGTGATCGGATTTGTACTCGGAATTATTTCAGAAAGAAGGGCCAATCATGAAAGCAATCGCAGTCCGGTTTAAAAACTGGAACAGCAGCCGGACCCCGACCGAAGTTCGGTTATCCGGAAAGGACCTGTTTTACGGTCCAAACGGATCCGGCAAAAGCCGGGTCCTTGACGCATTCCGCTTTGCCATCACAGGGAAAGTCGGTAAGGTCAACGAAAAACAACTGTGGGATCTCGCAACGCAGGACCCGGCAATCAATGAGTTTTTCGTTGAGGTGGAGTTTGATAACGGGTTCAAAGTGCGCCGGACGTTCAGTCGGTCGTATGGACGGGACCGGAAGCCGAAAATCAGCCAGGAGATTGATGTTTACCCAAAACAAGGTGAGCGCACCAATGTAGAGAGGGAAAACCGGATTCAGGCTGAAATCGGTGGAAACCTGATCGGGTTTGACTTCTCTCTCTTTGACTCCCTATCTGATTCAAAGCAGAGGGAATACCTTCTGCAGTATTTCCCGGTGGAATGTACCCGGGAGACCATGTGGAATGCGCTGGTTGAAACGCTGAATGCAGATGGCTCAATCGGTGCAGTCAACCCATTTATGGAAGAAATTCAGAAGGATTTCCTTCTAAACTTCCCGGACAACACCGGTCGGTCTCCGCTTGATCTGGTCAGTTTTACCGCAGATGCCATCCGCGCCAAGGCGAATGAATTTGCGCTGGAGGCAGAAAAAGCCACCCATGCTGCCGAGAAGATCAGTGAAATCTCCCACGAAAAAGACCAGATTGCGACCCAGCTTAAAACGCTGAGGGAGGTAAAACGGTCCATTGAGCAGGTGATTCAGTCCGCCAAAGAAGATAAGGCGGTGATGGAATCCAACGCAAAGCGCCGGTTGGAGATCGAGCAGGAAATCAGCCGGCTTTCCGGGTCGCTTGACGATCAGACCGAACTGCCAGAGGATATTGATGGACAGTTCAGTGACGTGACGATAGTTCGCCAGGAGAGGGCAAATGCCCTGAATGAACTCCGGGCAAAAACTGATGCAATCCGGTCTGAAATGGACCATCTGACCTCAAATATCAGATTGGCAGAACGGATCCGTTCGCTGACAGACCGGATTGATATCCACAAAAAAGCGATCAGCGACATACAGGCCGGGACACAGCCCATACCGGACATTCCGGCGATTGAAGCGCAGATTGCAGAAGAAGCCCAAGCGAAGGGAATCTGCAAAAACCAGTTACTTGTCCTGTCCGATCGGATTGCGGTGATCCGCGAATACACTGATGCCATTGAGTCTGCTCTCAGTCATGACGAGCATGGCCAGTGTCCTCTTTGTAAGTCCTCCGTATCGGTCGAGGTTTTCCGCGCAATGAAGGATTCGTATTCCGAGGAGTTGGAGACTTGCAATAAGGAGATGGCAGCTGCCAATGGTGTGCTCTCCGGAATAGAGAGTCGCAGCAGAAAGCTCGAAATCGACCTGGATCGGGCAAGGCGTATCCGAGTGGAGAACCAGCGGAGAGAGAAAGACATCGCATCTATTCAGGACCAGATTAAACCGTTGGAAACGGAATTGTCCGGAATCGATCAGCAGAAAGTAAATGAGTCTGTCATCCGGTTTGGTCAGTTGGAAGCAGAGATCAACGACCTGTTACCGACACAGCGTCAGACAGAGGAATCCTATAACGAGGCTGATCAGGAATATACCCGCCTTGCCAACCTGATCAAAACTGCATCCGTGAAAGCTGAGGCAGCAGTCAGAATCAGTGAATTGCAAAAACAACTGGCCGCCATTCCTCAGATTGATGGTCTGGTGGATCTGAATGCCAAAATCTCGGATAACGAATCCAAGCTGGCACAGATAAACCGGGATATCGATGAGCGGATCCGTCAGGAACAGAACAAAGAACTCGAAATGCGGACTCTTCAGCAGTCGAATGTCAGTATTGATAAAAGCCGGGCCTATAAAATAGTAAGTCAAGCCATCGGACCGAAGGGATTTCAGGGTGATCTGCTTAAAAACGTCATCCGGCCGTTTATTGACCGGGTAAATGGCTATCTGAACAACGCAGGTCTGAGCGAGTATGCGTTCACTATCGAAATGACAGACAGCCGTGAGAATGAAGTATTTCGCCCAGCCATCGTTAAGAATGGCGAGATCGTCACCCTTCAGACAATCAACACAGCCCACCGGTTAATGTTGATCTTCTGCTTCATTGACGCACTGAATATCTCCGGGTATTCCGCAATCATCATGGACAACCTGGAAGTGATTGATGAGCGGAATGAACAGGTATTGGTCTCTCTGGTTGAGAGCCTGAAGGCCAGCAACATTCTGATCGCTGGAAGCCGGGGAAAATGGCGGTCTGACCATATCCGGGTTCACCAACTCGGGGACCTGTCTGCTACTGATTACCTGAATAAACTCACAGCCTAAAATGGAGGGCCACATGTCACAAGCCGATATCCGGAGTATTGCGCTCCGGATTGAGCAAACAAACCGTTTCCGTGCCTTTACAGACGCGGAAATGAACGAAGCACGGGAGCGCTTTACAGAAGCCTCTCTGAAACTGCAGGACATCAAGGAGCGCAAAAAAGCCTCCGATGAAGTCTTTAAAGCGGAAGCGGAACCTTACCAGGAAGTCGTCTCGGAACTATTTCCTCAGTTAAAGCAAAAGGGTATCCAGGAAGAAGTTACCGTTGGTCTGGTTCCAGACTATGTGAACAACCGAATGGATTACCTGCACATTGAAACCGCAGAAGTGGTATGGAGCCGTCCACTCACCCTTGCCGAGCAGAATGCTCAGGGCATGATTTTCCAATTCAAACCAGCAATCGAAGGATAACCAAATGGAAGAACCAGCAAAATACAACATCAATCTCGGAGACCGACCAGTGCAAACCCTGATCATCCGCGAGGGGAAAGCGCTCCCGGAAGAACACCCGAAGAAGATTGTGATTACCGGTGTCGGGATCGGAGCAATCTCCGCATTCCTCGCCATTAAGGAAAATCACAAGTTCATTAAAGAAGGGGCCACTCTGGTGGTGAACCGCGCAAAGGGGACAATGGTCCTTGATGGTGATCCGTCAGCCCCGGTTGGTGGCCTGGAAATCAAACAGGAAGTCATTCTGGACGAGCGGTTTTTGGAATGGGGAATCAACACCAAGAAGCTCTGGGATAAAACGACCCTGCTTGAATTTGTCAGGATCCGCCCACATTTCTTTTGCTCGAAACCGGACTATCTGGTACTCATCTCTGCCCTGAATCAGACAAACGCAAAATACTCAGCGATGATCGTGAACGACAAAGAAGTCAACGGGTCAAAGGAAACACGGAATGCAATCGTTTCCGAGTACAAACCCATTGAATTCACTCTGAAATTCCCGGTTATCGCTGGCAACGACCCCATGTCGTTTCTGGTCGCAGTAAACATGGAAATCAGGGAACGGGATTTCAGTTTCTATCTGGAAAGCCCGGAACTGGCAGAAATCCTGTATAACGAACGGGAAAAAGCGCTAAAAGGTGAATTGGAAACCGTCCTTTCGCTCAACCTTCCGATTGTGGGAGTTTATCAGAAATAAGTTAAACTCTCCGGTGCCAGTAAGGGGCAAAAGGGTTCGACCCCCTGCCGGAGAGCAACGTCTGACTGGATTGTTCTTTTTGACGGGAAGTCGTCCAACCTGTGACAACCCGAAAGCAATTGTACGAAAGTCCTGTGAAATATGTAGCAGGTGCCAGTCAGACCCCTTTTTTAATGCAGGAAAAAAAATGAGTATCTCTCCGCTTCAGGAACAAATTATTACCGCAGACGACCGATTGCTTTTCGCAATCGCCGGTCCGGGAAGTGGGAAGACCCACACAATCCGGATGAAAACCCTCCGGACGGTAGCGATGGAGGCCAAGCCATCCATTCTGATCCTTGCATTTAATCAGCATTCTGCTGAGGACATCCGGAAGAAGGTCGGAGCAAAAGCGCAGGTATTCACCTATCACGCATTTGCCCTACAGTACATCCACTCGAACATTGAGCAATTCCGGAGTATTTCAAAATACCCTATGGGCATCATCCCATCCGTATTAGATGAAGAAACCGAGCAGGTTCTTATCGCTGAATATTATCAGGCCAGAAGGATCCAGATTAAGAACAAAAGGATCAACCTGGAGTGGGTAAGACAAAACCACCCCAATCACCACAAACCACTACTGGCCGAAATCGTTGAACTCGGGCTGATCCGGTTTGATGACCTGATCCCAATGGTAACCAGAATGATCGCGGGACACCCATCAGGATTCAGGTATTCCCATGTTTTGATTGACGAAGCTCAGGATAGCAGTCTCGACCAATGGCAATTGGTTGAAGAAATACTGATGGTTAAGACTGTTAAACAAGTCCTTGTTTTCGGAGACATCGACCAATCCATTTATGAATGGAGATCGGCCGTTCCAAAGCAGGCCATTGAATTCGCATCTGCCCATGAAGCCAGAATCCTCCCGCTGACCGTCAGTTACCGGTGCCCGGTGTCGGTGATTAACGCAGCAAACCAAATGATCTGGAATAACAAATTCCGGTTAGAAAAAACCATCCAACCCAAACAGGATGCAGTAGCGGGAAGCATCCAGGTAATCACCGCGGATTCATTGGACCAACAATCGTGGTATCGTTTGCTCGACCAGTTGTGCGAACAGATCCTTTCGCAAATCGGACTCGGATACAGAAGCATTGCTGTTTTGACCCGGACAAACCGTGACATGGAAGCTGTAAAACGAGCGCTCTCCTCTCACGGAATCGCCATGATTGAAACAATGGACCGCAGAGCCAACCCGGAAGCAATGGCCCTGTTAAATTTTGCCGAGAAGGTTTTGGAGTCAGAGTTATTTGACCAGACCTGTTCAAAGGCCATGCGGTTAATTAATCCTGCCTTCGACCAGGTGGAATTTTACGTCCGGAGCCGGAAGTATGGTGGTGAGATCGAAATGATGAAGGCCGAGTGGCCGGAATTGTTTTCCGGGGACACGGAGGCCAGGCTGGACTTTCTCCGGGAAATGTTCGCAACAGCAGGACAGCCCGAGCTTGCTGGTCATGTTCAGGCCATTGTTTCCGCCATGAGAAAAGCCATGGTGACCAGCATCCAGAAGAAAAAAGTGGATCTGATTGAATTACTGACGGAAACAGAGCAGCAACAAACCGAGGCAGCCATTGTCCGGGTCAGCACCATTCACGGTGCCAAGGGATTGGAATTTGAAGGCGTTCACATTTTCAATGCAACCGACCGGGTATTTCCAAGCGACAGAGCAACCAATATCGAGGAGGAGCGCCGGTTAATGTATGTGGCGATCACCCGGACAATTGTTTCCTGCACGCTGTATGCGCATGGATATCCAAGCCAGTTTATAACCGAAATGGGACTGAAATGAAAGTATTATTTAACCCATGGGACATTGACGCGCTGGCAGCAGCCGGGATGTTGTCAAAAAAAGGGTACGAGGCAGTACCAGCAGAAATCCCCGGTGTCGAGTTTGAGGAAACCGGCATTAAATACGCGAGAACCGATCAGATCACCGCATCAGAATCGCAGGAATACCGTCTGGTTCGGTCCCTGTTTGACGAATTCGCTCCCAGCCTTGTCGCAACACCCGTTGCGGACGTGATCAAATCCACGGCCATGGATTACGTTTTATTTGAGTATAAGGTTTTGGCGGTGATTATTCTTGAAATGGCGTTCTGGCAGATGGTGACCGACAAGAAGGCCTACGAAGAAAAAACATTTGAGGACATAGAATCCAGCTTCAGACTGAAAACCATTAAAAACCTGGTTGATATGTCGATTTCCGGGATTGAAGATGACCAGTATAACTATCCGGTTAATCTGATCGGAGACGTTCCAACTGTTACCCCTCCACCGGGGGAGACCTGGATGGCAACAATGAAAACTTTGGCAACAAGTTTCCACACATTTTCACTTATAACCCCACATAATTCAACAATTATCACTCGAAAGGTTGACCCCAATCACATGAAAAGGTTGAAAATTCAGTATCCCGGTTCAAATCGCAGGTTGGTTTTGACAGCTGGGAGGCCGGAATGATTATCCCCCCAGCCAGCGTAACAGGAACGCTACCCTCATCAGATTCAGCCCTGAAAATTCCTGTGTTTATCTCGTTACACCGGGGAGAGATCACAAAGCTGGCCTCGATTCACGAAGAAAACAGGCTGCCATTAGATAAACAGAACCTTGAATTTGCTCAGGCAGTGGTTCGCCGGGAGGTCCCTGGGTCGTTCACCGGGAAAATCCGGGCAGTATTTGTCAGGAGACCGGATGAGACATGGGACGACCTGATTCTGATGCAGGTTAATTACTCGAAAAAGGGATGATATGGCACGAATAAGGTCAATCAAGCCTACATTTTTTCTGGACGAAGAGATTGCAAACCTTCCTCTGCTGACGAGGCTTCTGTTTATCGGCCTATGGACCATTGCAGACAGCGAGGGTCGGTTGGAGGACAGGCCAAAGCGAATCAAGGTCCAAACCCATCCATACGATGACGGGGACACGGATGCTATGTTACAGGAGCTTCATAACGCCAAGTTCATCACCCGGTATGAAGTAGCCGGCGGGCGGTTCATTGAGATCGCAAAATTCAAAAAACACCAGCGATTAACTGGTAAAGAGGCTGAGACTCCGAGCGCATATCCACCAATACCAACCCAAATCACACCCGATACACCACAGGGAAACAACAGGGAAACAACAGGGAAACAACAGAGTGACGATAAAGAAGTACCAGTTGCCCAGGAATGGAGTATGGGAATGGAGTATAGGAATGGTGTTAGTGTTGTTGGTATAAACAAGGGTAGTGGTGACTACAAGAGCGAGCACGCGCCAGCGGAAACACCAACAACACAGGAACCGGAATCCGTTTATTCAAAAACTACCATACCAACCGGGCTTCCATTTGCTCACCATGAGTCAAATGCGTTTTACACACCAGGAGAACTGGAAGTAAAAGCGGGATTCCCTAATGGTTCGATGGCGGCAAGGTACTTTGTTGATCGGTTTATTGCTTCCAAATTCTCAAAAACAAGGGGCCTGCAGTTTGGCATTCCGAGCAAGATCGTTGCAGAATTCAGGGCAAACTATCAGTCAAGAGAACCAACATACACAAAGGCCTACATTGACGAATTGGTCAATACTGCAGCTGAGGCAAGAAACCGGGATGGGTTTGAATGGTGGCTTCGGAATTGGTCAATCATGCAGTTATGGGAAAATCGGGATAAAGTAATAACAGGAACTCTGGAAAAATATGCGAAGGATTGGACAGAATGAGCGGTAACAGTAACGTCAGGGATTCGTTCAGGTATGTCAGGCGAATAACCCCGGCAGAAACAAACCACATAGACAACCTGATCTCAAAGCTTTCATCCATGGGATTAAAACCATCGCTGGTCATGGATACAGTGAATCGGTTGAAGGATAGTAAGCGTCCGGTGGTTCAGTGGACGGTGGATGATTTCATGCAGGGCGAAAGTGATCAGGCACCAGTAAGGTCAGATAAATATACTCAGATGGTCGAAATCAGCAGGATACGAGGAGAGATTGATTTATATACAAGCATCCTTGATTCTGCAGACGAGAAGATTGCTTTGCATGTAGCCAGAGAAATAGGGTTTCATCGTGAAAGAGCGATTAATCGTCACACCAGGAACATTTTAACGGCCGATTGGTTCCGAGATCCAGACGTGAAATCCGTAACAAAACAGCAGATCGATCAGTACCGGGCCAACCTGAGATCGATTATCAGTAATCACCAGAACCGGTTAATAGCAATGGGAATCAGACCACATGAACCAATCACAGCCGAATATCTACGAAATCAGGCTTGAGAAGCTCAGGTCATCAGTTGACTATGCAATCAGCCGGACCTACGTTGAGTTCTCAAAACAAACGATTTTGAGGACGCTGGATCAAATCCGCCGGTACGGACAATATGCGGAAGAGGTAGCAATTGTCGGACGGTCTTATGGAGTGATGGACGCGGAGATCCTCAGCAGGATCCGCGAAGAGAACACCGATGTTGACAGGTTGATTGGCATGGTCAGGAGAAACGATCCGGTAATTGGAGACTGGACGATAGAAAAATTCGAAGGAATGATCAATGGATTTGCAGAAAGTTACAGCAGAGCATTCGCAGTCGAAGCAAACGTCAATTGATTGTTGCCCGTTCTGCAGGAAGCGCCCAAGTGTTTTCAGAACAGACGATTATGCGTTTATTCGTTGCGCAAACGATGAATGCGAAATCCGCCCGTCCACTCCGATTTACCAGGGGGAAGACCGTATGGTGAAGGCGATAGCAACTTGGAACTGGAGAAAGGCAAAGCATGCAGCATGAAACAGTTGGAGGCACCCTTAATGAACCCTTTTAATCATCAGTCATCAGTCCAGAAAAACGATGAATGGTTGACTCCCCCGGAGATAATCAAAGCTCTGGGTGAATTTGATCTGGATCCGTGTTCTCCAATCAACAGGCCGTGGAACACAGCAAAAAAGCACTTCACAATTGAGGATAATGGGTTCCTGCAGGAATGGGAAGGTCGAGTCTGGCTAAATCCACCATACGGACAGTACACAGAAAAGTGGTTGAGTAGAATGGCCAGCCACAACAACGGAATCGTGCTGACGTTTGCCAGAGTAGACACCAATTGGTTCCATGAATGGATCTTCCGGTGCGCTACTGGAATTCTCTTCCTTAAAGGTCGGCCACATTTTTATCTGGCAGATGGGACGATGTATAAGAATAACTCGGGTGCGCCAGTATGCCTCGCTGCTTTCGGAGATGAGAATTTCGATGCACTTAATCGGTCTGGCCTGGCTGGAAAGTTGGTAAGACTTAAAGAGTGTTCTGATTGCAATGATCTCCGAGTTGAGGTGGAAAGGTGCTACGCGGCACTTCAATTCAAAATACGATAACAGATGATACGAGATATAGATATACAGGAACGCACAGAGGCAAGGCATGAATTTTACCGCATGTTACCTGCTGTGCCTTCTGTGGTGTTCAACGAGGATTGCGAGGTAGGATTAAAACGCTTTCCAAATAAGTACTTTGATTTAGCAATTTGCGACATACCATACGGAATTGATGTTGCGAATATGGCATACCTTAAAGAGATGAACACTACCGTAAAGCAGAAAAACGGAACAAGGCTGAACGGCAACAAAAACAAAAAGCCATATACGCAAAAGCAATGGGATAAAGAGCCACCTAAACAGAGTTACTTTGATGAATTGCAGAGAGTGAGTAAGGAGCAAATAATTTTCGGTGTTGAGTATGTCGATTGGCAAGGGTTAGGCACAGGGCGTATTAAGTGGAACAAAGGCGTTGCAGATGGTGTGAGTTTTAAGAAATATGAAATGGCTTACTGCAGCTTAATTGACCACGAAATTGAATTGCCTTTGTTGTGGGCTGGAATGTGCCAAGCTAAAAGCCTGAGCGAACCAATGACACAGCAAGGAAATAAGAAACTAAACGAAAAGAGAATACACCCTTGCCATAAACCGCAGCTTCTTTACCGAAAATTAATTGCGGATTACGGATTTGAAGGTATGAAGCTACTTGATACGCACGTAGGCGGTGGCTCGATGCGCATAGAAGCTGATTTAGCAAATTGCGAGTTTGTAGGCTTTGAGATAGATAAAGAGTACTGGACTTTGCAAGAGGAGCGTTTTAATACGTTTAAAAAGCAACTACGCTTATGGTAGCTTCTTTGGCATTGCAGGTAACTCTCAGATAGGCGAATGTTTGCGGTATAAGTACGGATTTTCAGTAAAACCGAGGGAACAATGAACAAAACGAAAATATCCTGGACGGACAGAACATGGAATCCGGTGGTTGGTTGCCAGCGGGTTTCACCCGGTTGTCGGAACTGTTACGCCTTTGAATTACACGACATGCGATACGAAGCATGGAATAATGGAAAGACAGGTCTGCCAGAGCAGTATTCCAAACCATTTACACAGATCCAGCTGAAGGGAAATCGTCTGGGTGACCCGATCTCAATCCGGATGCCACAGCGGATATTTGTGAATTCAATGAGTGACCTTTTTCACGCAGAAGTGCCTCCGAGTTTTATCATGGACGTGTTTAAAACGATGTCTATTGCCAGGAAGCACACATTCCAAATTCTGACAAAGCGAGCTGACAGAATGCAGGAAGTGGTCAACGATAACCTGATCGGCGCCTACCACCTTCCAAACGTCTGGCTGGGAGTCACAACAGAGAACCAGGAGCAATTTGATAAACGAGTACCATACCTGATTCAAACGTCAGCGCACGTCCGGTTCATCTCGGTTGAACCCATGTTAGGCCCTGTCTCAATAGAACGGTTTGCGGCACACCTTGACTGGGTGATTATCGGAGGAGAGTCAGGGAAAAGGGCACGGCCCATGCAAGACGAGTGGGTGGTGGATCTGATCCTTGAATGCAACCAGTACAACGTACCGGTGTTTTTCAAACAATACGGTTCAGTGTTGGCGAGGGAATACGACCTGAAGGACCGGTCCGGGGCGGATCCGTCCGAGTGGCCAGTTGAGTGGCCACAAGAATTTCCGGTGGTGTGAAAATATTTATTTATCAAAGTCTTGCTAAGTAAGCATAGAATTACTTACATTCGATCTACGTTTGTCTCCAAACCCAAACAGAAAGGACCACATGAAGAAGATCATCGGCTTATGCCTTCTGGTTTTTTCCATCGTCATTTTTGCCGGATTTACCCCGAATCCACCCGATCAGCTGTCTGCCTCAAAGCAGGTTGTCTGTGTAGCGGATATCGGAATTGACTCTGGCTTGATCCTCTATCCCTCGGTGTCAACGGATACCGATCTGGTGTTTGAGGAGCTGGATAATGATATGGATATTACCCTGACAGGTGACGTGATTTCCCCTTCCGATAGGCGATATATTTATCTGGACGACCGATTATGCGGAATCATCAATGATCCGTTAACCGGTACCAACGCCACGGAAAATAACCTTTTGCCATACGTTGATTTTGGAAAGGAGGGAAGGATTGGGCTTGTTGAAACACGCGCCCGATCCTGGGTAAGACAGGACCTGACTGTCAACGACAACAACAGGGTAAACCTTGACAGTGGCTACGAATGGCCTTTCATTCGCAATCCTGGCTGCTAAAACCCACCGCATTGCATTAAACCAACCCACGAAGCAAGCGAAAGGAATGGGGACGCCCGTTCGCAGAAAACCCGGCTCATGACCGGGTTTTTTGTTTTATATCACAGCACAAACGGAACTAACAGGCCAAAACAAGTGTATAATGGGTATAGCTGGTAGGGTTAGCCAACCATTAGAGTTAACCGAATGTAAACCAGTTTGACCGAAATTGTTGACTAATTCGTTTAACCTGATATATATTCGTGAGTCAAGCAAAAACGCTATCAGAATCATTAAAGGCCGATTACGCTAAGCCAAGAACCAAACCAATAGCACTTCAAAGTAGCCCCCTTAAGTGGGATGTTACTAATGTTTAAACGGACAGTATGCTATAACACGACATGCGTTTACGGTACCCAAGAGATGCTCGCCACCACAAAAAAAACAAAGAAAATCCCTTCCGGACAATTTATGGCCGAACAGGGGAATGCCCATCTTCACGAAGCAATTAACCAGATCATTCATCAGTGCAAGATCATTCGGATGGAATTGAACACTGGGACCATATCGAGAGAGATGTTAGAAGTTGTTGAAGCCATTGCTAATGATGATACACTCAAACTGGCCCAGCTTCAAAACGTAGAAAATGGCAGAAGGGCAATACGGGCCATTCTTCAGGACCTTTTTACAGAATTCGTTGCCAATGGGCTGGATAAGAGGGTTAGGACAGCAATTTTCTTCGAGAATCTATCAAAGTATGTTCTTTGGTTTCAGTTTAAAGACAATGACACGGAATCCATGAATTCGGTTACTGAGATAGTTGATCGGATTAACGATAAATATTACCCAATTTTTTCTGTTTTTATAGACTCATTCTATTCAGAGGCATCGGACGACCTTCTTGTGCCGAACGGATATCAGGTGTTGTTTGATGGCATCGAAACAGGAGCACATTGATAAGATTATCCACAACCTTGAGTTGTTGGGTGAAATAAATTCTGTTTCAGGTGATTATTTTGACTGGCGAATCACATTGATCTACTATTCTATTGTTCACCTGGTTGATGCGTTTTTGGATCAACATGGCCCTGGGGATCATCCCAGAAACCACGATGAGCGGAAACGGATGATCGGGGGAGGAAAGGTCCCGGTACCAATCAAAACGAAGTATATTCAATTAGAGTCAATAAGCAAGTTGTCTCGGTACATATCAAACGATCCTGCAGACCACAATGCTTCGTTTGGAAACACGGATATGTATTTGTTTAAAGCAATGGAACTGGCACAGGAAATAATCACTGACTTGACGAGCAGATTGTCCGTCACCATCCCCATTACGGTTGTTAAATCTCAAGAACTCACCAAAAACAATAGACTGGCACATTTTAAGGCCAAATGAAGTATGAGTCCTCTGGGATATAATTTATTCCAAGGACCAGAAATTACGGGAGTATTGATGTATGAAAGAGGCAGGAACGCTTTCTGTTAATGTTAGCCTCCAATTGATATCGTATTCTGAGGAAGGATACCGGGTATTGTACTCACCTGCTCTTGACTTATATGGGTATGGGAATGATCTGGAAGAAGCAAAAAAGAGTTTTCATTTTGCTGTTGAGGAATTTTTGCGTTACACACTCGAAAACCAGACTATATTCAAGGAACTTAAGAAATGTGGCTGGAAGATGAGAAACAATCGGATCCATGCCCCCAACTTCGATCAAATAGTCAAGAAAAATAAAATGGTTTCCGAACTTCTTTCCCGCCCAGGACTTGATCGGGAGTTCGAAGAAATTAAGATCCCAGCCTTTGCCTGATGTCATCCAACCGATTGAAAAACATATCGGTTCAGACACATCGTTCATTCCTTTCATATAGAGATTGCAGGTGCCTGCGAACTAATGGGGGGCATGAATCTTGGGGTAAGAAGGGCCTGACCAGGCCACTTACTTTTCAATCTCACGTAAAAACTGTGCCAATCTTTATTATTAAGCAGCATCTGAAATACTTGGGGTTGGTCGAGCAGGATTATATCAATTTCCTTGATGGTGACTGTTAATTATTAGGGTCAGAGCGCCTAAAAAGGTCTTTCTTTCTATGTCAAAACGTATCCTAAATAAAAACCTCGGAAAAGCAAGGGCACAAAAGAATGATGAGTTCTACACTCAGCTGTCCGACATTGAACAGGAAATGAAGCATTACCGCCACCACTTCAAAGACAAGGTGGTTTATTGTAATTGCGATGACCCGAGAATCAGTAACTTTTTCAAGTACTTTTCGCTTAATTTCAAAACGCTTGGGTTAAAGAAACTCATTACAACCTGCTATAAAAGCCAAAACCCAGACCTGTTCAGCACAGGTGATTCCGAGAGGGCCATTTACCTTGAGTACGATGGTACCGCAAACCTGAATGAGATCCCCTCTTTGAGCGACACTGAGATAACTCACCTGCAAGGAGACGGGGATTTCCGGAGCAGTGAGGCTATTGAGCTTTTAAAACAGGCAGATATTGTTGTCACAAACCCACCGTTCTCTCTATTTCGTGAGTTTGTATCCCAATTAATTGAGTATAACAAGAAGTTCCTAATAATTGGCCACCAGAACGCAATTACCTACAAAGACATTTTCAAACTAATACGAGACGGGGATGTTTGGCTCGGGGTTGAGAATGGTGGAACAAAATGGTTTGCCGTCAGAGATCACTATGATATCACAACTGAATCCCGCAAGAAGATAGAAGGTGGTCAAAAGTATTTTAGTATGGGGAACGTCAACTGGTTTACGAATTTAGATCACCCCAAACGTCATGAAGAAAAAATTCTTTATAGAAACTACGATGAGAACGAATATCAGAAATTTGACAACTACGAAGCGATCAATGTTGATAAATTGAAGGACATTCCCGCGGATTATTTCGGAGTGATGGGGGTCCCTATTACCTTTCTTGAGCAACACAATCCATCCCAGTTTGAGATCATCGGTCTGATTGCAGGAAACATAAAGGGCCTGGCCGGAATCCCTTCATCGTCTGGAAAAGATGGTCCATATATCAACGGAAAACTGAAATACGGTAGAATTCTGATCAGAAGAATACAGCAACCATGAAAATCGAACTCAAAGAAATCACTATCAGCGAGCTTACAGAGGGATATAAGGACAACGCAGAGGGTGGTGTTGTTGGATATGGCGGAAGGTTGGACATTCGCCCACCATACCAACGAGAGTTTATTTATAAGGACAAACAGAGGGATGCGGTCATTGACACGATCATGAAGGGATTTCCTCTGAATGTTATGTACTGGGCAGTAGGGGAAGACGGGAACTTTGAACTTATTGACGGCCAACAGCGAACGGTCTCTATCTGTCAATATGTGAACCGGGAATTCGCTTTCATGTTCAGATATTTTCAGAATCTCGAATCAGACGAGGTTGACCGGTTTCTAAATTACAAAATTATGGTCTATCTGTGCAGCGGGTCTGATAGCGAGAAACTGCAGTGGTTTAAAACGATCAATATTGCCGGCGAGAAACTGACCGACCAGGAACTGAGAAACGCGGTATATTCCGGCCCGTGGGTAACAGACGCAAAAAGGTATTTCAGTAAGAACGGGTGCCCGGCTTACAATTTCGCGTCTGATTACATGACAGGTACTGCCATCCGCCAGGAATATTTGGAGACAGTGATTGATTGGATTTCGGTGGGAAATATTGAAATCTACATGGCCAAGCATCAGATGGATGACAATGCAATCGAACTCTGGCTATACTTCCAGGGGGTTATAAACTGGGTAAAAGCCACCTTTCCAAAATACCGCAAAGAAATGAAGCGGGTGCAATGGGGACCGCTTTATGAGCGATGCAAGGAAAACAAATACGATCCGAAACAACTCGAAAAGCGGGTTTCAGAGCTCATGCTTGATGATGACGTGACAAACAAGGCTGGCATCTATGATTTTGTCCTAACGGGAACAGAGAACATGCTTAATATCAGAGCATTCTCTGAATCACAGAAACGACAGGCTTATGAGAAGCAGGACGGGAAGTGTATGGTCTGTGGGAACAGATTCGATTTTGATGCCATGGAAGCAGACCATATCACCCCATGGCATGAAGGCGGGAAGACCAATCAGGAAAACTGCCAACTCCTCTGTAAGTTTGATAACAGGCGAAAGTCAGGAAAGTAAACCCCACCAACAAAAAAGGGGTCTCAATGACCCCTTAACACTCTCCGGTTTATACAGACCACCCGGTCGATGAGCATCAGTTCCTCATCATACCCGGAGTCTGGTTTGACTTTACCATGTCAGAAACGATCCTCCACAGGTTATTGGATTGCCCGTCAACAAAGATCCGGTTCACGTAAGACCCTTTCATTCTCCCGCGGCTTTTCACATCATAGTGGTACCTGTATTTCAACTGCAGATAGATCGAGGACCAGACAAAGGAATAGTTTAGCTTATTCTCTTTGCAGTACCGTCTCACCATCCAAGACAGATTCGCCTGAAGCGTAAGGGGATCGGCAGGCATATCGGCCAGGACAGGTTCAAACAGGTTTGTCTGAGCAACGACAGGTACATTGGGAGGAAGACGATGTTGGTTGTTTGCTACTTCTCTGGTCGCGCCAGCGAGTTTTGCAGAGATATTGCCCAGTTCCACGATCATCTTTCCGAGTTCAACGAAACCGTTGGTCATTTTCGTTTCCAGGCGGCTTTCCATATCGCCAAGCTCTTCACGGACGATACGAACAACGTCCGTCCGCGACAACGAAGCCACGCCGGTTTCTGCGCGTCTGGTTTGAAGCGCAAAGTATGCCTGAGCGGAAGCGATCTCTGGTTTACGCGGATCCCCGTTCATTGCTACCAGGTAGCAGGCAATCCGGGAGAGTTGGTAATCCCGGGAAAGTTGTTGTTTATCACCGAATCCCCTGTCAACCATTCGGCTGACCGGTCGGAAATGAGTAAAACCCTCAAAATCGGGATTTCCTGCATGGTGTGCGGCGCCGCCTACCATGTCAGAACCCTCAAAATCGGGGTTTCCAGACTGCTTCCCGGCTCCGGGAACCAGTTCAGAGGCAATGTATTGCAGGGTTTTTTCCGGAACGAGACCGGTGTTGATCGCGGACTGAACAGCCCGGCGAATGGATTCCTCAAACTTTCGCCAGTCAACATACCCGAGCAGCTTCATCAGATCCCTGGCCGACCAGAATTCGGTGCCATCCGGGTATCGTTTGACGATCGAGTCAAAAGGAGAGGTAACGTAGTTGTACGCCAGCTGATTGGTCAGGCTGGCAGATTGCGGGGTAAAATTCATTTGGTGCTCCAGTGATTTGTTTTTGATAGAAACAGGGGCCGAGACTTATCAAAGCGGACACTGGTCCCGCCCCCACAAGCCTCGCGACAAGGGGAGTCTCGGCCAAAAATCATTGCCGGAAGTTTGAGTCAGTTGGTTGATCGGTTTGGTAACCGGTTTGCTCGCTGACGCGGAGGCGAATTAACGCCAGTGTTTTCTTTGATGCTTCAAACTTCGGAAAGACGGCTGAAAATGTCAAGGGGTTAGCGGTTGAGTGCCACCCATAGTTCGAGTTTCATCATACCCAACATCTTTGGTTGCGCTACACTGTTAATTGCGAAGTAAGATAGTTTGTTAAATCCTGTTTCTGGATTCACCTGCCATTGCATGCGAAGTGTGTCAACAGCGGCGGTTTTATCGTCATAGTGAAGCATTTTGAGTTCAACAACATGTTGTTTCTCTTCTCCACGAAAGTACCTCCAATCAATCTTACCCTTCAGGCCGGCGGCATGAGCAATAAACGTCTCCCAATTAACGCCTTCCCCCATGGCATCGGATTTCCTTACTATATCAATGATTTTCTTATCAGCTTCACTCTCACCAGTCACTTCTTTTTTGCTTGGCTGGCATCCGACCAGAGCAGAAAGGACAAAGACAATGATAAATAGATGATTACGTTTCATGAGTAGCTTCCTTTGATTGGTTGAAAAAGTCAGTGATGTCCGTTGAAATTTACCTAAAAATATTTTTAATTGGAACCGCAGGTCATCTGTGACCGCAGTCAAAATGCACGAAAAAAGGGCCAGAACATGGAATTTATCCATTCAAAAAGACATTTAAACGCCGGTGATATCGTCGAATTAACAGCAGACGTTCAATGCAACTTTATGCTGACAACTGATACTGAGTTCAGAAATTTCAAAGAAGGGAAGTCCTTTCGGTACCATGGTGGTTTCTTTAAGGCCTTCCCCGCTAAAATCCTTGTCCCGCACTCAGGGTTGTGGAACATCACCATTGATGTTGGCGACAGGACTGCCGTTATTCGCCACCAGATACGGATCATCCCTATCAGGTAAGTGTTTATCGTATTCCTCCTGATCGGACCGTGCGCATGCCAGGGCATAGGTCAAAATATCAACCAGTGTTTTATGGACCGATTGGTTTGGGATTGTTCCTTTTGGAGCATGTGGGGACTTTAGCCCCCATACAGGTTGATCGTTAATTTTGATCTCTACTGAGTAATTCTCTGGTATTGGCATCGTTATTCTCCTTTTTTAAGGTTTCTTTGGTCTGATTTGGCCAGGCATCACCCAGATGAGGACCTTATTATCTGGGGTATATTTGATTTTGATCGTTTTACCCCGCCTTTTAGCCTCACTCTTTGCTTCTCGCCCGATAGCGTAGAGTTCCTTTTTATCGGAGGCAGTGACCTCAACGCATTCATCTGAATTTTCGCGTATGAATACCTTTAATTCATTGAATTTGCCAGAGGGGCCTCTTATGATACCAATGGCACTGTTAAACTTTTCAGAACTGATTTTCTTTAATTGCATTGTTTGGGTTCCTTATTGGACACTTATTGTTTTGGATAAATGCTTACGATAAATGAAAGATTGTCGCAGTACCGTATATCAATAGCTTTGCCATTTTTTTTCGCATGAATGTACGCATAATTGATGGCCTTCTTGACTTGCTTTTTGTCATCTGCTGTGACTTTCATGTATCCGATACGGGTATTGCGCATAAAATCTCCTAATGGCTTGTGCCGGCCAAAGAGTTTATGGGATGCATTTTCAAATGTCTCTGTAGATATGCGTTGCATTTTCATGGTTTGTTCTCCCCGGCAATAATAATTGATGTCACCCGAATAAGTGCCGAATTTGGGCCTACTCTTTTTACCTCAATCTGTTTGCCAACTTCTTTTGCTGCTTTTCTGGCGCTCAGTATAGCCGACCTGATTCTACCGCTGGTTTTACAATCAACCTGAACACACCCATCTGTTGTTTCAAATACGAACCGGCGAAGTTCATGGTACATATACCCTCTGTGAGGAGGTAACCTGTCGAACTCTTTTTTGCTGACTATTTCGAATTTCATTGTTTTTTCTCCTTTTTCGGGAATTCCGGATACGTTCTGCAGCTATCCATATCGCATCCTTCCTCGATCGAAATACCCTTATAGGTTTGACGGTGGAACTCCGACACTCCATCTCCTGCGTTGATTTCATGGGCAAGGATTTGCAGTGAATCCTCTATACCCTCACCTTCAAATACATCATTTAAGGTCTCAAGAAACTCTGGAGATTCATCATCGTACTCGAATTCAATAATTCGTAAAAATTCAATTGTGGTTTTTCGTTTCATGGTGGGTCCTTTCTTTTAGTTACTTTCTATACATATTCCGCGGACGTGTATAGGAAACCGGTGTTTTCTATACATATCGTTACTTTCTCAAATACCTTTCATTGTCTGATCCGGGCTTAAGTCTTTGCTTCCCGTCTTTACTAAATGACCGGTCACCATCTTTTTTTATGACAATTCGATCATCAAGCCCATCAACGTCAACCTGTTTGCGTTTGCGGCGGAACTTTCTGTTCCATATTTGTTTGTCTTTCTTCTCACTCTCCGCAGTAGTAATACCAGTAAATGGTTGCTTTTTGCGAGAACGGCTCATTTTCTCTCCTGCTTCGACCGCGTCCAGTCCTTGCCGGCCATGTCAATGTTGTCGTTGATGATTTGGTACTTTAGGAAGTAAGAATACTCCCGTTCCCTTAACCAGAAATAGTCTTGATTATCATGTAGATATAATTGTTTATTAGACTCCCATTCTGTCCCGTCTTTATTTACCCCTCTCCATTTTGCCCACTCGTTCATCCATGGGCGTTTCGGGTCGAAACCGCCGAAGTCGCAATGGTCTGGCTGTTCAATAATTGGTTTCATTGCCACACCTTTGCTTTAAACGAAATCACCCATACATATGGGTTTGCGTCCCATGAACCGGGGCCGTAGATGGATTCCCATAAGAAACAAAACTCCTCAATAGGATCATTTGTAGTTAGCGGTATTCCCTCATCCATTGCATCGTCCGGAGTTATATCCTGAAGTCTCTCAATCCGGGTGTCGGTGATTTCAAGAAATATCCGGCATACAACAAAAGGCATGTGGATGGACGGTTTCCATTTTACATTGCTTACGGATGGTGTATTTTTAAGTTGATAAGGCGAATTTTTAGGATACCCGGCTTTATAGATAAAAAGCAAATCATCATTTCCATAGGCCCATGTTTCACGGACCCATAACTGATCGCCTACTTTACCGAAAGGCGTTTCATTGAATAGCCATAAATATGGATCACCCTTAACTATCCGCCTTGTTTGCGTCTTCTGACCATCCAGTATTGCACGGACCATTTCGGTTGAGAATATAATCGGGGTTGATTTCATTCTTTCCCTCCCTTAATAATCAAATAATAGTAAAGCACCCACCCATCACCCTCTGGTTTGTCAATTTCGACCTCCAACCGGATATCATAGGCCATTTCGACCGGGTGCATGTTTTGGCAAAGGGTATAGACCTTCTTTTGCTCGACAATCCCATTATGTCTTCTGCCCCAGACCGCCTTAATGACCACGTTACACCACCGACACCTGGGTACCGGTAGCCATCGTCCAGATAACCTTACCACCCGGAGCCGCTTCGCGCAAAGGGGCAAAGTCATTGATATAATCATCATCTGTATAAAACGCTCTACAGGCATCTACGGTCGTCCCACCCATTTCAAGGACCTTGTGGGCACGCTTATAAATGTTTCCAGGCTCATCATATTTCCGTGTGATCTGGGAGATTACACGGTCAATTCCTTCAATGTCACTGGTCCGCCGGCACCGGTTCACCTCATCCACCCATGAATGGAACAGTGGATCCGCTTTGACCTTCTCTTGATTGGCCCACGTAACAAACCGCCGGTAGGCATGAGCGGTTACATCGTTTTTTATTCTCTTCTCGTTCATTTTAAAGCTCACCTGATTTTTACTCACCATATTGAGTTAATTTACTCAGTGCCGTTCAGCACCGACAGAAAAACCAACTGCCGGCAAACACCGGCAGCTGGCAGGGTTAAAGACTATGGTTCGTGTAAACACGGTTACTTCATGGATGCCTCCTTTCATAGTTAAACAAACGGATAAACTCATTACAGACCCCACCGGAGAAGGGTCAGAAACACAGCGACAACCGCCAGGCCGAGAAACATTGCCACAATCAGATCGTCACGCCGGTCTTTCATACACCACATCCCATTTACCAACAGTATTCCACAAAGAGAATAATGTCTGTAAACTCTGCTTGAAGTTTGACTGTGTTATATTATTGAGTACAACCTTTTCCCTTATCTTCTGAATCCTGCCAAATCGATACTCATAATTTGAGACCAAAAATGTCATTGCTGTGGTTCTCAGATTATACGACAATGAAAATCCCATATTCCCAAACGATGACACTATCAAACCAACATTTTCGTCGTCCGATTCGTCGTCCGACATTCCGGGATAGAACTCCATGGGAAGCAGAGGATACATGCCGACCAATTCATATAATTGAGCATTCAGGCATTCCTTATTCATCGAAAACTGAAAGCACACAAAACGGAGAAATTCAGTGAAATAGTAAGTCTCCTTATCGTAAAGCTCTTTTCTTAGGTTAAACTCGATATCCGAGATACCCTCTTCCCGTTTCCATGAATTATGGATTAATACTGCCTTTTCGATTGTATTCATACTTATCTCCTATTTTTAAACAGCCAATCTGTCCAGGTCGGAACCAATGTACCCTGACCAGACAGACTCAATCAGCGCCCGGACAAGAACAGGTGGAACACTATTCCCGATGAACTTCTTTTTGTGACCTTGATTGCCAATCAGCACATAATCAGACGGGAATCCCTGAATACGGAGCATCTCAACAACACTGAGCATGCGCATCTTGATGTCTACGATATTGTTTTCTGCCATGAATGCCTTGATCTGTCTCATTATGGGTGAATCTGACTCAGATATGGAAATGTCCGGAAGTCCGGCAGAGACAGAAACCAGAGACGGAGGACGCTTATCCATCCGGGCTATGAGAGTGAAGCAAGGTTTATCAACGCCTGATCCGCCATTATTAAATTGCGGATTCACCAAATAGTGATATTTCCGGTTGGCGGTAATGACCGGAGAGGGGGATTCCAGGTCGGATCCCACGTTGTTGTACTGGGTATCCATTAACCAACCATGTTCTACTCTGACCAGATTCAACTTTGGAACGGTTGTCAGCGACCCAGCTGGTGTCTCAATCGATTGATTCTGTCCACCAGAAGAGTATTGTTTATCAATAAAGTGCTCAGCCTGGATTACAGCGAGACGATCTTTGGTCGTTAGGGTGATCGAAGGCTTGTCAATGGAATGCTCGGTCCCGGTGCCATGATATTCGGCAAGAAAGGTAGTCTGGACGAGCGAATGATGGTCAACAGTAGTCAAGCTGCCGGCAGGCGAATCGAGAGACACCAGTTTATGGTCGGGATTCCCGCTGAAATGTTTGGTAATGAATGCAGACTCGCCGCTACGAACATACTTCTTCAGGCCAGCATAAATCCTCCGTAGAGTAGCGTCCGATAGTGGCTTTTTCCGATTAAAAATCGACCGGCCTTCCTCAGCGAGATCCAAGACCTCTCTGACAGGTTTCCACTTGCTTAAACCGCCAAACAACCCACCACCATCTGGCTTACGGCTATGAGTAGGCACAGGCCAACAAACAGGAACGCCGGGCCGAGAAAAAATACCGAAATACCGTTTCCTGCTGGTATAGGCACCAAAATCTGCAGCATTTAGGATCCGGTAATCATACTCGAATCCAAGGGCTTTAACAGACTCAACCCACCGGATATAATCAATCCCACAGTACCGCGAGACCGGCTTACCGTTTTCATCCAACGGCCCCCAGCACATAAACTCTTCGACATTCTCAAGAAAGAACAGTTCTATGTCAGGGAGAGCATGGAGATAGCGCAGCAGATGTTCAGGCAAGGTTCGGCTGTCCTGATTACGAGGGAGACCGCCCTTTGCCCGGCTGTAATTTGTGCATTCAGCAGAGGCCCATAGGCAAACCACACAGTCCGGATTCCTTGTCTTCTCGCGCTTCACCAAATCGACAAGGTGATCAACATCGAGAATGCGTATATCCTCAACAAAGTGATAAGTGGCGGGGTGATTCGCAGAATGACTCTGGATTGCAAGGTCATCATGATTAACAGCAGCAATAACCCGGGCGATCTTAACCCCATTTCGGGTGGCCGTTTCAATGCCAGTGGTAACACCACCAGCACCGGAGAATAGATCGATGAATACGAATTCCTTCGTCATCCGGCTTCTCATTCAAATGGAGCAAGGTTAGCGGCAACGCGGTTGATTGCCTCTGAATCGTCAATACTCAGGTTGCGTATCGCAACACGCGAAATTATCTGGCCATCGGCAAGGTGAATGCCCATTTGACTGATAAACGCCACAGGACAACCAAGATCCAGCAGCCGGCAGGCGAATTTTAAAAGAAAGAACATTGTTATTTACCCCCATCTCTCGAAAGAAACTCATCCAATTCACTCAAAAGATTTCTGACATGAAGAAGCTCCTCGACATCAGCCCACGTAAAACCGTCAACACCACCCCTGTTATGGCGAGATAACAGTTTCTGCTGTATGCCGGAGACAAGCCTATCGACATCAGATCGAAGAAATTCGTACTCGGCCCCTGAAGCACTCATACCATTCCCCCAACCGTCCAAGTTTTATCAGAGCCAAACTTATGGATGGTCACTGTGGTACCGGTCTCCACGGCAGGACGACCAGCGACCAGCCGGGCGATAGGCAGATAGGCAAACGATTCAACGGTTTGATTTTTAGGATTGACAAACCAGTAGCGGTGATGAGGCCAGTCGATTCGGTCACCGGTGTGACGAAATCCGTTGATGACGGCATCGGTAGGTTTTACGTTTTTCATAGTACATTTCCCCTTTGAGTACAGGACAAAAGTACTAAACAGTATTGTATATAAGCAACAATATGCTTACTTATTAACAGAAATTAATAGCAAGAACAGGCTAATAAGTGAATAGGGGTAATCGCGTTTGATAAAAACTGACCAAATAACTTAACATCTTCATTGTGTCAAGTTAAATAAGGCCCTCTGGGCCGGTTTTTGAGCAAAATAACTTAACACCACCATGTTAAGTTAAGAAGGGCATGTTAAGTTAAATGGCGAGACCCACTAAAGAGCAGACAGAGAAATTGGAAGCGGAACTGATCCGGTTGATCCGGAAGGACACCACTCTCAACATATCTGAAATGGCAGAGGCCATGGGACTGAGCAGACAGTCCATTTCCACGATGATTCACCGATTGAAAAGCACCAGCAAAATCAGCGATGCCGAGTATGCGCTTCATAAAGGAGAGAAGGTTCTGCCTGATGTCGCGGCGATTAAACCCACCATGAAACTGATCAGGAAACAGACCGATCAGATCATTCAGGCAGGTGAACGCGACCTGATGACAGTTAAGGGCAGTAAGAAGAGGAAAGACCAGCCGCCACCACTTGCAGGTCTTCCGGAAGTCATGATGGGAATGGTCCCTGTTCAAATCTCATTCGACCCAACGAAGGTGGAAGCGGATTTCCGGATGAGCTTACTTCGGAACACGCAAGTTCTGGACGAGATCATTAAAATGATTGCTCTCCGCGGAAAGATCGGCCAGGAAGAGGCGAACGTGATTGCCACACTTGTCCGGGTGACCAATGACATAGTGAAGACATGGACCGGGACGTATGCGTTGATCAACATGGAGGTTGAGCACAAACTTCAATTCCGTATCCTGTATGAGGAACTCACTCGCTTTCTGACCCCAGCGCAGATTGCAGACCTGGCACGCCGGTGTGAGACCCGGTTCACAGCAGAAAAGGCCGATCTGTTAAACCCAAAGGTATCCAGTGAGCCTGTTTAAGTATCTGATCGATCGGTCCGGGGTTCCAACCCTGATGATCAAAGGGCATGACAGCCAGTTTAAGACAGAGCCGGTTGACATACTGACCTTTGCCCGGGAATTCCTCGGCAGGCGATTATCAGAACCACAGCAGACGGTATTGACAACCATTGTAGGTACTGATCCGGCCCGGATTTCCATAGACAAACAGATGGTGGTGGCAGCGGTCGGCCAGGGTGGAGGCAAAAACTATACGTTCGAGACCCTTGTCAGTTATTACGCCTACTGGATAACCAATCTGATTGATCCTTTCACCTACATTCCATCCCTGACCGGAAACGATCCGCTGGACCGCAGCAGGAATATTGATATCGGGAACTCAACACTGGTCAATAAGGAGCAGGCAGAGCGAGCGTTTTTCGTCAATGCTAAGAACGCCATTGTATCAACCAAGGACCCGGCAACTGGCGATAATTGGTTTGAGCGGTACGCAGGACTGAACATCGACAAAGCGTTTAACGAGCCGGAAATTGATTACTATCAGGTCGGGAAGAAGAAGCAGATTAAGAACCAGTCGATTGAATTTCCGCCACTCAGGAGGGGAGAGGGATCGCTCCGGTTGATTTCGTTTGACTCAACAGCCACCAGTCCGGAAGGGTATTCATTCATTTTGGGTATCGTTGACGAAATCAGCCGCGCAGACAGCAAGGCGACCTATTTGAAAGCGAAAAAATTGGTCAATATGTACGAGGGAAACAACGTCTCCCGTTTTGGACGCTTAGGAAAGACTCTCATGTTTTCCTATCTGAATACCAGCCAGTTTGACCTTACCCATGAATACCTGAAGCGGTACGAGGAAGAGCGCAGGCAGGGGATTAAAACCGGCCTGATCGCCTTCAGGTTCAGTACATTCGAGTTCAACCCGAACCGGACAGAAGCCGAATTCATCGACAAACGGAGTAAGGACCCGGTTGAGTACGATGCCCGGTATCTCTGCCAGAAAGCCGGTGGCCATAACCAGTTCTTTGCCCCGTATCAGACGAAGATCCGCGCGATGATGAGCCATGGAGTCGAACCGGCCGTAATATGGACCAAGACCATAACCAGCAGGCCGGACAATAAAGGTGGGGTCGCAAACTACTCAGCCCTGCAGTTAGAGGCAATAAAAGGAGATAATCGGCCAAGGGCATTCGCAATCGACAGTTCAATCAATCAGGACGGGTTTACCATAGTCGGAGGATATTCAGAACCAGTGGATCCATATCGGGAAGAAATCTTTCTGGACGCACGGGAACCTGAGCTGGTCGCATTCAACCGGATTCCCATTATTGACACCATCCTGAAATGGAAGCCAGACCGGGACCATCCGGTAGATTACTTGAATGTAGCAGACATGATCTCCCACATTCTGACCGCGTTTCCCAACACATACGCCATTGACTCCGACCGGTACCAGTCAGAGAAATTACGGCAGGAGATAGAACGCCGGGGAGTATCTTCCACCTGTCACCTGTTCAGCAGGAAGCAGCAGGAGCGCTTATACAAGCGAATGAGAATTCAGGTTTGGAGTGACCGGATCCGTTGTCTGGCCGATGATGATCTGGACCGCGAGTTGACGGAATTGATACTGGACAAGGGCCGTATTGACCACCCGGATGGCGGGTCCAAGGACGTTGGAGATGCACTGGCCCTTTCCGTAGACCTACTGAACCGGTACAGCGAATTTGTTGCCGGAGGCAGTAGCATAGACAGCGAACCAGCGATGAAGCGGTTGATTGAACAGTACATCCTGCATCGGCACAATCTCCGGCAGTCCGGTGTCAATGAGAGCCACCCGGAACACATTCACCGGCTGGCAGACCTCATGGGAGTAACAATCAGAGAGGCCCTGATAATCCGGAAACAGGTCGAGGCCTACTATCCGAAATCATAAGGAGCGATATGATAACTGAGCGGGCATTGGACGAACAATACATGATGGACGAGGCAAACGGAGTGGACCCGACCGTCAGACTGTTTAAGGTCATTGATGAACTTTGCCACCGGTACACAGGCATTCAGGAGAGATTACGGGCAGCTGGACTCCCGCTACTCCCAAGCGAGATAGAACGACAAATGGAATGCGATGAACCGGTTTTCCTGCTGATCCGGGATATGGTGGAATCCGGCCAGTTCTCCGAACGATTGCTGGAAGAATCCAGGAAGGGAAGCGATGAATCGGCCACGTTAAAGCGCCTGTCCGGTATCGTTTGAATTGAGTTTAGCAAAATTTTGAAAACATAGTTAAAATGTGCTATTTACAATTGCATAACTGACTGAATGCCCCTACATTTGTCATTGGATTGCAATTGGTAGGTGCAGACACCAGCCATAACCACATAGCGCAACCCCACAAAAGGGGAGTCGAGGCCGGACAGCCGGTTTTTGACTCCCCTTTTTTTATTCGTTGAAGCAGGAGTAACGAATGATCGAAGAACAGACCAAAACAGCAGAAGCTCCCGACACGGAAGCCACAGCCCAAGCCCCCCAACAAAAGTCACAGTCCATTCAGGAAGAGATTGAAAAGCGAGTCTCGGAACTCGATCCGATTTCCTATCTGGGATTATCCAAGAAACAGCTGATGAAACAGCAGGAGCGAAATGCCGATACGCTGAATCAGTTATCTGTAACTCTGCAGGTTCTGAATGAACGGACACAAAAACAGGCCATGGCTATCGAGGTAATGAATCAGGAAATGTATGAACTCAAGCGCGAAAAGTTCGAGTTACAACAGGCCCTTATTCAGTCCGAATTGAATGCCGGGAAACTGTCCAATGAACTCAGTGATATTAAAACCACCTTCAAAACGTGGCTAAGGGCCTGCCCGTTGTTTCAACAGAGGACCCCATGAGCCGTAAACGAGACCGGAAACCACAACCAAAACCGGAACAACAGCCCGAGATCACATCGATCGATCTTGACAGCGAAGTACTGGACCAATACAAAAACGAGGTGCTTAACACCCTTCTGGCATCGGCCAGTCTGCAACAGCAGATCGGATATCAGGATGGGATGAAGTACGGGGACCATTCCATTGGTTACCTGCCATCCTACGACCTGCTACGAAGAGCAGGCCAGCACTCAGTCGCCCTGATGATCAAACAGAAGCGGACAGCGCAACTTGCCAAGTTCGCCAAAGGGGTGGATAAGGAAGTGGGAGCCGGAGCGATCAATAAAACCGGCTTCAACCTGGTCTTTAAAGATGGTCATATTCCAACCAAGCAGGAGCGGGAGCAACTGGACCAGTGGGAGCGAGTTATTGAGCGCGAGGCGTTCATTGCCCCATTCTCAGTCCGCCCATCCATGCTGCAATTCATGGCAGCAGCTTACCGGGACTTTTTCGATCTGGATGCAATCGCCCTGCAAAAGATCAGGGGATTGTATGGAAGACCAAGAGCGCTTACCCTGAATGATTCCGCAACGATTTACCCGGTTATTCACCCGGCAGACAAGGTGAATCAGAACATCCTGCTGGGGGAAATCCGGTCGATCATGGCACAGGCCGGACGTGACATGAGCATTCCACAGAACCGACAGCCGGACTATATCCAACTGATCGACCGGTTGAAAGTCGCAGAATTCTATTCCGAGGACTTAGAGGTTTTCCACCTGAACAGAACCAGCGATTACCGCCGGTCTATCCGGGGTTACGGGGTAGTCGAACAGGCCGCGACCATGTTGGGATACCTCAGTGGGATGTTGTCTTACAATGCCAGCAATTTCAATGAGACAAAGATTCCGAACGGATTGCTCGTTCTGAAAGGTGCAATCGGTAGTTCAAACCTGCTGGAAACCCTAAAACGGATGATTCACGCCAATCAGACGGATCCGCGGTTAAAGAACCGTATCGTATCAATCAGTATGCCGAAAGAGGGTGATGCCCAGTGGTTGAATCTGAAAAACACCAGCAAGGATGAGGAATTCCACCAATTCTGGGTCCTGATCGGCACCATCTTCTGCCAGATTGCCGGGATTGCACCCCTTGAAGTCGGTCTCCCGAGTTATAGTCAGATGATGAGAGCAAGCGCTCTGAATGATACGGCAGATGATGGAATCATCCGCCAGTCATCGGACGAAGGTGCCCGGCTATTCCTGACCCACCTGCAAACGTCAATCAATCAGAGCGAATTCATTGAGGCATTCACATCCATGCCGGTCGAATTGCAGTTCGTTGGCTTTGAATCACAGGATGCCAAAGGTCGGCAGGAGTTGAATGAATTGAGACTCAGAACCGGTGATGCCAGTATCAACGATCTCAGAATTGAGTCAGGTTTGGATAAGGCCAAAAATCCGGTGGACGTTCCAGGCATTCCGAACATTTATGACATTCCTGGGATTAATAACCAGTTCATTCAGCAGTTTGTCTCCGGTCAGGTTCAGAATCAGATGCAGATGCAAATGCAGCAACAGCAGATGCAGATGCAGGGCCAGCAACCCCAGCCCGGAGAACAGCAACAGCCTGACGGACAGGCAGATGACGTTCAGGAGTTGACCCCGGAAGACCTGAAAAAGCTGAAGGCCCAGGGAATATCTGAGGAAGAAGCGCGGCAGGCGCTTGAGGAATACAAAGCCAGTCAACAGTCACAACAAACTGCCGGTTAAACGGCCCGCCGGGGAACGCCACCTCCTGCTTTGGTCAGTACCCGGCGATTACTTTACAGAGGGCATCATGATAGAAACTATCATCGGAATAGACCCGGGAGTACGGGCGGGTCTGGCAATCGTCACAATGAAAGACCGGACGATGACTATTCAGGTGAGCACATTCTTCCCAATTCTTGACCTGATCAAGTCCCACGACCCGGAAAAGACAATAGTCATCATCGAAGATCCGAACGAACTGTCAATCACACGCAGGGCCACTTATCAGAAGAAAAAATATTACAGCCAGCTGGCAGCAGGAAGGCAAAATCCGACCGGTTTCATGAGTAACGCAGAGATTGACCATATCAGCCAATCGGTAGGGAAGAACAAACGGGAAGCCCAGCTATACATCGAATTCTGCAAGAGAAACAAGTACCAACACCTGACCTACTATCCTCATCACAACAAACAGAAGCTCGCCGGACTCAATGAATATTGCGAGAAACTTAGGCTGGCATTGAACGTGAAAAGCATCCAACAACACGGCATTGATGCCGGAACTATGATCGCTCAGCGGTACAATGACGTGATGAACATGATCAGAGAGGAAGTAAAGAAATGAGCACCCGGACCCAAATACTGACAGTTATTTACCTGTTTACAGTCCTGACCCGGCTGGTGTTTCTCTGGAATGACTTCGGGATGATGATTTTCATTCCGGAGACGATTGTGGTGGTTCTTACAGTGGTGATGATCATCCTGACCGGTATTGGGTTCTATTGGGTTTGCATGGATGCGCCGGCACCATGGGAGTATGATGAATAAGTTGATAGTATCGGTCGCAGGCGATTTCCCGCTGACCTGGCCGGGTTTGTGGAAATGGACTGTCCTGTTTAAGCATGACGAGCCGAGCAAAGAAGAAGATCGGCATGCGGTAATCAAAGCCCGCCTGTGGGAAAGCATGAAGGGCAAAGGCAGTAAAGGCTGACAGATTGAAAGAAATGGTTGTGTGGATCCGGGCGAATCTTCACGCGGATAACCGGATGATCGTAAGTGGGCGGAAAGACCGTGCACGACAAACACAACAGCGTATGCACCAGTAGGCTAATGGTTAGGCCACCACCCTTTCACGGTGGTCGTTCCGGGTTCGAGTCCCGGCTGGTGTGCAGCGTAGCGTTGGATGGCGTTTATGTTACAATAAATGGCAACAACGAAGTTCAATATCGGGCAGTAGCCTGATCGGGGTTCCCGGCCGCCTTGTCACCCAAGGCCGGGAGTTTTTAAGCGAGAAACTGGAAAAATACGATGCAGAAAGGGCCAGACAGTCATGAAAACCACGGTAACAGTTAAAGACAAATCCGGGAAGCGCATCGGTGAAATATTCCTGCCGGCATGGAGAGACTTTGACTCCAAAACCGGGGAATTTACCGGCCCATTGATGGTCACGTATGATGTTTATGATGGTGACAGGAAGCTAAACGATGTCGGACCGTTCATGCATGTACTTGAAGGTGCCGGGTCTCTGAATCCAGTAATAGAGTCGATCGCAGAAAGCAGGAACTCGATACTGGCGGATGAGGCCAAGCCAACAGCATGGGGGATTCCAATCGAGTATATCGCTGAGACGTTCAATAAATCAGTAAAAGCACAAAGAGACCTGAATTAGCGATGAAGCAGATTTTCTTTGAAATATACGGGAAAAAGATGGTTGTGACAGCCCCCGTTGAGACCGAGACAGAAGCGGTCTTATTTCTGGCCGGACAGATCAAATTACACAAATTGCAAGAAGTACAGGAAGAAACGGACAAAAGTGAAGACGATTATCTGGATTATTTGATGAATAGAGTATGGTTCAAAAATTAATGTAGTGATGAGAAAAGAATTAGTAGGGTACACAATGTCAGCCGTCTTCGTGAATTGGAAGAAGAAAGAAGTGTACCTGAATCACTTTGTTTGCGGGCCGGATGGTCTTGACGAGATGATTAAGGAATGCTCAAAACCGCAGGAATCAGCTGGAAATGTTGATTTGGCTGAATATCAAATACACAAAATAGAACTAACCAAGGCAAGTGAAAATGTATCACTACACACCAAAAGAAGTAGAGACTGAACCAGGATCAGGAATTGGATCCGGGCTATTCGAAATGACCATGACAAAGGACGGGAATACCCAGCCGATTGGTTATTGCGCCGGAGGCGAATGCCAGCACATGACCCCGGAGGATGCCAGTATCTGTTACCGGCGATTTCTGATTGAACAGAAGGGTGGACGTTGGCCGGGAGGTTTTCCGATGAAGGATGCCGAGAAGACTTCAACCCGCGTAATCAATATGCACTCATCCTACTGATGCAGATTCTCCCAGAGGATAAGATAGACGAATTGCTTCAGGTCATTGATGACGCTATAAGCGGGTCAGTTGACATGGAAGACCCAACATCCATTCGTCAGCAGATCATTCTGTTATCGTCACTGGCAGGAACGTCAGCAAAGACGGTTGCAGATTCAAAGTACCACCAGAGACAAGCCGAACTGAGAGAACTCAGAGCATTGCAGGCGGAAGCCCGGCTGGATAAGCTGGCCCCGACCACCATCACACGGATAATCAACACCAAAACAGCAGAACAGGCACGCCGGAGCGATCTGGCAGACAGGTTGAATGCAGCCCTCGTTCACGCATTGGATGGTTACCGATCCAGTTTATCGTTTGTAAAGGCGGAGTTAGAGCATGGCAATCGTTGACGTTGATCCCAGGAAAGAAACCGTCCGGGAAAAGATATTTATCGCGGTTGAGAATTGCTTTGGAATCAATGAGCATGAACTGAAGGACAAAGTAAAGATCCGGGAGATAACCAACCGGCGGTTTATCGTCTGGGGTGTGCTTGCTGATTACGGCTATTCCCCATCGGAGATCGTTGAGGTATTTGATGGTCGGTTTGACCGGGTGACCATATCAAAGGGTATCTCGCAGTGTGAACTGTACATCCAGCATGAGACCCAATTCAGAAAGCGATACCTCCGGCTGGCAGATGAGATGGAGAAACTGACCGGGTTTGAAGCGGAAGGACAGGCGGAATGAAGCGGAGGCGAGTTAATACCGATGAATACCTGAAATTCCTTGAGGCGAACAAGGACTCGATTCACCGGTATAAGAACCGAATCGTTAAGACCGGCGAGACAGAGACCATGTTTGTGCGCTTTAATGACATGGAGTTACAGTTGTGGAATGATTGGAAGGCAGGGAAGCGACCAGAGCCAACGCCACAGCAAAACAACCCTGGCCACTATTCTGTCAGCACAACGCCGGAGGACGGATACTCTATTTCGGGTGGATATTATTGGTTCCCGATCGCTGATGGAAAGGCGATCAAATTAACGACCAATCAGATTGAGGAACTGTATAAACTTTATACGGTCCACGGAGCCGATTACACCAGCGCAGAGGTCTTGAGAGCCACAATGCTTACGCCGGAGGCATGGAATGTGGTTAAAGGCAGACTGAAACTGATGAAGCAATCGGATATCCTGCCACCCCACCTGAGACGTGAAATCGAGGCAGACTCCGATCAGGAAACGCAGGTATATGACCGGATACTTGCAGAGGCCTACGAAAAGAAGCGGGAAAAATTCACAGCCAGATACCGGGATTTATGGCTGAAAAATGCGAAGGAACTTGACAGAAGGTCAGCAGAGAAGGACGCTTATTTCCTCGATCATATAATGATGTTGGTTGATGCCATTGTGGAGGGTAAGCCCAAAATTCGTCTGGTCAATTACCAGCAGGAGAAGCCTGCAGATCAGTATGAATGGGTGATGACATTCATATCGGACTGGCATTACGGGAAAATAGCAGTTGACAGGACAGGTACAGAGGTTTATAACGAGGAAATTGCGAGGGAAAGGGCCGAGCGAGTATTTCATACAATCGCTGAACGCTATCCGGGCGTTCCAACCTACATACGCCTGCTGGGAGATGACATTGAAACTGCCATGGAAGACGGTATGCACCCGGACCACCGGAGCCACTTTCGCCTGTCTCCGCATAATCAGATCAAAGAGGCGGGAATTATACTGGCAGGAGGAATCATTTCTCTGAGCGCAATCAACCCGGTAAACGTAAAGAAGGTAGGCGGGAACCATGATCGGGTGGGTAAAACACGGGACGAGGACAAAGCCAGGCTGCCAAGCCAGCTGATTCACACGGTTATCACGGTTGTTACTGATCAGAAAGACTCAAAAAACATCATGGTTCACCCCCATGATAACCGGTACACGCTGGATGAACTGGGGGAAATAGGGGTTTTCTGTCACCATGGAGACGGACGGTTAATCAGAGAAAAGCCGGCGGACATCTCACTGACCTACTTTTCGAAGAAAGTCAAGTTTCTGGTGATTGTTACCGGACACTTTCACGAACTGGCAATCAACATGCAGGCCACGTTTGCCACGGTGAGACTCCCGTCACTTTGTGGGCAGGATGATCATGGAGACGTTTCCGGGTACAACCCACACACCACACCGGCCGGGATAGTGGTCATCGAAAAACTCAAAGGGATTTCGGTCCCAGTCATCAAATACATTCCAATGGAGACCAATCCGAATGCCTATTATCCCACCGATTGAGACGTATTTTGAATTCGGGGATACAGTGAGACACAAAGCGGAACCTGATGGACATCTCTGGATAGTCACAGGTATTCTGCTTATGCCACAAGGTGGACACATGTACCATTTAACCGGGACCCGGGCAGGAACAGAGCGTTACGTCATGTTTTCGTACAGGTCCGAGCTTGTATTGGTAGAACGCAATGTTACAACAGAAGTTTAATCCCGACCAGAAGCCGATTGTAAGTCCGCTGGACGGGAAGATTCTTGCCATCCGTGAACTGTCCGACATAGAATCAGAGGCAGCCCGTGCCATTGATTTTAAAGCCATTGCTGATCAGGTGGATGGGTTTGTCCGGAAAAACCTACTCAGACCCGGAAAACTTGACCTGAACCAATCGGACATACAATTTCTGAATCAATATCTGACTGACCTGCTTTCCCCCATTTCCGATCAGGTCATGGCTTCCATTCTGAGAGCCGGGATGATAGGAATCCTCATCGCAGATCAGTCGCAATCGCTTAAACCACGCCGGTATATCGACACGAGCACGCTACCCGCAAAGACCGGTTCGTTTTTTCAACAACATCAGATTGATCCGGTGACGCTCAGGGCTATGAAGGACATTGAACTGCAGGGAACGGTTCATATCTCCCGGGCAGTCGAACAGACAAAGGAGCGAGTGGTAGACTCTCTGCTGGAATCCATGGCGAAAGGACATGGACCATCAGAAACCGTTGAGAATATCAGGCAGGCCATAACGGATCCGGAGGAAATTAACCGGAATTGGAGAAGGGTGGCAGCGTTTGAGATTACCCATTCAATGACCAACGCTTATCTCGCAGCCAGCCCGAACCACTCACTTCATCTCGGACGGTCCATGCCAGATGCTTGCGACCATTGTAAGCACATGATTGACGGAACTTTAGTGATAAAAACTGACCATATCATTCCCGATTATCAATTCCTGAAAGAGGACACGCCGGAGTATGCCGAACGGTCCTTTTTATGGGACAGGGTGATCTGGCCGGGAAAAACAAACATCGGACGATCAAGCTCGCCTAAGACCAGAGATGGTCGGACAAGGGCACACCACGAACAATGGACCCCGGTCATCCCCGCCCATCCCCATTGCAGGTGCGTCTGGATTATGATTAATCCTGCATTGGTTTACGTGAAAGCCGGTCAAATACTCACAAAAGAGCAGAATCCGGCGGAATGGCAGAAGTGGTTTGATGAAGAAGCCACCCCGTTACTGAATCTGATTGCACGATTTAAAACATTGAGGGCCGTATGAGACCAGATGAAAACACGGTTTTGTCGGACGACAACTATTACGCGGAAATCTCCCCGCTTTTTGATTGTATTTCAATTCCGAAATACAGCTATCCGGAATTGGATGTTATGGAGATCATTTCACCGCAGGAGCCAGAGAGACCATTACCTGTCTCAAGTCCAATCGGGTGAGTCATCCTACATTTTTGAGGCGATAGACCTGTGATCAAGACCAAGACCTTTTATATCGAACTTACCGGCACCGACCGGATTGAAGCGTTTCATCCGGTCAGCCTGGAGGCCGGGAAGAACCGGATTCCGGTTGTTCTGCCAGAAGAAAACGTCATGCAGACCCAATACGGAACCTTCCTGCTTACGGGTCTTGATCTCACTCCGGTTTCCAAATCGGTAACGGTCGATAACGGGTTCTATACCGAGAAGATCACAACGCCATCCGGAATCCTGACAACCGTCAATTACAAACCAGTCTCGCTGGATCCGCTTCCGATTCAGAAAAATGTGGTCGTCCGGGAAGGCATCGTCACGGATATTGTAGGCCCGATTGCCATTGTTCAGCAGTTCAACGGAACAAAGAAACCGGTTCCTGTTAATGGTACGGTTGTTATCGCCAAGAGTTTTATTGCCTATCTGGACATGGAGTCCGAAGCACGCGACATGAGACGTGATGCGGAAGAAGTGGTAAGCGCCATTCAAAAAGAGCAGTTTACCCAGATTGCGAAGTCTTTATCATTCATGGGAGCCAAGGCACCAACCATCAAATCGGCCCCGGTTTCCATGGGACCGCCACCGGTTAAATTGCCATCAGCCACCAAGCAGACGACCCCCGTACCAACAGCGATTCCCGGACAGAGCAGGATTGGAAGCACCAGACCCAATCACAAGTACATCATGAGGAAGGACAACCCGAGATATCCCGGAGGTTCTTCCAGCAGGTACATTTATCTGTATGAATTGCCAAACGGGAAACGGGAGTGGCGGGAGCAGGATGGAAGCGCCACAACAGACAGTCCGGCACCAAAAGCCCAGCCAGTGCACCAAACTGGTGCACAAAAGCCAGCAGCAAGTGAAGGGACGACCACCCCTAATCCGTCAGGGGTGGCACCAGGTCAACCGGCACAACCCAAGGCTACAAAGACAAACATCCTGCAGAAGATCGTTGATCTGGTCAGAAAGAAGCGAGGGACATCCGTCAGGCCGATTGAGGATGAAAAACCAAAGGGCAGTGAAGCAGAAGCCCCGTCAACAGGTCAGTCACAACCGGAAGCAAAGACAACTGAGCACCGGTTCGGAAAGGGAAGCGAGTTCACGTTCAAGGGCAGGAACGACCGGATTTACCAGTACCTTGACGACCTTGATAACGGACGGATACTGGCACGGGATGATATTGGCAGAGCGCACGTTTTTGATTACAACGACACAAAGTCCAGACTGGGAGCACACCGGAATGGCGATCAGCACGATCAGTCAACAGTCCTGATCGGTTCTGTTCCGCATGACATTGTTCATAAAGCAGGAAATCTCCTGCTGCTACGCCACCCGGAGACCGGAAAACTTCAGTTCCACGGGACCTTTGATTCTCCCGTAAGAGCAGAAAACATCACTGATGCCAACCAACAGATCGAGCAACAGCGCCTTGATAGTGAAGAACGCGCACGACAATGGGAAGAGCAGAACCGTCAGGCCCAACGCAGAGCATCCGACCTGCAGGCACACGCTGAGGCGCACGGGTTCACCATGGGGAAACATGGCCGGTGGGAGAAGAAAATCGACATCATGGGAAGCGAAGCGCACGCAGAGATGGCCCATGATGGAAACCGTATCGTCACCCGGTTCAATGGCAATCCACTGAAATGGACCATCGCTGGCGATAAACGCGAATTGGTTGACATTGACCAGAAGACCATGACTGTTACGGCCAGGGGGGAAGATGGAACGATCAGTAAACACCCATTTACCGAGGTATTGAACCTGCAACCCGGTACCCTGCAATTCAATCAGGACGGATCCGTTTCGGTCCAGTACGAAGGACAGACAGAATCACGTCACGACCGGGTTTCGCTGGACCATCTGGGGCAGTTCAGTCCCTTACAACTCATTCAGGATCATAAGGCAGCATTTGTGGTCAAATCGGCCGTTTATGCAGCCATTCAGAACGGAGACCGGATTGAATACCTGAAAGTCGGGGATATTGGAAAAGGAACGGTTTTAGCCAAAGGAAAATTCGCAGCCGGAGTAATTGATGAACAAACGTCCCGTCCAACGATTGTTAATGCACGGAACATCCATAATATCGGTGAGCACGATTCAAGTAGCGCTGCTCACCAAGCCATTCAGCAGGCATTCGCGGAAAATGCCACGAAGAATCTGCAGAGTGAGACTGTCAGCCGTCAGGAAGCGATTACAGGGCATCAGGCTTCAATAGAGGGCCACCGGCAACAAATAGAGGACATCAAAGCCAAACTACAAAAGGAAACCAATCCGGACGTTCGCAACAGATTGGTGACCGACCTTGCTCATGCAGAGCTTCAGCACAGCACAGCAAGGGAAGCCATTCTCCGCGCTCAGACCTATACCGGTGCACGGATTCCGAAAAACATTGTCGGCTATCATCAGGCCCGGAAGCAGAAGGATGATCTGCAGGTTATTTCAGATGGACACGCGAGGTACATTGAACAGAAACGGGCACGATTGGCCGTTCTATCGGAAAAACACGCGTCTATGCACACGGAAGGAAATCACTCGTCCGAAGAAAGCGGACAGCTGATTAAGGAACTCTGGCAGACACATTCTGATATCGAACGGTCAACCAAAGCCAAGGCAAAGGTAGATCGGCAGATCGAGAAGGCCCACGACACCATGATTTCCGTCTCATCCGCCACCGGTGGATATGTCCCGTCAAATCTGAGTGAACTGGAATTTCATGATCCGGCACATAAGACAGAGGCATACGGACGGTTAAATAATCCCCGGAACGACATTCGGGGAGCAGACGGAAACGCCCTGCCACAGTACACAACCCCTGGGCAACTCAGGGAAGTGGTTTCAAAACACCTTGACGCATTCGCCGATGCAAAGCCACACGAAAAACCAATGATCGCCAACCGGTTGAACGAGTTTCTTTCGGGTGCCCGGGTGATCACCGATCCGGAAATAAAACCGGTAGCAACAGAACAGCAGTCCTTCCGTCCGTTCTCCGAGCACGAAGAAACCCAGTTTCCGGCACTGCAACACATTGACCAGATGGTCCGGGACCATGATTTCGGGACAGAACTGATACCGGCCATGGTCAGAGAACTGTCCTCTCACCCTCAATTGGCAGGAACCGGACTCACTGAGCACGATGCTATTCATCAGGCATTCGGTATCCAGTTAAAGAAACGGACACCAGAACACAGTCGGTTTACTCAGGACGTTTTGCCAAAGGCAGACAAACCGGAAGAATCGGTCAAGCCAACCATTGACAACCCGGCGGGAAAAATAACCACCAGCCCGGTTCATGACCCAATCATGAATGACAAGGCAGTGGCAGCAGAACTTCATCCAGTCACGCAGGAGCATTTTTCGGATCCTTCCAAAGTGGAAGCATTAGGAGACCTTGACCAGCACGGAGAATTGACCCACGGATTGGGACAAGCCATCACCGATCAGAAGCGTCAAGAGGACCAGTTGGCAGGGCATTTCACGGACGAAAACGGATCCGGTCTTCCCTTACACAATCTGGAAGGACAGGACGGGGTAACGCTTGCCAATGCACACGAAGCGGTTAAACAGGAAGCAATCAGAACCCACGAACAGGAGCGCCAGCAAGGAAGCACCAATCCGGTTATTGCCACCCGGATGCCAGATGATGAATTACCGATACCGATTAGTGAGCATGCGCCGGTTAATCAATTCGGTCCGGTCGGGATGACTAATCCGCTTTCCCTTCGGGTTCATAAAGTGGATAAAAAGAAATTACTCAATGAATTGAGTAAAAACACTCACTTACTTCCCCCGGGAGTTACCCCAGAATCTGTAATGGCAAAACTGAATATCGGAGACCCGACGGACGAGCATTCAGATTATCAAGGACGCGATAAGACTGACGTTGCCAGAGCGTTAGGTTATGGTCTTTCATGGAATCCAGCGGAGCAGGAAGGAGAGCCAGTCCAGTACCATACACCAGATGGTGGCCAATCTTTCCATGTATTCAGTGGAAATCACCGGACGCTTGGTGCCCAACTTCATGCCGCCATTTATGGGAAGATACCGGCATTTTATACCCGGCAGTTTACAGGGACAAAGCCAGAGGCCGTAAAACTTGGCGATAAGGCCAATAATAAGGGCGAGAAGGAAAACCAGAAGGAAATGGCCTATAAAGTCAGGAAGTGGGCAGACGAGCGAGGCGGGAAAAACTTCGCAGAGTCCATCCGGCAAGAAATGGGATGGAGCAAAGAGCGGATTCCTGAAATCAATCAATTGCACAAACTTTCCCACCTTGATCGGGATGGAATGTTCTGGGAAAAGATGGATGACCCGGCCTACAAGGAAATGAAGGTCGATAAATTTGCGGACGGTGTTGCCGGTATGCGAAAGACGTACCCACAGCTCTCCCATTACCACGAACAACAGATTTTCGACCACCTGTTTAATAACAAAGACCAGCTGATGGATTTGCTTCGGAAGAAGGAAGTCAAAGGACCCGGCGGACAGATGATGAGACCGCAAACGGCCATCATGAGTAAGATCGATCAGGCGGTCCAGATGCGGATTGCAGACGGGAATTTCACAGAGAACACTCCGCTGAATCTGGATGTTCTTACCTCGGTCAAAAAGACAGATCAGGCCCCGGCTAATTTCCGCAACCTTGACGAACAGGAACGGGAACGGTACGAAGAACTTAAACCTATGTTTGGGGCATCAGACAGTCAGGAGCAGCAGGAACGCCACGTCAGTAATTACGTTGATGCCCGGTCAAAGGCTCACAAGGAATCAACAGGGAAGGTACCAACCACCGATCAAATGATCCAGTGGAAGAATGAAGCCGACAAACACCTTGCCACGCTCAGAGCTGAATTTTCAGGCCTTCATGATAAACTTCACTTTGTCGATGAAAACCAGGAGGATATGTTTGCTGCCTTCGGGAAATCGGCTTATTTCCTCAAGCTCTCCAACCGGTTTGACTGGATAGCGAAGTCAACCCAAGGGGAAGTCCGGTTATTCGGAGAAAAATACAGGCACCTTAACGCTGGACCAAGCGGGAAAAACAGGTGGTTAAGACTACCAGATAGCGTAAAAACTGAACAAATCGCAAAATTGATTGCATCCAAACCCATTGATATAACCGGACATGAAATATCCACGGATACAAGCTGGGGTGGCTTGAGGAAGACAATTTCTGAAAAAGTCCGCAGGAATGAACCACCTTTCGAGTTCTTATCATCCGGCAAAGGGGCAAAGACATCATTTAAAAATATTGATACTGGTTCTGAAATTCATCTAATGAAAACCGCGTATGATGAGATAACCAGGCACGACATGCCGGATGTTCAGCACCTTCAATCGGTAGTAGCCATCCCGGAAATTATTAAGCGTTCAATTTATATTGGAGAAAGAGAAAATCAGAATCCTCATAACTTACCATGGATCAAGAAGTACCAATACTTTGTCGTTGGAATTAAGATAAACGGGGTTGATTACGTTGTAAAAGCGGACGTTGCGGTGGAAAAAGGGAAGGCAGGCAGGCGTTACTACGATCACAAGCTCACAGAAATAGAAAAAGGAAAACTCGTTGACGTGGTAGCCAGCATATCAAGGCTGGGGCACATCGAAAGTCTTCCTTCCTCTGAGATCAAAGATAAGCGGTTATTGGAGATCATGCAAGACCATTTCCCAAAGGATGATAACTCGAAAGGATTAAAAGACGTAGTAAAGTCGGTCATTTCTTTGTTTCAGGGAGACTGGGATATTATCACAAAGTCTTGGTATAAGATCAAACAAATGACATTCGCCGGTCTTCCAATTTCCATTGAGAATAAAAAGGGAACTTACCGGGAGGGCGCGGACAAAGACGGGCACCATTGGAAGGTAAAAATGCACCACGATTACGGATACATTCGCCGGACTGAGGGGACGGATGGCGATCAGTTGGACGTTTACATCGGGCCGGATGAAGATTTTTCCGAAGTATTTGTGATCCACCAGAACGACCCTGTTACCGGAAAGTATGATGAAGACAAGGTGATGCTCGGGTTTTCATCGGCCACCGAAGCGAAAAAAGCATATCAAAAGCAGTATGACCGGCCAGGCTTTTATGGTTCAATGGAAATATTTGACCGGGAGCGCTTCGAGGAAATGGTACGGTCCAAGGCATATAAGGGCAAACCAATCAGCACGATCAGGAAGACGGCATGAAACAGATCAGCACCAATCCTAAGAATTATAAAGGGTATGATAAACTCGGCCGTCCCCATTGGATTCAGACAGAGATTGCACCGAAAGCTGAGTCAAAGCGCCCAACAATTAAACACCTGAACTACTCGGATTGGGTAGGAACCATGGGGAAGCACCCACAGTTCCGGCAGCACATGGATGAGTATCTGAAGGGACACGGGCTATCACAGGAAGATGTTGATTCCGCCATTGACGAGCACGCCAAGGCCCAGAACATTGATATGTTCACCGGCGAGACCGGAAAAGTAAGCGACCGCAGCCGGTTTATCCTGGATAAAGTGGCCGAATATCACAGGAAGGAAGCCGGGAACCACACCGGACCACTCAAAGCCTATCTGGACGCAATCAGGGACATTCACGGATCGGATCCGCATAAAGGCTATTCAGAGGTCGCCAAGTCAATTTCTGCTTTTCAGTTAATCACCGGACAGATTAAGGTGAATCCACAGGGACACACCTTGACACTTGCCCCGATTGACAACGGTCAAATACGGCGCTGGCAGTTGTTTAACGATAACATCCGGCAGGAACAGATCAGTATCGGATATGCCGGCATGCAGGAAATATCCGACCAGTTAATGAACTCTCCGTTCCCTGAGTTGGCTTTTATGGGGTTCTTCAAACTGGACAACCTGAAATCCGTCCGGTTTGATATCTCAAACAAAGAAGACGGAAAACACCAGTCCATCGTAATGGAAAAGGCTGGAATGGAGACAATGGAAGATGCACGGAATCTGGTCCGGTTCCTGTTTACCCATTATCACCCCGGTCAATACTCAATTAAGATCGGGGTCCCGGTTCAACACCTGCAGCCATTCACAAAACGGGAGGTCCGGTCATGGAACGCCCTTTATACAGCTGGTGTCCAGTTCGAAATCTGGGATGAACTTTACACCACCAACCAGATCAGGCAACTCAGGAGCCTGCCGGTTTCCGCCTACGACCTGAGATCGGAAGAGACAGCCATGACGGTCCGCTATTTTGGGGAACCGTATTTGGTCACCCTTGCTCCGGATGAAGTCAGTATTATTCTCTTCCCAACAGATTCTGTTCACAGAGTTTATAGAAGCACGGATATTTCCGGCCAACCGGAAATCAGAAAAGCCGATACGCTGGATTATAACCGGCATTACAGTTTCTTTGACACCGGGCATCTTTACGTCATGAACAGTTATGTGGCAAATGAGATGCTTGACGTTGAGCGGGTCCATGCCGACATGGATACCCAGCATGATATTTCCGAGGATCTGCATGCCCGGCCGGAATTCTCATCGCCAGAGACAGAGCAAACGATTAACGACCTCGCTCAACACGGGATTACCCTTGAATTGCATGACGAAATCAGCCCGTTTCTTGCTCAGGTCCTCCCCGGGCTGCCTGGACTGATACACAACTCATTCAGTCCGGACGTTTATGAGTACGTGAAGGAGAAGGGCCTGATTCTGATTGTCAACCGGGCAACATACGCCCTGAGTCGGGATGAGATAAAGGCTACCTACACATCCGACACATGGGAAGCCGAGGACGGGACCATGAAGGACGTTCACCTGATTCAGATTTACTATGGAGATCCGTTCAACATCATTCATGAGTTTACCCACTTTCTGGATTTCAGTGGCTTTTTCAAAGAGACGGGAACCGACAGCGAACTCAAATGGATATGTAATGAACTGAAATCCTATCCATCCATGAAGCAGACGACCGAAGCGCTCCGGCAACATTACCCGGCAGATATGCGGACAGCCCTCTATCTGAATAAAGACTCAGAGGTACTTGCCAGGTTTATTGAGCAGGTTACAGCAGCCAACGACCCGGAAAACCCGTTTGTGGAAGACATCGATGCTTACACCAACCTGACGAATAGTGGCTACTGGTCCCCGGACGAGTTAAATCAGATTACCCAGACAGAGCAGTTCCGGGAACTGACCAGCAAACTCCCATGGAAGATTTTCGGAGTAGTGGCAAAATCCTTATTTTACGGACTGATTGGGATATTCAAATCCATATTTCCGGCACAGAAACCAATGGAAGGCCAGACGAAACCATCAGGAGACCACCAGTTGACGTTTGAGAATCACCGGTGGCACAACAAGGAAGAGAAACACGAAAAACCAGCGCTGCTTTCCGAGAAGGAGTTTTTTAAAACCTATATTGCTCAACACAAAGATATCAGGAGTAAGACGGATGAAGAAAAGAATCGTGTAAGACAATCAATCATCAACGAGGGTTTTGATGCTGATGGTTTTAACGTAAACGCCTTGCCGGTCAACAGAGGTCATAAGCCCGGAACTCAAATGAACATTACCGAACTTAAGTACGGAAACAGAAAAGGAGATATGGTTTATCTTTTGCCAAAACACGGAGTAAAGTCCGGCGGAAATGGATATAAAACGGTCAAAGGTCATAAACCACACCCACATGAAGTTGTCAGAATAGAATATGATGGACAACCAAGCTATGAGGCCTACAAGAACCAGTTTGAGAAAGATTCTTCACAAACCGCACCCGATCAGGTGTACGAGACAAGCCAAGGTAAAATGACCGGCAGGCCAGTAGAAATCCCGGGAGCAGACCACCTTGATCTGGCTATCGTCCAACAGCCCGGAAGTATGGAGAAAAATCTGATTGAAGTGGCGACAGGCGGACTGATTGCGACAGGATTTTCTGACGATGAGCTTATTCAGCACGGACGGAATGCTATTAATCAGTTGCAGTGTCTTAATTATAAGCGGATTCACCAGAAAGTCGGGGAGAGCAGGTACACGGCAGGAACGGATATCAAGATCAGGAATCAATCGGCAAAGTATAATGATTTCCTGAAGGGGGAAGAGGAGCGTAAAAAGCAACAGCCGTTCCTATACTCGGACGCAGAGAGAGAAAAGATTCAGCGCCTGATTGCCCAACGGCCAGACCTGAAAGATATGCTGACAAAGCAACTCGACACAAGAAAAACCGGTTTGCATCACCAGATCAAAATGAACCTTGATTCATTTGACCACGAAGGGAATCAAACGCTAAAAGGAGTGGAGTCTGGTGGGAGTGTTTTTCTTCCGCATGACCCGATCAGGAAATTGTCAGACGAAGAATTGAGAAAGCGCCGGATATCAAAGAAAACCAACCAGTTCAACAAACAGGTGGAGCAGATCCGGGCCAGTGGCAATTTATTCGCAGATGAACAGATCGAGCGGCTAAGGCAGAAACACGAAGAGGAAATGAAGTCGCTTTGATTGTTCCCTTTGTTACTTTCTATTTCCGCAGAAACTTGAATATTAACCGGACTTGATTAACTTTTAAATTCAGGTCCGGTGACGGACACTTTCCTGTTTCCACCCCCCCCTCAACCGGTAGAACATACGGACAGGCGGGACCAATCCGATTGGTGCCACCATGGGTATTTTCGACCTTTTCCGCATCGCAAAATCCACTCAGATAGATATCACGACCAAGACCGGCGCAGACGGATCCACTCTGGTCCTTCAGCAGGCCAAAAATAACCCTGCAATCCGCCGGTGGCAGATCGCCAACCCGGAAACCCCCATGCACGAAATGCCTTATGAAAAGGCAGCAGAGCACTGGAAAAAGCACATCGACCCCACCAGCGAACTTCCAAAGGAAGCCCATAAACTGGCCGTAATCAAAGCCATTGCCCTGCACCACCAGTCACACGGGGAGGCCCGTCAAATTGGTCACGTTGACACCCACGGCGAGGACGTGCTTCACCCAAAAGGAATCAAAGAATCATACCGGGAAGGACAGCAAACGGTATTAAAGGAAACGACCGGAAAGATTAAAGAGGTTGACGAAGGTAAGTCCAACAAGTATGAGGAAATGCCAAGTGAATCATGGGTCTGGGGTGCAACCAAAACAGAAAAACTTCCAGGCTCTCCGGATTACCCAAAATACCGGGAAGCGGGCATGAAAATCAGCTCAGACCGCATGTCTCTCAATAAATCCTATATGGAATCTTCGGATAATTTTGGCACGTCACGTACCAATTTCGAGTATCATAAAGGTGAATTGAAAGTCCCTATTGGCTTTGCTGTTCTGATCAATCAAGTGATTCCGTCAAAGCCGGTCTCATTAAAACGGGATTATGGGTATATCAAAGAAACAGAACTCAAAAGCTTGGCCGGGAAGCTGAAGGAATTCGGTCTGGACGTTGACCGCGACACCCGGGGGATTTCCATCAACATTGACAATTTCCCGACCCCAGAGAGAGCACGGATGATGCTTTATAATGCAGGGGAATCAATCAGTTTTAATGTGGACGGGCATCCTTACCGGGTAAGCCGGATGAGTTGGGTTCAGGAATCTAAACGAAAGAACCCCGCTCCGGCAGTTGCAGTCAAACAGGACGCGGCAGAACCAAAGGGCGGCACCCTTACCGCTAAGACTGCCGGATTCACAAATGAGTCTGGGGAACAGATACAGGTAAATGTAACCAAGCACCCGAAGTACGGCAATCTGAACCTTTCTTTTTCTGACCGGTTCCCACGCGATGGTGAGCTTTCGAACAGTCTGTATAAAAATGGTTTCAGGTGGAGTCCCCGTGAATCCTGTTATTTCAACCGGGATAACGCCAAGGCTGAATCATGGCTGAAAGAACATTTCGGGTATGGAGAGGAAAAACAAGAACCACGGCAAGCCGAACCGCAGGCAATCCAAACCAAGAATGAAAAAGTACAACCAATCCGCCAATTAGGTACTGGTGCTAATGTTTACTTTGAGTCAAGTAAATACAGGGTGAACGATAATAGCAAAGGTGGCGGGGTGCTACTCAATATCGGTGGCCATGACACCGAAGTACCGTTGGCTAATGTGGAATTTGATTCACCAGAAGAAGCCGTTTTTGTCGCAAAAAGATTACAGGAATTGAAACCAGAGGGGTTAGTCTCCGGATATCACAACATTGATGCAGTTGTGAAGAATTTCAAAGATGAATACGCCAAAGATCAGCCGGACAAAACAACCACAACAGAACCACAGCAACCAGCCAAAACAGAACAAGACTATCTGGATGAATACGAGGGTTTTTCGAATTCAGAGGACCCGGGAGAACGAGCAGCATCAGACCTGCATAAAAAATTAAGGCATGCACGGCACCTCAGAGGAGTGCATTCAAAATCATGGAAAAACGATGTTGATGAGGTTAAAAACCTAAAGGACCAGTACTTCTCTGACAGTCAATTCCACGAAAGTTTTTCAAAACCACCTTATGAACTACCATACAATGAGTTCCTACGGACACGTCACGCAGAGACGGGAAGCAAGATGGTTCAGGAGAAACTCAAAACGGTAGCAGAACTCCTGGCTGATATTGAGAAGGCGCCAACCGGAGGCAGAAAACAGAATGGTCTCAAGGAAGAGTTATCAAAACAGGAAGATATTCTCAGGAAACACTGGCAATATGTAAGAGGGATGCACACCGGGAACGACCATCTGGCAGCAGACGGAGACCATACGAGGGAATTCCATGAGAATGCAGTCCTTAATGCCCACAAATTCGGGAAAACCATTCCGGATGCAGTAAAGGCAGAATACAGCCACCTTGATCCTTCATGGGCAGAATACAAAGAACAGTCCCCGGCTGACTACCTGTCAAAACCGGCACACGAACGGACGTATGATGAGCATGTTGACGCTGGGATAGCTCAAACTTATCAGTACTATGCAAAGAAAAAGAAGGAGGATGTTGAAAAAGCGCAGGCACGTTATGACAACATCCCAGCCCACCACACAGCGCGGAAGCGGGATGCTCTCTACGACCTGAACAGAGAGAAGGAACGCCTGGGCCAAATCAGTAAGAAGGCCAATGGTCACGGGATTACAAGAGACGACCGGATGAATCATTCTCACTCATGGGATACGTCCGACAGGACTCATCAGGAGGCCGTTGAAAAAGCTTACCGGGAAGGGAAGGAAATTCCCGAGCACAACCGCGAAAGATATGCAGGAGTTTTATCCGCAATTGACGCAGAAAAAGCTACAGGGTCCGCCGGACCAGAACCCGGGAAAAGAACCATTCATGAACTCCGGGATATGTTGGTCGATCACGCCATGGCATCAAATGAAGGCGAGTGGTACCGGAAAGATGACACCAAGGAAGAATTCGGAGAATGGAATTCCAGATTCCACGGAAGACTACATTCCGCGGCCAATGATCTTTTCATGCGATCCAGGGGCATATCGAAGGGTGAGGAAGAAGATGCCGGAGCCAATCCACAATATGGTCGGTTCCAGATCACTCCAAGCGAATTCAAGCAGATCGAAAAGCATGGTGTGGACTTTTACCGTGAAGTGTCTGACCACATTTATCACAAATTAAATGGAATGGAGCCGCCCAAAAATACCCGGCTGGTTGATGATGGAAAGTACCCGGCCAGATCAAAACGGGATTACCGGCACATTCCAATTCATGACATCCTCCGTGACCATGCAGTCGTTGAGGCCCTGACCGGCACGCATGGCAATGGCATTCCATACGCAAAACAACAAGAGGATAAGGAAACACTGGTTCGTTTTATCGAAAAGCACCATCCGGAGATCGCATCACCACATGATTACATCCGTTATCTGACTGAAGGTGATTACGATCAGAATAACCACCAACAGAAGATCGGTGCAGCAATTTCGCAGGCAAAATACCAGTCATTCATGAAAGACCCGGATCCAGGAGACCGGCACAACAAGAATGAAGAAGCAATGCGAACAATCAAACGCATTTACCCAGACATGGACATTAATCAGGTCAGAGAACACCTGAAGGATTTTCCGCGGTGGAATGATGAGCGATTCGCAAAGGAACGCGATTCCATTGTCGAAAAGACAGAGTACAAACACACTAAAGCCAGAGGCCATGAAGCATGGTACAATCACGGAGGCCACAAGATTACCGGCGGAAGGTACGGAGATCACAGCGAGGAGTCGGCAAAGCGTTCAGTGGCCGTGAATGCAGCGAGTTACCTGGAGCGAATCAGAGTAGCAAACGAGGCCCAGCAGTGGCACCGTGACAGGCAGTCTGGTGACAGCCCTATGAATGAGCGGATAAAAGCCGTTGAAGGGAAAACGTATCAGGACGGCCCGAACAATATAACCATCGGGAAGGCGGGGAACAGAGGTCCAGGATGGCTACAATTAACCGACCAGACCGGGAGATCCCGCTACGTTCACATTGATGATCTGGAAAACGAACAGCAGGATGCCAAGCGCAGGACAATCAGCCACAATGAAGGGATTGAGCGGCGGAAAAAGGAAGACGAGCAGAAGCAGGCGACAGCCGCCAAGCGCGATCTGGGAAGTTTCACCAACGGCATGACCCCTATGGAGAAAGAGCGGGTTACCAAGCATCTGCACGACAAGTTATTCCGGTACAATCATGAAGGAAAAGAGAAAATCGGACACCTTCGCCAGATGGCCGAGGACTTAGTGTCTGCAGGTTATCGGGTAACCAACATGACTTTTGACGATCCGAAGTCAAAGGAAAAACTCGAAAACGAGCTTGCATTACTCAAACGTCAAGGGTATCCCAGCGGGAACGAGAACCACCCACAGACAAAAAGAGCGCTTGAAATCCAGCAAAAGCTGAAAGAGGGAAAGTTCGAACGGCAAGAGGATGTTCTGCAGGGTCCGGATGGCCGGTTCTTTTCCAGCGAACATCACGGAAAGACATTTATTGATTACGCCAGGCACATTCAACCGTCAGCAGCAGCACCAGATCCGGTTAAAACAGAAGTCCAAGTCCCAGTCATTCAGCAGATCACGAATCCTCTTGGAGAAAAGGCAGAACCACGGGAGCCATCACCAGCCCCGGTACCAGACGGAGAGCAAGAAGATGTTTTATCAACAAACGGAACCAAACCATTAGACAGTTACCTCCACGGAGATAAATTAAACTCCTATAAGAAGGGAGATATTGTTTACAGGAACTATAACAACAGATATCAGGAATACGAGATTGTTGACGATTCAAAAGATATCTGGGGACTCAGGAACACAGAAACAGGTGAGATTGAACCCTGGAATGCCAATGGAAACAGTGGGTTTATTAAGATTGACAAACCCACGTTCAGCCCAAAACCAAGCCAGAAATATGGCGACCTGTTCGATTCTATTCCGGATGACCATCCGGCATCCATCATTGTAAACCACCCGGCTGCCAGCCAGATTGAACAGGCCACTACCGAGCAAACCCCGGTTGATCCCGAAGCAATTCAGGCAATCCGGCAGGACATTCAGCGGAGCAATGAGCGAGACCCTGAGATAGGTCAAATGGGATTCAACTTTGATGGTGAATTACCCCCACTCGAAACCCATAAAAGCCGGATTAATAAGCTGGCAGAAGAAATCCTCCCGTCAAAATACAGAGGGAAGCCAAATAAGGTGGTCCACGGTCCAATCAAAAATGACCCACTCACGGCCATTTTACCGAGCAGAAAGAATCCAAAGGTAAATCGCTGGCAGTCCATACCAGATACCAGCCAGACCAACCTGTTTGCATCACTACTCAGCCGATTATTCAAATCGACAAAAGCGCATGAAGACCAAATGGGATTGTTCGGAAGCGAACCGACAAAGCCGACCGAACCAAAGATCACACCATCTGCAGGGCAGGTAAAGCAATTTGGTAATAACCCGGATGACACCCGGATACTGCAACAGACAAAAACCGGCGTTCTCCGTTGGTTCGATCGGCCGGAAATGCGACAGATGAGCAATGAGCTTCATTCTGCATCACTTTCTAAACTGGACGAGATCAAGCACGCCATCGGTCAGAAGGTTGGATATGCCGTTCAAAAATTCGGACCATCCAGAGGAGCCGACCTACTGCATGAATTCCATGACCAGCACCGCAGGCAGGCAGAAAGTCATTCGGCAGCGATCCAAGATGCAGTGGACGGAAAAACCAATCTGAGCGAAACAGAACTGGCCATGTTGGTTATGAAGCACCACCTGGACAATCATCATGCCGATGAATACCAGAGGGCAGCACTAAAGCTTCGTCAGTCCCAGCCGGTCACCAATACCAAAGAAAGCAAACCCGAAGGTGCAGCCCAAGACCTTTTCGGCCAACAGAAAGAGAAGCCAACCGGAAAGCCCATTGAGCAGATCACCAATCCGCTGAAAAACGAACAAACAGGCGGCACAACCAGAGGTCAGAACCTCCTTGATCTGTTTGATGTCGGCCCCGGAAGGCATGGTGACGATCGCCCAACACAGATCGATCCTCGAATTCACGGGTGGAAAAATGAAGAAAGAAAAGGACCGAGAAAATCTGGAGGAGGAGAATGGGGAACACAGACGAAGCCGGTCGAGAAACCAACCCAACCAGAGGCATCCAATTACGAACCGTTTACCGAATATGATGAAGCCGGGGTTCCCAAGGGAGTAAAGCGCTTTGAAGTCAATCTAAACGCCATGGTCCTTCTGGGCAAGACACTGGAATTCCAGTCGTATGCCGCCGGCCAGTTTGAGCCGGAAGACATTCAAAAGGCAGTTACGGTCCTCAAATCGGAAGGCACATGGACTTACCAGTCATTCAGGTCATCAATCGCCAGTGTTGTTGGTTTCGACCGCGACAGGTACAATACACTTCTGACCCAGATGCCAATCAGAGCAACCGGTGGAGATTCCTTTGAATTCGATCCGGACCATGATCCTTCACCGATCAGGACATCACAGCTGACACCGGAGCAGAAAAACCTTCTGAAATCATACACCGGCTGGGGAGGAACGGACATTCAGGATGCCAATGAGTTTTATACCCCATCAGAGGTAGTGAAAGCCCAGTGGGATGCAATGAGATCGCTGGGATATAAAGGTGGGATTATGTTGGAACCCAGTTGCGGAACCGGCAGGTACATTGATCATCGACCAACCGACACCATCATGGTCGGAGTCGAATTGGACCCCATTTCTGCCTTTGTCGCCAAAGTGACACACACGCAGGACAGCGTAATGCACAGCGCGTTTGAGCAGTTTAGCCGCGGGAATCAGATTAAATTCAACGGCACGATTGCCAACGTCCCGTTCGGGGACCGCCAATCAAACCCGACCTACGACCAGACTTCCATGGCTTATGGAAAACACGAAGACTATTTTATTCTGAAATCCCTGCAACACGGAGCACCCGGGTCCGTCCACTCATTTATCGTACCAACCGGTTTCCTCGAAAACAAGAAAATAGAAACCATGGATCCGCTTGCAGATGAATCTCTTCTGTTGACGGAGGAAGGGAAGAAAAAGCTCAAATATTCCCAAAATGGCGAGATCGCAAAGGACATTCAGGCATACGGTGAATTTGTTGGTGCCATCCGGCTTCCAAACAAGACTTTCAGGGATGCAGGAACGAGCGTCACCAGTGATGTTGTCTTTTTCCGCAGGAGACCCGATCAGGTGGCAAAGATGGTTCAGTCTGGAAAAGCATCTGACCTGATTGACCCATGGATGAGTAGTCACTACTTCAAAGCAAACGAGCACCACATAATCGGAGAACGCACAACCGGGAACTGGGGAAGCGAAGCAGCCAAAGGCGATTTTGATCCTGATCGTTTCCGGCAGATTGCTGAGGAATTGGCCGGAAAGAAGCCAGCTGATTATTCAAAACTCGGCATTCCATCGGAACCTATCGCGCCACCCAAAGAAGGAGACGTAAAAAAACACAATGGTCAGGATTGGATTTTCGCCGGTGGAAAGTGGACAACCAGGCAGTATGCCACAGAACTCGGAGACTTCTCTGACTACGGATACACAAGCATTCATGACATGAAAGCAAAGTTCCAGGACCTTGACCATGCCATGACCGCCACGCATGACGTGACAGCTTTGGCCGACCATCCTGTTATTAAAACCTACGATCCGAGATTTGCAGCGTTTCTTAACGGATTCCGGAGCGCCATCCAGCCGATCAAAACAGAAGAAGGGAAACAAAAGGTCTTCCGGGCTATGATGTTGGGACGGATATTCCATTCCGGATATACGGCCGCTGCCAACGGGGAACCATTTGACCAGTCGAAGATTGATCGCCTGATCGATGCCACAAAGAGGTTCACAGCCATTCACGGGAATCCGAAGGATGACAAGGATATCCAGAACGCCGCACGAATCAACAGTTATGCTGCAGTATTCCAATCCATTCATGATGATCATGGTCAGATCAACCCGGTTATCGGTGGACGGACATTGGCAGGGGAGCGGGTATCGGCTCAGAAGCACGACCCGGTGAATCCTCACAGTATCATGAAAGCCCTGTTTGCTGATAGCATTCCTCCCACGATTGATGAGATTTACCAGCGGTACACCGGCGGAAAATCAAAAGAAGCAGTCGAATCCTCTTTGCTTGAACACCCGGAAGTTGGAACAAACGGAACGCATATCATCCCATTCAACCATGCCGTTTCCGGACAGGTCTATGACAAGATTGATCAGTATCGGAAAGCAATGGAGACTGCAACCGGTCTCTATAAGGAAAAACTGCAAAAGCAGATTGAACACATTGAACAGAATAAACCGGACGTAAACCTTGACGACATCCGGTTCAATATCCAGTCTAAATACGTCCCGGTACAGGCAAAAAACGATTTCATATCAGAGTACCTGGATAACGACCTAATCCGGATCCGTGAAGTCAATGGTACGTTTATTGTTGAACCGACCGAGAACGAAAACCGGTCCGGGTGGAGAAATTACGGGATCAGCCCGGCTCACGAAGACATCACAATCTCTGCCTTTGAAGATTATCTGAATGGTGTCAGCCGGTCAGGACGAAGCGATGACCTTTCCATGCTTGACGAGGATTTCCGGTCATTCATCGAATCAAACCCTGAACATCAGGGAGCAATCAAAGACGCATACCTGAAGCAGATGAAGAACTATGTGGAGCCAGAGTATTCAATGGCACCCATGGAGATCCCCGGCTTCGTGAAGAAGAACCCGAAAACCGGCCATGAAGAGTATGTGCTTCATCCGTACCAATATGCCTCTCTCCGCAAGTTTATGGACCAGGGCAGGGGAATAATCTCGCTGGACGTTGGATTGGGAAAAGCGCAGGATTTAAATTCTCTCCTTCTTTTAGCAACAGGCGATTTTATCAGAATGGGTGATATCAAACGCGGCGACATGATAATTGATGGTGATGGAAAACCAACAGAAGTCATCGGCGTTTTTCCTCAAGGGTTAAAACCGGTCTATGAAATTACATTCTCCGATGGAGCGAAAGCCAGGTCATGTGACGAGCACCTATGGCCTATTTACACAGCAAATAATATAGCGAGGAAACAACCATATAGCGTAATTGAGTTAAAAGAGATCCTCAATGAACCGCTGAAAAGAAAGTCCGGTGCGTACCGGTTTGCAATACCAATGCTTTCATCTCCGGTGGACCTTCCTAAGCAAGAGCTTCCAGTCGAACCTTATGTTATGGGATTACTATTGGGTAATGGGTGTTTCCCGGGTAAAGGGCATAGTGGATTAACAATCAGCACAGCATCTGAATCAATAATTGATCGAATCAGACAATTGTATCCAGATTGTGAAGTAAAACATCAGTCCAAGTATGATTATATCCTGAACGGAACTGGTGGCACAGCAATAAAACAGGCCTTAAAAGAACTTGGATTATATGCATCACGTTCATTTAACAAATTCATTCCGCCAATTTATCTGAAATCTTCAGTAGAACAAAGATTGTCGCTGCTGCACGGTCTAATGGATACGGACGGGTCTGCATCATGTAATAAACGTGGTGCAACCACAGTAGAGTATTCTTCTGCATCCGAACAGCTGGCATCGGGCGTTCGCCATCTTGTTTTATCACTCGGAGGACAAGCATGGATTACCGTTAAAAACGCTCCGAAGTATTCATATAAAGGCGAGATCCGGACAGGACGAGACAGTTATCGGGTTCATATAAAAATGCCAGGAGAAATAAATCCGTTTGACTACAAGGCAGGCCGGTACATTTCTCCGTCAAAATACCCAGTACGCAGGTATATTGATAACATTCAGTTTGTTGGTAATTTAGAAACCCAATGTATTGCCGTTGACTCGCCAGACCATCTATACCTTACAAATGATTTTGTGGTTACACATAACACAGCCTGGGCAATTGCCATGTCATCTATGTTGCAAGGAACAGGCCAGTACAGACGGGCTGCCTTTGCCGTTGAGAAAAACAACATCTCGAAATTCTTTCATGAGATCACCGAGTGGTCTCCTGATGCAAAGGTAGCAGTTGTCGGTTACCGGGTGAAGAAAGACAAAGACGGGAATGCAGTTCTTGACCAGAAAGGACTTACCCAGCTGGAACCAGACCCGAACTGGGATGCCAATCTGACCAGCATCGCAACCGGAGCGCACACGCACATCATTATTCCACATTCGGTTCTATCCCCATCAACCAACAGCGACAGATATCTGAGTCTGGCCGGAGAAAATTACAAACAACACGAACTCGACCTGCTGAAAATGACGGCTAAGGGAATGGCTAATGATCTGGCCAACAAAGCTGGGCTTACTGACTATCGCTTTGACTCGGACAAAATCACCACCATTGAGGAGCTTGCTCGGGAAATCGACAGCCTCGCACTGAGAGCGGCCGCAAATATCAAAGGGAAGGATGCTGACAAAAAGCAGGCCCGGTTGATTGAGAAGTCAGCTGAGAAAATACAGAAGGCGCTGAAAGCAATCCGGGACGTGAATCCGTCCCTCCGCCCGGGTAAAACAGGTTACGGTAACGTCATCAGTTTTGAGAATCTCGGAATCGATCATTTGTTCCTTGACGAGGCACACAACTTCAAATCTCTGTTTGACGCTCCGGACACAACCGATGCCAGGGGAGAGTCGTCAGGACTTACTGGCACCACCAGCAATGCAGCAATCAATATGTTTATGCTTTCACGGCATCTGCTGAAGAAGAACAACAACCGCGGGGTGTTTTTCATGACGGCCACACCGATTACAGCAAAGCCTCATGAATCTTTCAACTTATTGAGTATGGTTGCCCCCGACCTGATGAAAAAGGAATTCGGTATCGACAACGTGACGGATTTCATGAACACATTCGCCAACGTCACGCAACAGTACAAATTTGACACCAGCGGGAACGTGGAACTTGCACAGGTTGTGAACGGATTCAAAGAGGCGAATGGTTTCCGGAATTTCCTCTTCCGTCTGCTTGACATGAAGAACGCATCAAACGCAACCGTTTTCGACCACAACGAGAACAAACTGAAAGTCGGGTTAAAACTTCCAGAGGAAGTAAATCACCGGCACATTGTCCCGCCGACAGAGTACCAGAAGGAGAAGCTCAGAGAATTAATCTCTGCTATTAATGCCATGGTATCCGATAGAGACAAAGGCGAACTCCCGAACTGGATAAAGGAAACAGGCAAACGTGGTCCGCGAAGAGTGTTCACGAATATGGATACGGGTTCTGAAATCGGGGTTCAGAACCTCATGCAGCGAATGGACCGGCTTTGTGTCGATGAATGTTTCGATCCGCATTCAAACGGATTTGACCCAGAGAACCCACCCGAGCGGTTCAAGGTTCTTTGCAGCAATATCGCAGAATCCTATAAAAAGGGAGGTAAGAACCTCGTATTCCTTGACGGGTTCAACTTTGGGAAGAACGGAGACTATCACAAAGAAATCGCAAATTACCTCACCAGAAAACACGGCATTCCAGCAGAGGAGATAGCGCTGATTCAGGGAAATTCCTCTGAAGATGACAGGTACAAGGCATCGACCGATTACCGGGAAGGCCGGAAAAAGGTGATCATTGGTGGAACCGCTATGGAAACAGGGATGGATCTGCAAATGGGAACAACAGATATCCACCATTTTGATCAACCATGGAACTCGACCAATATCCAACAGAGAAACGGCCGGGGAGTTCGCCAGGGGAACCCGGTTTCCCATGTAAACATCCACCACTATTTCACGGAGAATGGATACGATTTCTACCGGAACATGACCCAGCAGCGGAAAGCCGGTATGCTTGACCACCTGTATAACGGCACGACCGACACAATTTCCAGCGATGAATTTGAAGCCATCGAGAAGATGAGATCACTGGCAATGTTAAGTCCAAACCCTGAAAGGGCATTAAAAGACATCGACACCCGGATGGGTAAGTACGATGAGATGAAACGGGCAGGTGAGACGGAGAAGCTCGGACGGGACACGACCAGTTACAACAAAGCCATGAGACGGCACGCTGAATACAAAGAAAAGCACGATAATATCAAGGGAAGACACGGTAATATTAAATTCAGCGGATACGATTGGAGAAGCGAGGTCAGAGGAAAACTACCGTCAAAAATTGAAAAGCACAACGATATTCTGGGTGATTATTCGAACGCAACCATTCGATTGGCGATGGACTCTATGATGGGGAACAGCACGCAACCTCTCAGTAGTCTGAGAGAAGTGGCAGTCCAGATATTTCCTGACAGCAAAGAAAAACAGATCAAGTTCTTCAAGGACATCAAATCATTTGCCGCCAGAGAGAGGTTATTGAAGCCAGAAACCACATATTTTCATCACAAAGGAAAAAATCACTGGGCAGACGAGGAACCGGAACTTTACAACGATGTTCTGAAAAAAGCACACGGAAACCTGATGAAATCGAAGAAGCTGGCCGACATTTACCGCGAAAAGGTTCTCCGTTCCGGAAGCAGAGAACATATTGATCATATCAATAACGATGACAATCACAGCGACACCACTCAGTTAAATGAACTGGCCTTACCGTCCGGCCATTTTGCCCGGAAAGGTAGATATCTGGTTGTCTCTGGCATTGAGGACGAATCAAAATCCTGGACCCATGAAGACACGAATGAAAAACAAAGCAATCTCCTCCGCCTGATCGGGAACGGTCATAAGACCATTCTGAATATCGATAGAATGGATTACGACCAGCACCGGAAGGATTATAAGATAGAGGCAGGTGCTCGTTCGTATCTGCATCCGGATAATCCGATATTTAGCCCAAACTGGAAGGTCGGATTCACTCCCAACAAGGACCACTCAATCAGCCTTAAGGACCTCCGGAAGGATTACCGGATTCATGGTCACTTTGACACACCAGAAGAAGCAGAACAGTACATTAAGGAGAGCCACGATGCTAAATAAGACAGGCCTCACCCCGGATGCTGCCGGGAAACTCGAAAAGATCAGCCGCGGACTTAGCGTTCACGGCCCGATTTATGGTGCCTATGGTGACTACTGGTTCGCGCTGAAAAAGGTTCTGATCAAACGGGATCCGCAATTCCCATACAGGACAGAACCAGACCCGAATGCTCTTGATCCTCTGGCAAAATACACCCGGGACGGCAAGAAGGTCTGCGATTATTCGGATTCTGACGTGATCAATTCCGCATGGCAGGCAGCAGAAGACCGTTCGGGCCGGATTCAGCATACTTACCTCCGAAGGGTATGGGACCCGGAGGAAAGGACCTGGGATGATTATCCGCAGGACATGACCGATCATGACATTGGATTCCCGGGTAACAGCGCTTCCCCGGATCACTACGATTACAGATAAATAACAAAGGTCCGTAAAGGGCCAGCCAACCTTACCGGTCACCCGCCAGAGTCGGAAAAGTCCGGTCAATCAAAGGGCCACAATGATTGACAGACAATTCTACCGGCGGGAGATCCATTCAATACTTTCCCCCCAACAACTCGATCAGATACGAGAAGTCGTTGATTCGACACCCATGGCAATTACACTCACGCCAAGGGAACTCCTCAATTATAATACCCATGAACTGGTTCAACAGATCATAAAAGAACATCTGGAGAAGAACAAATACTCTCCGGCCAAAAAGAAACCACGGGGTGTAAACCAGGCCATCAGATTAAAAATCGGTCTATCCATATCAGGAGTTAAGCATGTCAGGCGAGCCGCCTGCAGATCAATTTCCGATAAAATCAAATACTACGAAAAGCTTAACAGGCTTATTACGCGAAAACAAATCATCTCTCTTGCCGAACTAAACAAAAACCTCATCGCAGACCAACACACCTCTCTTACTTTTCAGATGATAGTAAATTATGGCTACGAAGAACAGCATAGCAGACTACATCGTTAGTACCTAACTACTGACCAAAAACGGTTCTATTCTTGTACCTAACGGGAACTCAAGCAAGGAACCGCTTTGGAAAACCAGAAACTATATGAAGTCCATTTAACACCGATACTCAAAAGTGTCGAAGGTGGTGATGCCGATGAAACCAAAGATTTCATTCAGGCCACCATCGAGGGAATTGCCAGCGATGGCAGTCCTGATATCGTCAATGAGATCGTTGTTCCTGAAGGCATAGACACCACCTATGTCAAACACGGACTTGCCAGGATCACAAACGATCACAGCAAGGACCCGGCAGACTTCATCGGATTTGTTGACTCCATGACTCATCAGGGAGGGCAGACCCGGTTTCGTGGCAGGATTTTCGCCAAAAAAGGTACTCCCCAGTACAAAGTGGCAAAATCCGTCATCGGTGATCTGGAAAACATAGCCTTGTGGAACCAGCAGTATCCGGACAACCCCAAGACGGCCGGATTCTCAATCGAGGGACTATCTCTAAAGAAAGACGGAAAGCACCTGAAAACCTTTGTGTCTTCCGTTGCCTATACGAGAGGACCACAGAACCCCCGGGCAACCATGACTGCATTCGCCAAATCCATCCTCGGAGCGGATTATTCCAATTTCTCCGGTGGTGACCCTGGACTGCAGACTGGTGCAAGCGCCCTGAGACCCGAGCAAATCAATAACCAAACGAGGAACGCAATGGATAAGATTAAAACCTACGCGGACGCCTTTGCTTATTTCAAGTCTCAGGGCAAGTCAGATGATGAAGCCCGGAAACTTGCCAATGAGTGGCAGGCCGATCAGAAAAAGAAAGACCAGGAAGTGAATGACGGAGCAGTTTCCGCACTTGCTGATATGGAGAAATCCATTCTGGCTATTTCTGATATGAACGGACAACTCACCCAGATTGCCAAGTCAATCGGTGAGATCAATACCAGCACCATGACTTCCATCCAGAAGTCCATGAATGCCTACCGTGCTGATTCAGACGCAAACGCCGGTGAATTCGTCTCCGCTATGGAGCGAACCGGTGAACTCAACGGAAAAACAGCAGAACTGGTTGCCAAGCAGACCGAACTGATCGGATTGATCGGTGGAGAAAGCGCGAAGGTTTACAGCTCTCTTGCGAAATCCGTTCATGCGCTTCTGGCAAACAGCCAACGTCAGGCCGCCCAAAACGAATCCATGGTGAACATGTTCGGTCAACTGGCCGATCTCGTCAGCCGTGTGGTCGCTGGCCAACCCCTTTCGCCCATCACCAAGTCCATCACAGGACCCGGTGGAAATCAGCCGAGCAGTGAAAATGCCTACTCAAAGGCCATTGAAGTCATTGCCAACGCCAGTAAAGAAGGCAAGGTAGATTCAAACGATCTGGCCATTCTTCATTATGACAAAACCGGAAACTCCCTGTCCCCCATGGCGAAGAGTATCCTGGCTAAAGAAAACATCACCCTTTCCTAACTGAAGGAGACCCATTACCATGGAACAAGCCCAATTTCAAACCCTGTCCCCCGAGGAAATCGGGCGGCAACTTCAGGCGATTATGAAGTCGCTTGACGGCGGTGGATATAACAACTTCTCCGGAGGCGTTGATGCGCTTCAAACCGGTGCAGGTGCTCTCCGCCCTGAAAACCTTGATCATGTGATTAAGGACCTGACCTTTAAGGACAACATGGCCACCTTCTGGAAAGACGCTCCCAAGCGCGATTCCAAGACCATCGTTACTGAAGCCGTCACCCAGGATCTTGGGACCACTGCCGGATTCTACGAAGACGGTGGATTGCCACAAACCGGAACTGATCATTTCGCCCGTTTGGTTCGGAATATCAAATTCATCGGGGTTCAAGGAAAAGTGACCGGCGTGGCCAATCAGCAGACCCTGATTGCACCCGCAAAAGCCACTGAAACCAACCTGAAAACCAAAGCGATTATCCGGTCGCTGGACGTTGAAGGTCTCTATGGGGATTCCGGTGTGAACGAACGGTCGTTTGATGGAATTATCAAACAATTCACCGATAACCTGCCTGCAGGCTATGTTGGACAGAATATCATTGATAAGGCTGGAGCAGCTCTGGAAATCGAGGATTTTTCTGATGCAACCCGGATCATCGCTGATAACTACGGAAACCCGAACAATGTGAAGTTGTGGACTGGTTTCGGTGCTGTTAACGAAATGAACCAGGCTCTGGGAACCAGTAAGCAGTTCTATGTGAATGGCAATGGTCCGATTGGTGGAACTCCCATCGGTTATAAACTGGGTGAAAACAGCGGTGGTATTGTGACTCCATTTGGTGCGCCGGTTGAGATTAAAACCGATGTTTTCATGGGCAAGCGCCGTCCGATGAACCTGAATCAGGCTCAGGATGCCACGGTTGCTGTTGGGGCATCTACGACCGCCGCCACCGCCACCGCAGTTGCTGCTGACGAATCCAACTCGGTGCTTCCTGTCGGTTCTGTTTACCGGTATTTTATCACCACCGTTTATCTCGATGGTGAATCAGCAGCCCACATTCCTGCTGACGTGACTCTTCACGCATCAACCAAGCAGAAGGTGACAATCACCATTACCCGTACTGGCGGAGCAACCGAAAAAGGATACCGTGTTTGGAGGTTGAAAAGTCCGTCCTCAAATCCGCTTTCCGCAGCCGTTCATATCGGGAATGTCGCAGTTGCCGGTGCCACGACCACTCTGGTTGACCTCGGTGCCGTTTATGATGGAACGACCGATGTTTTCATGATTGACTGGAGCGAGGAAGTGTTCCGCTGGGACGTTCTGCTCTATATGCAGAAATTCGATATCGCCTCTCTGGGTGACTACGTTGCATGGATTCAGCGTAACTGGTCCACTCCGTTCCTGATGCAACCCCGGAAAATGGTGTTGTTCAAAAACGTGAAAAGCTATACCCTGAAATAACAGGTAAATGACCTGATGCACGGGGCCGTCTTCTTCACTGGCAATGCCAAGGACGGGACGGCCCCTTCGTATTTATCCCCATCCCAATCATGAAAGGGCCATGTCATGGCAAAGCAAAAACAAAACGCAGGCGAGAATCCAACCCAATTGCCGGAAGAAACGAAACCGGCGGAACCCACGACCACCACTCCCGAAGAAGCAGCAACCCCTGATGCTCCCGGAGTGACTCCGAGCGAGACGCAGGACAATAACCCTGGCCAAACGTCAGACACTCAGAGCCAGTCGCCGGAAACGCCGGCCTATGAGCCAAAGGTACGGTACAAACATTTCAACGGTGGATCCGGTGTGGTCAACGTCAGCCTGACCGTTGAAGGTGAATCTGTTCAGTTGTCCGTTAAGTATGATAACTCAACGGGTATCGTGACTGACCCCCTTACGGATGAGCAAGCGCTTCAATTGACAGAAACCACCCATTTCAATCTGGTTCAGTAATGATCAGCATTGATGGATTTTTAGCAGAATCTTTCCGGTTTGCTAATGACCGGTGGGACAGCCAGGAGTTCTCGGTTTCGACGACCGGGATATTCTCCTACGATAAGTTCCAGCACTTTTTCGGGTCCCTGATCGGGACGATTCTGCTTTTTATCCTGCTTCTGCTCCTCTGTAATTCAGGACACGAAATGATCCTGTACTCTGCATTAACCATGTTGACTCTGGGTTTCCTTTGGGAAATCAAAGACGGCTTCGTCCCGGATAAAGACCCAAATTACATCCGTATTGGTAAATGGGTTTACTGTTTTGGAGGAGATGGATTCTCATGGAAAGACCTACTCGCTGACTGGATAGGTATTCAGATCGGCATGTTTATCACTTCATTTCTTTTTCAGGTTTTCAGGTTATGGAACTGATCTCTTACCTCAGTCCGGTTGTTTCCGTTATCGCCGCAGTCATTGCGGTTATCTTCTCTGCCAGAAAGGAAAAGCGAGAAGACTTTACCGCTGTCAATGAAGGAATGAAGAACCTGGTGGAGGGAATGCAGGCAGAGATAGACATTCTGAACAAAAAGTTCTCCGATTTGGAAAAGGATTACGCCACCGTCAAAGCCGAACGAGATATTCTGTCTGCAGAAGTAAAGCGATTAAAACAGGAGAGCGGTGTTTTGGAGACACAGATCAAACTCCTGCAAAAGGAAAAAGACCTGGACGCCCGGCAGATCAGGGAATTCGCAACCACGATTGAACGGCTTAATGAACGTATCGCTCAACTTGAAAAGAGAGAGGACCGCCGGGATGGACTGGAAAAAACTCCTGTTTGATAAGATCAAGGATTTTACAGGGATTAAATTCATCCTGAGTATCATCGCCATTTTCCTGATTGCAAAAGCAACGGACACCACGATTGCCATCCTGATCTTCCTGTCTGCCATGGTAGGAATTTTCGGGCGGACAGCCCTTGAACTGGCCGTCATCTTCTTCAGCGGAAAGAAAAACCAACCGTCCGGGGAAGATAAATGATTCCCATCGGGACGCCATTCACGTTATCGTACCAGCACGATCCGACCAATCAGGCCATCACATCGGTACAGGTCAGCATCATAAATGCCTATGGCTTGCCGATTACGCTTGAAGGCGACACAACCGCACTGAATCTGGCAACAACCCAATCTGGTTCAACCTGGACGACCGCATCTATAACCATTCCGGAGACCGAGAAATCTCAGGACGTTCGGGTTTACTACACGATAAAGAATAACGCTGCCACAATTACCCCGAAAGCCGGGTACAATCCCCTCCGGGAAAAATTGGAAGTACCGGACACATTTGATATTGAATACGTCAGCTCAGAATATTTCGAGACCTTCTTTATTGCCAAGAGTTCGAAAGCTGATGCCCACTTTGAGGAAGCAATTGAGAATTTCCTGGCAGCCAGTCCGACCGGCTTCAAGCCGTATATCGACCGGTCAGTCGCAGAGATTGAGCGGGATGGACAGTTTTATCTGGGAAAACGTCTTATCGAAGGAGAGAGACGGGATTTTTACAACCAGGAACCGTTCATTGATAACCGGTGGATGACCACAACCGACCGCGGACCAATTATCAGTCTCGAAAAGGTCGAGCTGTATTTCGGTAAAAACCTGATTGCAAGTATCAACCCGGAATTCTTTGTCGTTCACAAAAAATCGAAACAGTTTGAAATTGTGCCAACCGGTGGATTCATTATGAATATGGACCAGACGGCAGCACAGATACTCAGCCCCGGTCTTTACGGATCCAGCCCGTACCTCATGGCAGGCAGCCGGGTTCCAGGCTTTTTCCGTTATGATTATTATGCAGGGATTGATTTCCCCAGTCTCCCGGTGTACGAGCAGGAAAGCATCAAACAGCTGATCTGCCTGAAGACCCTGATGACGGTTATTCCAATGGTCAGTCCGGAGTCCCGCCAGGCATCCATTTCAGTTGGAGTGGACGGGGTAAACAGGAGCCAGTCCTACCGCCCTGATCAGTTTATTCAGATGATTGACCGGGAGTATCAGAATTCACTGCAATCCCTTCTCCGGAATTACGGAAACAGTGGTGTGGATATCGTTGTAATATGAGAATCTTTACCCAGAGCGATTACGATTCACTTCTGAAGGTATCCGGCAGCGATGCAGATTACTACGCCGGTCACCTTTGTTCCTGCCTGGCCGACAACAACGGCCAGCCGGATCCGGATTGTGATTGCGTCTTCGGGTTCCGGTATGACAGCCCGGTCACGACCAAGGTTCAATACAATCAGGTTTCAGAATATCTGCAGGTTCAATCAAATGGAAGGATTCCGGCAGGAAGCTGTAACATCACTTTTTATCCAACCTATCGGGATTCTGTTACCCGACAGATTGTTGCCTCCGGACCGTACAATACCGTACAAAACGGCGACATTCTGGTATTCCGCCGGCAGGTACTCCCAGACAGGCAGATCATGATAAAAGGCAGTCAGGAGGTTATCTATGCTTTTGGACTGTCTCATATCAACCGGGTTTCCTACCGTTCGACCGAGTATGTTGCAGGAGAAGATTACGACACCGAACCATTCACAACCGGCGGATTCACATTCACCCGGATTATCTGGTTAGAGGACGGAAATCGTCCAGAAGAGGGAGCCAGATATGTTGTTGAGTTTCAGGCATGGGAGCAATACTACTGCATGAAGCCGATTAAACAGGACCGGGGAAGCGATGAAATGAACCTGCCGAAAAAGATGCGGTTCGTTAAACGGTCCTATGAATTTCAGAAGCCAGAGGAGAGTGGGTTCGATAACCTGTCAATATGAAAAAGATCGTTCTCACCATACTTGCCATGGTGATCTCATTTGGAGGTGGATTTTATTCCGGGTGGGTCTCAAAGAAACCTGAGACCGTTACCCTTATTGATACAGTCATTTCAGTTCCGGCTGTTACCCGGAACGACCTCCCGCCGGCAGTAATCACCAGGAGACCGCACGGAACGGCCCTTCCCGCTGCCAACCCTGGTGATTCTGTCCCGGTCGGGCAGGCCACGTCAGATCCAAAGACCTTTGATTGGCACATCGAGACGGATAGCACCTTTATTTCTGGCTACGCAACAGTCGGTATAACCGGCGAACTGGAAGCGCTCGGGGTGGATTCTCTCTGGGTTCAACCGCCGGACATTCACTTTCAGGACAGTGTGAACTGTCCGGAAATTCCGGACGAATCACCGTTTAAAGATTACGCCATCATCGCCCTTGCAGCAGTGGTGGTGGTTGAGACGATCATTATCCTACTTAGATAAGAGGCCATAAATGACGATCAGAACATTCCGGGGAGACACATGGGAACCAGCAAAGAATTGGACGCTGGAAAACATCTATGACGACCCGAAGGCAATAGTTATCAAAGGTGGAAAGTTCACCGTGTGGGACATGCTGGGAGTCAACAAGGCTTACACCGGCCCCACAAAGAACGGAATGCTCATTATTGAGCCATTTACTGACATCTATAAGACTGAGTATTCAGCTGAAGACGTTCTGAAAAATTGCATTGAAACCATGGCTCAAATGGAATCAATCAATCTTTTCCTGAATGGGAAAGCAATCATCCGGGAAAATCAGGAAGGTGTCTTTTACAGGAATCAGGCATACGCACAGTGGATGAGATCCATCGGACTGAAACCGGCAACGCGCAGTTATCACTTTGCCGGGAAAGCCGTTGATTTTGACGAAGAAGGAGCCAGCGCAGAGCAGACCAGGCGGAAGCTCGATAAAGTCTGGCCATTCCGGATGGAAACCAATACCCCGAACTGGGTTCATATTGATACAGGGAAAGGTGTCAAACGGTTCAAACCATGAGTGGATACCGGCCAGTCCTTCGTTTTGATTTCGGTGAAATTGCTCCGGCGATTAACCGGGTAGCGGCTGGAATTCAGTCGCTTACTGGTAATTCTCCGAGAACAACGGAAGCCGTTGATCAGGCCGTTGAACTCATCCGGGATGAGTGGGGTGGCGCGGTTCGGTTAAAAGCCCCACAGCACGCCAGCTGGTATGTGCCGGCAATTGTCCGTACACCGGTCGAGGCAGGAGATAACATCATCCAGGCAGAAACATACGTTGCCAGCCCATACGATAAGCGGGCATTACGGGTGGAAGAAGGAACCGCAACCGATTGGGACATGAAAGCCCATTTCCTTGCAACCAGCCTGAAGGTACGGGTTTCAAAAGCCGGGTATCGGTACCTGATTATACCGATGAAACATTCAGCCAAGAGCCTGCAGGCGGCCGGTGTTTATAAGCAAGCAAAGAAACTTACCCCATCGTTTATCACTGGTAAGCGAATGGAAGGGAGCCAGCAGGGAGCCAGTGGGTATGCAGAAGCCGTCCAACAAAGAGATACAGGGTTCAACTCCGCGGGAAAGCCCGTACCGTCCGTCCGCCGGTATGTTTATACATGGGGTGGCCGGTTGGAATCACAGGAAAGGCACCTGAATAACCTGTACCGGTTCGGACACACGAAAACCGGCGGGGTTCAGAATTCAACATACCTGACGTTCCGGACAATGAGCGAGAAACCTGGCAGTTCACCATGGATACAGAAAGCCAGACCGGGAATGAACGTACTCAAAGGGGTGCTGGATAAAAACAAAAACCGGATTGACGGAATGATTCAGGGAGCCATCCGTCATGATCTGCAGGAAATACTGAGGTCGATCAGTGCCAATTAACGTCACAACCCTAACCATTTATGCAAATACCTTCGGTGGTGAGTTAGAACTGAACGTCACTTACAGCGCAGAGGGTGGAGAGCATGATTTCTTGTTTGTCATGAGGAAGAAAGGGTCTGCCATCACCAACGGTGAAATAACGGCAGCCCAAACAGCTATTGGCAACGGGACTTATGAACAATTGGTATTGGATTCATGGAATGAGCCTACCAAACGCAAGGACCTTCGGTATTTTGACCGTCTTGTTCATTTGGTCCCGAGGTTCATTGACATTGAACAACTGAACAACGGGGATACTTATCACTATCACCTGTTTGTGGGAACAGAAGGTGCCGGGTGGACATTTGGGACCGGACTCAGTGTCAGTGGGACACCAGAAAACGGAGTCGAATTCCCGAAGATTGATCCGAAGGCAGAGGTCGTTTCTGCCCTCCGGTTTGCTATCGGACAGGCACCCATGAAGGCTGGATATGCCCTGAAGGAGGGCAAAGATTTTGAAATCGTCACGTCTTACCCGAAAACGCAGGTCAAGGCCAATACTACTATTTACCAGGTAAGCCGGATTAACGGAGACAACATTGATACCCTGATGGATAATCAGGATTACGATGAAGGGCCGAACCGGGTTAAGACTTTTATGGATTCCGATGTCTTCCGGATAGAGTGGCGGTGCCCGGAGGCAACAAGACGGGACATTGTTACCCGGTTGATGAAACTTGTCCGGCTTCACATTATTCAGTACCTGCAGAAACGAGATAACGGTATCACGTCTGTCAGAATGAGTGTTGGCGGCGACATGGAGGAGATCCGCGAGGAGAGTGGGGGGATTGAATATATCGGGTTCATGAACGTCATGCTTCAGGTGCAGATGCAGATTACACTCACTAATCCGGATGTTCATCCGGGCATCATTGAACAGGAGTCCAGTTTCTCATGAGCAGAACGATTCTTATTGATGACCCGAATGCAGGAATACCGGTAGATGCCATTGTTTACCGGAAGGACTTTGATATTGATGCAGTGATTGATATTTCAACCGATCAGGCGAAGGAAGCACTGTTTCAGCAGGGTTATGATTATCTGGAAAGCCGGAGTGAAAACATTTTGGGTGATGGTGTTCAAATCAACATCACCGACCCGGTAACGGTCAGTGATGCCCTCCGCATTCAGAAATATGCACTGTCAGAGGCGCAGAACTACTGGGTAAAACCGCGCCAGTTTAAGAGCATCTATAAGGTCACCCCAAGAGTAATCGGATTAGACTCGAAGGTCAACAGTTACTACTCTGGTCTGGTTTACTATCCGTCAACACCGATGGACCTGACCATTCTTGATACGGCGATTGAACTTATTTCCAGGCATAACGTGAAGGATGCACAGGCCGACAGTTACAGCGTTTCATACTCATCCGGAAATGTGACGCTTACTGTAAATAAGGTTAATCACGGTCGTCAGGTAGGGCACCCGATAGTGGTAACCGGGCTCTCCATTGCAGCCTATAATCTGGTCGGATTTATTACCAGTGTTCCATCGACCGGCCAGTTCCGAATCACTTTCCCATGGCCAAGCAATCCAGGAACACCAACCGGCACGCTTAAATACTCCTCAGAACTTTTCTTCTATATGAGAGGGGATGTCCAGTTAAAACTATGGGAATTGAATGAGACACCGGGTTCATTCCTTGCTGAGGTTTATATCCGGAATCAGGAAGATGAAGGATCAATCTCCGATCTGGGATTGGCAACCACATTCCCAACAGACACAAGCGGGTACCGCCTGCAGATAACACAGAATGACGGGGTGACCACCACCGGGGACCCAACAGTGGATCCAAAATTTGCCATGGAAAGCGTCATCATGCCAGCTGGCGTAACACTCGATGAACCATACGCAGACTGGTTTCTTCTTACCAGTGGAGTAATCACCAATTTTACAGGATTTCCGGGATAATGCCACAGCCAGTAACCTCCCAGAAGCGATTGCCGAAAGCCATGTTTGAACGGGTAAACGGGCGGACCAATCAACGGATATTTGAATCCATCGCTCTCGACAGACCATCATTTCTTCATACCTATGTCGGTCGCAGGCACGCAGTTGAGATTTTTGATCTGGATGACACTTACTCATCCGGCCTGTCCCTTGCTTCGAACGCTGAGTTTTCCGGAAACAACATCACAGAGGCATTTACGGTCTACAAGACAAGCGGTACGCCTCCGTCCGAGGATAACTACCCATCGTATTTCCCCACCAGCCCGACATACTGGAAGATGAAAGCGCTCGATCAGACAACAGCGCTTGACGGGTCCTATCAATGCAGGATTGATAAGTCCGGGTCCCCACACAAATTAAGATTAACAGCAACCGGTTCATCCGCAGAAATCACATCGATGGCAGATATTCTTTCTGCCGGGCAATTTCTTGTGGTGATTTACCGGAGAGCAATTGGTTCAATTTCGTCCATCCCATGGACAGAGGTGTAAAATGGAACGAGTCGTAATAGAATGCAATGGCGCAGGAGTACTGGAATCCGTCAATTTCCATGTTTGCTACTTCGGAGATATCTCAGAAGCAGCGATGAATGCCATTGTAACTGACATGACGGATGGGGCTGCGACAACAATAGCGGAATTCAATAACCTGTCACAGTCAGAAAAACACATCTATCTCGGACCCTACTTTGCGGATCCTGCTTACGCAAGACCAGCAAAGATTCATTCAAAATCACTCAAAACAAATGGTGCTGAACTCGGTGCGGATTCCGATCTGATTACCGAGGTTTCCGGCTCTGATGGACAGTCGATGGATATTCTGTTTGTTGGAACGGAATACGGATATGGGTATATCATTAAACGAATGATTTCCGGCGCATCCGGTTACGAACCGGCAGAATTTGAGTACCAAGATTTACACCTGCATAACGCAGGGTTTTCGATTGCCAGCATACCGGGGTGTATCTATTATTCAACGGGAGCGACATCTGGGCAAGCAAATAATGCAGGAGCTTCAAAAAGCACTCTTTATTATGATGATACAGCAACAAATAATTGGATAAACGTAATTGACGGTCACCCACGAAAAAGGGCCTATGGACCCCAGGGAAATATTTATGTGCAGGGGGACAATAATGCCGGGGGTTCCACCTATCAGATCCCGAAAGCAATAGCAAAAAGAGATTTTATCTGTTTTGGTGCCAGCCTCAGAAATGTTCCAAACGACCTGAGCACGCTGGCTATTGTCGGAAAAGATTCTGGATATGGAGCCGGAATTACGGCAAGCGTAGTGAGCGGAAAAATACAGTTTAATGTTGATGGGTGCGTGGCCCTGCTTTGCGATGGGAACTCTGGCCGCCCGAATGTTCCGTCTGCTAACCGATTCTGGTTCATGTTTGTTGCTCATGACACGCAATCTTATTTGGTTGTAAATGGAGTCACCATGAACGTCATGAGGACCGGCGGAGTGACCCCTCTTACAAAAAGCTATTGGACGGGTACCATCCTTGACGCGAGTTCTCTGTGGAGATTTTTCCGAGGGACTGACTATGGGGTGAGCGGTGGACAGCAATGGGAGTTCGCTCACAGGTTTCTTATCAACAACACCCCGAGTGACGACACAATTACAAAGATCACTGCCCTGATGAACCGGATAAATCTGATCTGATAAGCATAAACACTGACCAAATGACGGAATATCTTCACCCATTGAACATAAACTGGAGTCCCCCATGGGCGGAATCTTAATTGACGGAAAACTGGTAAAGCTCCCAGGCACCTACGTGACAACCAAGGTGCAGGAATCCGGTACTCCCGTATTTTCTAATTTTAACATTGCAGCGATTGTCGGAGAACATTTCATGGGACCGGTTTATTCCGCGACCCCGGATGACATCATTGAAATGATTCCTGCATTCTCATCCCCATCTGAAGCTGCACGGGTTTATTCTGAAGGGGATATGATTACTCAATTCCGGCAGATGAGAAAGAAGACCACCAGCCCGGTCCTGATCCTGGGAATGGGAAAGGTGACAAAAGTGTCATTCACGCTGGTAGATGATGCAACCCCAACGCCGAATGATGTTGTGACTCTGACCAGTAAGCTGGGCGGAATTCCAACCAATGCCATTTACATGGCTATCACTGCAGTTGGTAATGTGAAAACCGTCACGATTACACCGCCACATTTGATCAAACGTCTGGTCGCGGATGCCGCGAGTGGCGCAAAAGTCCTGAAGTTGACAAACGTGGACGGGCTTTATCCGGGAAAAACCATGTTCCTGTCTAAGTCCGGAACAGGCACTCCTGCTTCCATCACCATTGAATCCGTTGATTCCGTCAACAACACAGTCACATTGACTGCTGCAATTGGTGCAGCGTACAGCACAGCCAATTTCAGTTTCATTTTCGACAAGGATCTGTCCAGTCAGGAAAAGGCATCATTTGATACGATGACCCTTGAACAGTTTACGAACTGGATTAACACCAACAGCCGGATATTTACTGCAGAAATCGAAACAGGTGCCACAACCGCTCCGGTTGCCTTCGCTGAAAAGCATGTTGCATCGATCACGGGAGCTACACCTGCCACCAATACGGCTTTGGTAGATGCGGATTGGTTGACGTTTACCGATGAATTTTTTGGACTGGCGGAGGCATACTATGCAGCAAGCCGCCTGAAAATCCGGCACCTTCTGATTAAAAGCACCTCGGCCACTCACCATGGGTATTTGAAAACCATGGCAGCAAACATGAGGGCAGACGGATGGCCAATTCAGGTATGGACCGGTGTTGCATTGGGTGATCACAACCAGGCAGAGTCCGCATCCACTCATCCGATTGCCCGCGCAAAGGCCCTTGCATCGCAGGATATCATTCTGGCCGGACACGGACTTGACGGTCTTTCTGCAGCGCTCTCTCTGGCGCCTCGGGCACTCGGGGAAGTTCTGGCAGCCGATACTACCCACAACCTGACCAATGACAATATGGATGCTGTTCAGGTTGAAAAGCTCTTCGGAACGAGCAACAAACTCGAAGCCGAACGCTGGCTTTCCGCTGGGGTTCTATTCTGTCAGAGCAAAGCCGATGGTTTTCGCGTTACCCAAGGGGTGAATACCTATCAGGATCAGAACCGGAACTGGAACGCTCAGGAAAAAGCCACATACCTCATCATGCAGCGTCAGCTGGCAGATGAATGGAATGCGGATGCAAGGCTGAATTTTGAGGACCTTCATGGTGCAGATAATCTGACTCTCAGTCTGATCTCCGGTCGTGCCGTTGCCTTCCGTAACACCAAGGTCGATCTCGGAAAAGTCACCGAAGAGACCACGGTATCATCTATCACCAAGACCGAAAACGGATGGAGAGTCGCCTGGGACGTTCATTTCCCGAGCGCAGATGACTTCATCGAACTGGTCACGAACATTATAGCCTAAGAGGGTTCCCATGGCCGATAAACCACAAGTCAATATTAAGGACGCCAAAGAGTATAATCAGGCGAAGAGCGGAACCGCGAAGAAAGTTCTGCTGATCGATGCCAGTACATTCGGGGCCGGAGCGCCAGTCGTTATCCTCGGCAGGATGATCAATTTCAGTTGGAATGAACAGTATGCAGTCGAACCTATCCCCGAACTGAACCGTGAGCAGATCAACGAGGTTGTAAAAGGTGCAATGGGACTCGGCCAGGCCAGTTTTCAGACATGGGAGACGTTCGGCTCCAACAACGACCTGCCATCGGCTAAGAACCGGCCGGAAATGATTGCCTTTGTCGTTGAAGGGGATAACGAGAAATTCGCTGGGGCTGTCACCCACTGTTTCATCGGCGTTCATATCACCAATCAGGGAGCGCAATACTCCGGGCAGGGTGGAACTGTTTATCGGAATGGTTCGGTCGTTTATCGCGAGAGATTGACAGCCGCTGAATATAAGGCCAAGTATGGTGCTGCTTCACCAGACGCACCATTTACCATCGCCAGCTAATCTTTCATTACACAGAAGGGCACCATGAAAGAAGAAATCACCGTTGAACTGCCGGGAGTAGGTCACTTCCGGTTTAAGGCATATCCGACAATGGCGGACCACCTGAGAGTAGATCAGGTCCGCCGGTCCTACATTCCTGATGAGACGTACCAGGATCTGTCAAATCGTCTCGCTCAGATCAAGATGCAGATCAATGATATTAACCGGTCACGGTACGGTGACGAAAAGTACAACGAAATCACCGGAAAACTTTCCAGGTTCTATGACAAGCAATTACTGGAACCATTGACTGAAGAAGAATCGCGGGAATATGCCGGCCTTGTTGCGATGACCTACCATCCTCAATTCTCACCATTAATGATTGAACTCAACACCCGATTGAGCAATCTGGATAATCTGGCGATGCTGACAGCAATGGCGATCAACACACCGGTACCCGTTACCGATCTAACCCCTTCACAATTTGCCGATCTCTGGGGAGCCTACGAGGTCTCCCGCAGGCCCTTTTCTCGCAAGCCTGAAACAACGGTCGCGGGTTCTTGATTATACCGCACCAGCGCAATTCCACGGCGACATAGAATTTGTTGCCAGATCCAGGCAGTACGAGAAGAGTCTTTTAGCGAGATTCAGAAAAAAGTACAGTCTCCCTCCAACGGATCCCCGCGTCCAGAACGCAACCATTATGGACCTGCTTGAGGATGCAAATGAGGAACTATACGATTGGTATAATGACCTGTATGACCTGTCAAAAGACGGGACGCTTGACCTGATCAGGCGTGACCTGATCGGAGAGGAAGCGTATATCAGAGAACAACGGGAATCGGGCATGGCAGCGTTATCCGCTTTCCTGAACTCCCCATCAGAGGAAGAACCCCAACCAAAATTCGAGGTCCGGAATGGATAGTCAATCAACAATCGGCGTAAAAGTCCGGGTCGATCTTGAACCAGGTAATTCCGATTCACTCATTCAGGAAATTAACCGGGTTTCAGCAGCAGGAAACCTGGGAACCGGCGGACCGGTTGAATCAATCCTGCAGGCCGCCGCCAGTGGACCGAACGGAATCCAGGGTCAGGCAAACCGCGCAAACATCGGACTTGAAGCCTACCAGTCCGCCATGGACGCTTTTTCTCTGGGAAGCATTAAGGGGAACAAGCACTTCGAAGATTACAATCTTCTGTACCGGGAATGGGACCGCCTGACCGACAAAACATCTCCCGAATCGGTCAAACTTCAGGAAAAAATGAAGTCGGCCCTCGACCGGATATACCGAGAGCAGTTCGAAGAATCAAAGAAGATCGTAGAAGCACGAAGGCAATTACTCAATACTGCATTTGGTCAGGAAGGTGGAAGCGCGATTGCTGACACGATCATGAACCAGGCGAGAGACACCTACCTGAACACAAAAGATGCAACCGGTGGATTGGTTCCACCAATGGAGGACGGTGGAAAAGGTGGTATGAATGCAGGATTGGTCCGATATCTTGCTTCATCTGGTTTGGGTGCGTTAGGCACAGGGTTGAGCCTTTACGCTCAACATGAGACCGCATGGGGGACAACCGCTATGAGTCACTATAACGCCCAAATGAGTTATGAGATGAATAAATTAAGCACGGCCCTTGGTTTCCTTGGGACAGTGATTGGTGGAGGCATTGGGTTTGCTTCTGGTGGGGGGCTATTCGGAGTAGCAGCCGGTGGTGCTATTGGCGCAACACTTGGTGGTCAATTGGCAACGTTTCTTAATATTGATAATGTTAATAAACAGAAGTTCATCAACGCTGTGGACCCAACAATCAACCGTTCATCGCAGGCATTCGATAATTATTCGGTTTCTGCAATGAGGGCATGGAGACGAGTCGGAGCGGAAAGTCTCTCCGAAAAGAAAAGCTACGAGAGTCTGGGTTTATCTGATGCAGACATAGTTGCGATGAAAGCAAAGTTCTCTGGTGTCTATGGGTATTCGGATGACCGGTTCGATTCCATGTTAAACTATGCCAAAGCAAACGGCATGGACCTCATGGAGGTCGCAACCCTGATGGGTTCTGGACGTTTCGGGTTTGATATCGGAACCAGCAATATAGATAACCTTGCCAGACAAGCGGGCCTGACCACCGGTTCACAGAAAGCAGAACTGGCAGGATGGTTGACCGGCCAGGCAGGATCCGTTTCCCAGATGGGATACTCAGGGCAGGGGATTGGCAATGCTATCCTCTCGAGGCTAAATAATCTGAATCCAATCTTCGGAGCGGGTTCCATCTATTCAAATCCACTTGCTTTTGCCGGACAGTCCATGGGTCAGCTTGACCAATTAACAGGAAGTCTCAGCAACCCAGCACATTTCGCAATTCTGGCACAGGCGTATGGTTTGGGCACCGAAACAGATTACGCAGGATTTCTCAAAAGGGTAAATCAGGGGTATAACCCAGAAAATCTGAAGGATGTCGCTACTACCCTCAGACGGTTATACGGAGGGGACGAAACCCAAATCAGGCTTGCAATTCAGAACCTGACAGGTTCAAAAGACAATAATTGGTTGAGCAAAGTCTCCGGGTTCATCTCATCAGGCAATCTTGAGGCACTTAAAGACTACGGAATGTCATCAGACGACACAAGAGCTGATGGAGTAACATACACAACCCAGGCAGAGAGAGACCGGGCGAGACTACAAAACATTGATTTGCGCACCGGTAAAGAGGCCGCAGAATTTATTCGGAAGAAGGCTATTGAGGAATCAGAACTTATTAATGACATTCTGATTGGGAGCAAGGACGGACTTGTTAAATATTTTGAGGAGATGAGAAAAGCCCTAAACGGAATGAGAACCATGATCAACGGGGTGGTGGCAAATGTTACTGCAGACAATGAAAATGTAGTTCAACCAGCAAATAAGGGCAGTTATCAGATTACCGTCCCTGGTAAATATACGAGTGGCGGAAATTAGGAACTCTTGTTTACAACATTAAAACTGATCATTGCGGAAAAAGCAAAGACAGCTGCAATGGTTAACAATGGAATACTATCGTTAGCGATAAATGAGACAAAAAATATGAGAAACAGAACAGCTGACAACCATCCAATCACAAGAAATGGTGTTTTCTTATAGATTGACCCGCCGCAGTGATGGCACCGGCTTGCTCTTGCGTCAAGGTCTTTTTTAAAGCAGTGGGGACAGACTCTGGTATCCATAAACATCCTTTCGATTTACAGAAAGTTAGGAAAAATGAGCAATGACAACAACAATTAAGGGACAACCGTCAGTCATTTTCTACCGGTTTTCAACAACCGGGGACCAATCGAACGCGGTTGACCTTTCTCCGTTTGTTGAATCGCTCCGCATTGACGAGGGAATCCGAAAGGAAATGACCGCGACAATAACGGTCAAAGCGCATGCAACCAAACTGATTGCCGGGTCCGCGCAGAAACAATCAGCCTCGTTTCCGTCAGAACACCAGACACTGTTTGAACCATACTCAGGCCTGATCATGATCGTCAAGCCGGACAGCAAAAACCGAAATCAATACGATTTTGTGGGCTTTCTCTCCGACTATGATTACGACCGGCAAAACGGGAACAACAGAAGGTCCACTCTTACTGCAATCAGTCTGATGAGCGCGATACTCAGCAGGGAGACCCGGTTCTTTTTCACAGAACCTCAGATGATTGAACAGCTGAAGCAATACCCTGAGTTAGAGGTAATCACTGAGTGGCTTGCAAAGGCTGCCACCGGCGAAACGGCATGGAATAGTCTCTCTGATCTGGTCACATACGCAATCGAGACCACCAGCACTCTGCAAAACATGAGCCTCGGGAAAAGTCAATCAGCCGGCGGGGTGAAGCTCCGGGATAAACTGCAGGTATGGGTGAAGGATTACCCGGGAGATACATTTGTCAGGCCAGACTTTTATTCCTTCCAAGGCAGTCCGAAATCAATGATCGATTCACTGGTGGAACCCAGCCTGTATGCCCAGTATGAGACGATGATTGACGGAAAACCCACCTTCATTATCAAACCATTCCCATACGAATACCGAAACCCAGAACTCCGGAAGGCTATCATGTTTCGTTTTGGGGGGACTCAGTATAGTACCATTCAATCACCCGGTAATACATTGGATGCCGTAGGAAAAACAACACAGGAAATTGCTCTGAGCCGGTATTGGGATGAACCGGGAGCTTTCCATACCGTTGACCGGGATTCGGTTCCGGGGGAGAGGGTCCGGGTGAATGACAGTGAACTGTTCACAATTCACACAACACGGGCAGCCACAGATGCAACCGCCCCGGCAAAGGATTATATCCTGAAAAATATTTACAACATCCCGATGATCCGCCGGTATGGAATCCGTCTCCGTCAAACAATTATCAATTCCATTGCTCTTACGGGAAAGGCAGAGCAGGATGAGATGATCCCGGCCAGCAAAACCGGAACGACAAAAAAAGAAACAGTTCCATCACAGTACAATTCCATCCAGTTCCAGAAGCGGAATTTACTTTATTCCTATTACGCCTATCCGTTTTATTACGAGGGAAGTTTCTCGTTCAAGCCGGACCCGGAACGATCACCGATTAATACCGGCGACCGGGTAAAGCTCATGCACATACGGAGTGCAGCAGGAAATCCGATTCAGGTCATGATTTCCGGGAAGACCTATCATTGGAATCACGGGGGCGCCTCCATGTACTCATTTTCATTTATCAGAGGCCATGACCCGGAAATGGTAAAGGCGTTCTGGATGGAGACCGGCAATAAGGCAATCGCAGGGGAGGTGCTGACCGTGACCAGTGATGTTCAGCAGGTGGTTAAGGCTTTCACCGGATCCCTTCGCGAAATGTGGGAGGATTTTGCGCCAGTATGAACACCTACTATCCAGATAACAGAAATGAAAACCATGGGAAATACACCGGGTATTTCATGAAGGACGAGCATGGAAAACTGATCGGCTTCCAGGCAGACCAGTTGGATCTCTGGTTTAACCTGCAACAAATCAGCATTCTCGAACCAGCATCACCAGAGCGGTACGGAAAAAACCGGATTATCGCTTACACTCGGACAGAGGAAGAAAGGTACCAGCGTTACGCATGGACTTATCTCGATGGGGAGAAGTACAAGATTCTGATTCTCGGTCCTATCCGGTCTATTCGTGCATGGCCGGAAGGATATGACTTCCAGGCGAACACCAGCCCAGAGTCGATCGATCTTGAGAGAGACGGCCCGGATACCTTTGTGGAAGTCACCCGGCAACCAGACAAAGTGACGATCCGGACATCCGGACTTACGGTTACAGCCGACCAGAGTGGTGTTGCTATTTCAGTCGGAAAACTAACCATTCACAAAACCATATTTAAAGCAGACGCGGAATCCATGAAGGACACGCTACTGGCAATCGCTGAGAGACTGACTACATACGTGAAGGGATTTCAGAGTCCTCCGGGGACACAGGGAGGCCCGATAACCAACACATCTGATCTGACAGTGATTCAGGATATAGAGGACGAACTGAAGAAGGTATTCGAATAAGTGGCACTGTTTTCCATCCCCAGCCTGAACTACATTGTTCTGCAGTTGGTTGAATCCAACGGGATTACCGGAGAAACCCGGGAGGATGCCATTTTTCTGTTTCAGAGGTTGCCAACCGATATCAGTTACACCTTTTCCGGCCGGGACGTGATCAGTAAAATCGGAACCCGGTTTTACAATGACAGTTACACAAAGCAACCAACTCAGGTTTCCATAAACGGAAATATGGGGATGATGGCATTGTGGACCGGCACGAAGTACACGACCGGTCCGGCCAGAGTGGATGCAATCGAGGATATCATTGTTTCCCGCCTCGACCAGGTAAACAGCCGGTACTCTAAGGCAAGTCAGCAGAAGGAAAATCAGGATAACCTGACCTTCTATCTCAATTTTTATGATTTTATCAACAAACGATATTTTCAGGTTTATCCGGCAAGTATGATGCTCGGCAGGTCTGCCAGCAGGAATCCGTATTCAACCGTCTATCAATTGAGTCTCATTGAATCCGGCGAAATTATAACCGCAAAGCAGGAGGATGTCATGTTGACCGTTCTCCTGTCTGCCCAGCGGTTGCTGGCAGATGCAGCAGAAACCGCAAACGCCGCAGTGGATATTCTGATCGGTAATGATGCCGTTCGGGCAATAAGCGCATTCGCGATGCTCACGACAGAGGCCCTTGTGCTGATAAACGAGATGAATGAGCAGGCATCGGAAATATCTGGAAACCTGATTCAGAACAATCCGTTTAGTGATTTCCTCGCCAGCGCCAGCGTTTTTTCATCGGAGACCATAAGATGACAGAACAGCAACAGAAGGTTCTGAACCTGATTGCGAGTTCAAGATATGAACTGTCACTGAGGTATCCGGCGGATCCGGACGATCTTGATTTTATGGAAGAACCGGTTTATGAAGCGGTTGCCAGTCTTTGGCAACTCGAACGCTCCGTTTACGATATGACGATTGTTGGCCGTGTTCAGAAAAAAGGGACAAACGGCATAAAGACCATCACTGAGTATTCCAGAAATCCGGGGGAAACGCCGAGAGAGGTGGCGAGGAAGTTTAATGCCAATGTAGAAGACCTGATCAATATCAACGGAGGATTGGATGCCTTTTACGCTTCATCTTCGGTTCGGGTCCCTGTCCCGGTATCAGGTATTGTAACCGAACAGTTTGAAAAGGTTCCGACATTCACCGAGTCCGGAGGGGAGGAACTGCTGGGAACAGACATCACGCGGACGTTTAACCGGAGAAATGTGGGAACAGAGGAAGACCCGTTATACGATCTGGACACGTATTCCGGTTATACAAACCTGCAACAGGGAATTGCTCATCGGTTACGAACAGAAATCGGAAACCTGCCATATAACAAACAATTCGGTTTACTCCGGACGGTTGTCAGCAGCCCGGCCGAAGTCAGGGATTCAATGAATGCAATTGCCATCGACAGAACGGTCATGGCTGATGCGAGGATATTGGAGATTTCAGACATCCGGTTTAATGGTGCCAGGGTAGAGGTAGATGCCATTCCGATTACCAAGGCCGTAAATAAATCATCGACCGCTACTGACAACTTTTTTGACGATCCGGCGCGGGAATACATCCTGCCGCCACCACCAGAACTGGAAGCGCCGTCAGTCACCTTTATTGAAAGCTATCCATCACTATGAGAGAGCCAGAAGCCATAACCGCCCGAATGATCCGGACATTCTCTGCCCTGAACGAACAGGTGACTTATTTCGGAGATGACGGGATTGTCCGAAATATTTTCCAATCCATATCACAGGCATTGGCCGATCAGGAATTGGAACTTGCCCGAGTAAAACGTGCATCCAGCCTGGTGACTGCATCCGGAGATGATCTGGATACGCTTGCGGTGGAGATTTATGGAACCAGCCGGAGAGGACCGGCAAAATCAACGGCATTGGTAATTGTTCAAGGTCCGACAGGGGTTCAGGTTCCAGCTGGGACTGCATTTTATCACGCCACAACCGGTGAGAAGTATGTTTCAAAGAACGGAATTACCATCGGAAGCACAAATCCGGCGGTCCCGGGTTCTCCGAATCCAAACGAACTGTATTTTCCAGGCTTAGGCAATCCCAGTCTGGAAGGAGCCGATGGTAGTATCAGTTTTGGTCATTGGGTATGGGTAGAAAGCGAAGGGACTGGCAGTAAGACCCGGGCATCGGCCAACACGATAACCGTTACTCCAAATGCAGCCTTAACCGTTTTCAATCCGGCACCAACAACAGGTGGAGAGGACACTGAATCTGACTCGGAACTCCGGTCACGTTTGATCGGGATGAATCTGCTTAGAGCAACCTACACCAACTCATTTTTCGAAAATATTGCTATTGAGGCCAACGACACGATTCAGAAAGCTCTTGTTCAGTGGACGTATGGTGTTGGCATATCCGTCTTTGTCTGCAACAGGAGTGGGTGCCTCTATACGGCCAACGAACTGACCGCAATCAACGATTATATCGTCAGCAAGATACCTGCATTCTTCCAGGCCAGCCAGAATACGGTATCATTCGCCTGTTCAACGCAGAACGTCACCTATACTGACATTGCAGTCGAATTCCGGGGAAAATTCACACCAAGCCCAACCCTGATGGACACCTACATTGCCATTATCGACCGAATGGCCGACCTGTATATCAATCCCGGTCGGTTGACGTTCGGGCAGCCGGTCTATGATGATTCTGTTGTGAAGGCTATACAGGAGACAGGGCTTGCTTTGGATCTCCAATTAAATTCTGTCCTGCTTAACGGGTCATCTCGGGTGGATCCTGCATTTAATTCAATATGCAGGATTGGTTCGGTTAAACTCATTGACGACCTGACCAGCCAAACAATCAACCTCAGTCTGATTTCTGCATCCAACCCATGAGAAATATCAGGAACATACTCAGGCGAATGCCGGTAACCCGGTTCATCCCCTTTATGGATATGAAGCCGGTGTTCTTTCTTCAGGCAGATCGCGGCATCCGCGAGGTACACACAGATGAACTTCCGAAACTCTCCGAGACCGACCAGATCGACATTACGGAAAACCTGTGGAGAACAGGTAGCGAGAATGTCTATTTGTCATCCAACCTGCTTAGGGGAAAGAAGTCTTTCCTGGTTGAGTCTGAGTTTACCGATCTGCTGAGTCAGAATGGAGCCAATGGGAGTTTCCACGAAAACATCACCGGCTGGCAGTGTAAATCATCCGGTGGTGGTGTTCTGTCCGGCAGGCTTTTCCATGAGACCAACCCGGCTCACATTCAGAAAGGTGCCGGGTCCCTTCGCCATACCGATGCTGCAAACACAGACAATACAATTGAACCAACCAATACAATTGCGCTCGGTGCAGGAACCCACACATTCTCAGTGTTTGTAAAGACAGCCAACACACAGACCATTGCCGACCTGATCAGAATTATTAAAGTATCTGACTCGTCTGTCCTTGTGACCAGTGGATCCGTAGAGACAAATAACGTCTTCCAGCAAATTACAGTCACGTTCTTCACTGCCAGCCCGGTTACTGTCACACCAAAAATCAAAACGGGTACTGCCAATCAGAATATGTGGATTGACTCTGCCATTTTCTGTCAGTTGACGTTTGCGCCAACCTTCCTCCGTACAAACAGGACAAAACCGAACTTTACATTTTTGGTAGAAGACATACTCGACCAACCATCGTTCTCGGTCGTCACCTGGTTTAATATCAGGGCATTCGACAACACAGACAGTACTTTCCATATTGTCTGGGAAGGAACCGATGCAGGAAGCCCGGAAAGTTATATCCGATTAGGATACAATGGACAGACTGGAAAAATCCGGATCGAGATGCAGAATGAACTATCTGAACAGTTTCAGCTTGAGGGGACCCATCCAGCAATTGATACCGGCAAGTTCTATGGATTGGCCTTTCAGTATTATCGGACATCAGGTCGTTTCCTGTGGGTGCTGACAGAGGACTCAACCCAGCAGGTCAAAATGAGCAATAACGTACAGACCAGCCTGACTATCCCACCATCGCTCAGTGTGGCAAACCTATCGCTCGGTCATAAATACATGGCCAACGACAAACAATCTCTGTATATCAATGGGGTAACCATTATCTCAGAGACCGTCAGCGAATCAGAGTTGCGGGAATTTCTGCTGTCAACCGATTACCCGTACTCCGTTCAGGAGTCGATCTATTACGCGGTTGCAAAGGAGCATTATCGGACGGCCGAGGCAACGCGGAAGGTCGCTGAATTCGGCATCTTTAACGACAGCCATCTGAAGGTGCTACTCAAAGAACGAGGCCAGTTCCCCCTGATTCTGCCGTGGGCAGAAACTCTCATGACGGCAATCAACTACTATGGATATGACGATCTTCCCGGAGAGAAGCCGGATGCCAATCAGTACCGGGCCATGGTCTGGAAGGATATTGTACGGGATTACGGCACCATAACAGGCATTGAGAACACAATCAAACTACTGACAAATGATGAAGATGCAACAGTCAGTTATTCTCCGAGCAGGTATTTTGTCAACGAGCTTTATCCTCCTTCTGACCCCATTTACATGAGCGAGGATTATACGTTCACAGCCACCTATACCAATAATACAGAAGCCGGCGGCCGGTTTATCCCGGACGATCAGATTCTGGCGTTTATCAATAAATATGTTTGTCCGGTCTACCTGACCCTTTCAAAGGCCCCATAAAATGAGAAGAAACCTAAACCCACTCAACACATCTAACTTCAAAATCAAAGGCTCTGGCCTTGTCCTGCAGGTGTCGGAGGATATCAGACAGTCCGGTTTGGATAACTTGCTGAGAAACCAGTACATGACAACCGGAGTCCAGGTGAGACCAACCGGTGTCACGTCCGGTGCAATTGTTTATGAGGCACCAACGCTGGAAATCAGCGGTGGAATTCTGTATATCCGGACGGCCAACTTGCTATTGGAAACCGCAGAAGAACTCTGGAAACAGGTCAAAGTCCGCCCGGTATCCGGGGCCGCATCCATGGCAAAGTGGATTGCTGGACTGATCATGGACCAGAACGCAAAACTGGATGTTAGTGGACTGGCGACCGGCACCCACACTGTTTTCGTTGAGCACGCTGTCAACTATCTGTATCCATTCCCGGCCACCTTCCAGAACGGAACGGCCAACGTAAACTTCACAGGAGGGGACCTTACCAGGGTATATGAAGCCGGTATGAGAATCATGTACGGAGGGACCGCCTACCAGATTCAATCGGTGGATTCCGGGAACAATCGCCTGGTCCTGACAGCGGTCCACGGATTAAACCTGTCTGGTGTCTATGTTGAGATTGGTGGTGAGTTTTCACCTTCCGGCCCACAACCTACACTTTCAACTCACTACCGGTTTGTCGAGATGGACGGACTAACCATCACTACCTCGGCCGGATCCGTTTCGCCAACCGGCAGAAAGATCAAAGTCGGGGAAATCACCAAGGACGGCGGAGGAGTCTGGACGATTGACGTAACGCCATCCAAACTGACAGTTGCTCAATCTGCCATGGCACACAATTTTGACACCTATCTGTCTGGCATTCTAACTGGTGCCCACACCGATAAGGGTGGTAAAAAGATTCAGAATTTGGGAAGCGGAACAGCATCAGGCGATGCTGTAAACAAAGGACAGCTGGACGGGAAACTGTCAAAAACCGGGGTAGATACCGTAACCGACAACCGGGAAAACGAGGGAGGAGACCCGGTAGCGCTCTATACCCTGAATCACACCGGCAGCGATACCTACCACCCGTTTTTTGATTTCCTGTTGGATGGTGTATTGAAAGCCAGGATTAACGCAGACGGAACGATTAAAATCCCATCCCCAACAGAGGATGATCATGCTGCCACATACGGACTGGTTAAAGGGAAGGTCAGCCTTAACACAGAAGAAACTATATCTGCACTCAAATTATTTGCTCAGGGGATCAAGTTTGCTGCTGATGGGCTGGCTCTCGATTCCTACTTTCAAAGTTCATCGTTTATTCCGACAGTTGAGGGAGAAGGAGGGTCTGGAACAACCATGAACTATTCTTCCAGGGTTTGCAGTTACATCCGGATCGGGAAAATAGTGATTGCGGCATTTAACATAGAATGGGATGAGACCACTACCACATGGTCTGCTGGGATCAAGCTGAGTTTTCCGGAGAACATTTCAACAGCAGGTATCATTCTGGGTGACCTGTATCTTCAGCCAGCCGGAGCCGGAACCTACGTCCCGGTTAGAGCGGTCAGACATGCAAACAATGTGGTGCTTTTGTTGAAACAATCAGATGGCTTATCTGCTTATGTGACTGATTACCAAAAGATTCAGGGAACTGTTCTGTTTATGATCCAGTGATTGGCATCAACTATAGATTGTCCTTACTCTGGTTGATATTGACTATTTAGCCGGAATGGGTCTATATTCGTCAACCAACCACAGGAGATTGATTGTTATGAAGACGGTACCTTTCATTGTTTATTTTGTAAAAGACACGGAATTGGGTGGATTCACGGCCTATTCCGAACAGTTCCCAGATGTTATAGCAGAGGGAACGACACAAAAAGATGCCGTGCAAAATCTCACAACAGCCATCGCTGCTTCTTTTTCGAGAAGGAAGATGGATAAACCACATACGCCCGGAATTGAATCGAGGGAGTATAAATTACAGTTTGGGTCAATCTGATGGGTGCAGATCAGGAATCACCATCATACAGAATCAAGTGGGCAGATTTCCAAGACTGGGTTAAAGCCCATGGATGCAGGATCGAGGCCTTCTCAGAGCCATACGCTGGGGTGGTGGATGTTATTAAAGATGAGACCGGCAAACGGTTTACGATATACCCTCCGTTTGAAAAACTTAATGCGTACACAGTATATAAGGCATGCATGAGACTCGGAATCCCTATGCCTGATTGTGCTAAAGAACAAGAGAAAATACAAAACATTATAGATAATCACCGTAACGGTGAAAAGTGACATCCCTCAGCAAAATCTGACTAATGGCTGTCAGTTGGCCTTCTCACTTTTAAGCCATAAAACGGGCACTTTGGTGAGAAAGACATGAAAGAAAACAGGCCAAAACGAGTCAGAATAGCCATGTTGGAGTGTTTCAGATAGACTCTTAATCAGTGGGTCCAAGGTTCGAGTCCTTGATGGTGCACCACTAAAAACCCGTTTCCCGACGGGTTTTTTTATTTCTTCCCCCCTGAATCCCGTTTGATCACCCCATCCGTTTCACGTATCATTGACCATGAACCTTTCTTTTCTTGCTTTAGGGGATTCCTACACCATCGGCGAAGGAGTGTTACACGAAGACCGCTGGCCTTCCCGACTCACCACCCGGCTTCGGGATGAAGGATTTTCCTTCGATCTTCCCCACATCATTGCCACCACAGGATGGACCACCACTGATCTGAAGGAAGCGATCCGAAACCACAACCTGAAGCCAGATTATGATCTGGTCAGCCTTCTCATCGGAGTCAACAACCAATACCGGGGCTGGCCGGTCAGTGACTATGAAAACGACTTTGCAGAGTTGTTGCAGGATGCCATCCGACTTTCAGGAAACCGCCCGGACCGTGTTCTGGTACTCTCCATTCCCGACTGGGGCAGAACTCCCTTCGCCTCGGACCGGAATCCGCAGCGGATTTCACAGGAAATTGACTCCTTCAATCAGGTGAACCAGCATCATTCTTTGAAACGGGGTGTGCATTGGGTCGATGTAACCACCGTGACCCGTCAGACGCCGCTTCCTGAAGACTGGACCACTGATGATGGACTGCATCCTTCCGGCATCCTGTATGACCAGTGGGTCCGTCTGGTTCTTCCTCTCATCATTAATCAATTGCGTACATCATGATTCCGCTAAAGGAGCTATTCGAAGAAGCCAGGGTGCTGGACAGTCAGGATTCCCTTGCTGCTTTCAGGCAGGACTTTTTTATTCCCGATTCCCCGGTCATTTATCTGGATGGTAATTCACTCGGCCGGCTCCCGGAAAAGACCCGTACCCGGATCATGGAAGAAATCGATTTCCGGTGGGGAACCCGGCTGATCAGAAGCTGGAATGAGCAGTGGTACCACTTGTCCCAGGAAACCGGTGATCTGATTGCGCAGGTGATCGGGGCCGATCGGGGTACCGTAATAGTCTGTGATTCGACTTCTGTGAATCTGTACAAACTGGTGATGGCGGCTATTAAGGCCCGTCCGGGCCGTTTCACCATCCTGTCCGATGACCTGAATTTCCCATCCGATCTTTATGTGATCCAGGGAATCATTCAGCAATTGGGTTCTGGTTACCGTCTGGAGTTGATTCACTCGGCCGATGGCCTGTCTGTTCATCCCGAGGACATCGGAAAACATCTCAGATCGGATGTGGCTCTGGTGGTTCTCAGTCATGTGGCGTTCCGGTCTGCCTGGATGTATCCAATGAAGGAAGTGACGGACCACGTTCACCGGGCAGGTGCCCTGATGCTGTGGGACCTGAGTCATTCTGCAGGAGCGGTACCTGTTGATCTTTCAGGATCAGGGGCCGATCTGGCTGTGGGCTGTTCCTATAAGTATCTGAACGGGGGACCGGGGGCTCCGGCCTGGCTGTACATCAGAAAGGACCTCCAGGAAACACTGCAGTCGCCTGTTCAGGGTTGGTTTGGGGCCGATGATCCATTCAATTTCGGATTGGACTATAAACCTGCCGATGGAATCAGACGGTTTCTGGCCGGTACACCGCCGGTGCTGTCGCTGTCCTCCATCCCGGCGGGAGTGAACATGATTCTTCAGGCAGGAATGCCATCTATCCGTGAAAAATCAGTCCGGCAGAGCGACTGGTTTATCAGAAAGGTGAAAGACCATCTGGTTTCATCCGGCTACTCGCTGCAATCTCCTGAAAATTCTGTTTTTCGCGGAAGCCATGTGTCTGTTTCTCATCCGAATGCCCGGGAAATCTGTCACCAGCTGATTCATGATCAACCAGAGGTTATTCCCGACTTCAGGAAACCAACCATTATCCGGTTTGGTATCACGCCCTTATATACCAGTTACACCGATCTGGCTTATGCCCTGACCGGACTGGAAAAACATGCGTCGGCCTCATCAGGTGCCCGTGAAATTCCCGGAGAAGTTACCTGAGATCGGCCACGAACAGGAGGAAACTGCATTCTCTGTTTTAACCAGAACTTGTCTGATACCCGGTTTCCGGAAAATGCCTGGAAGAGATCCTGATAGATGACGGTATTTTTACCGTGAACAATGGTCATTTTTGTCTGAATTGTCCCGGCCTTTTCTTACCTTGAGAAAACAGGGGAAATGGTAAAGAGAATTTCAGGACCATTCACCCATCCGGATCGAAACCCGATTTAAACCTTCACGTAGAACGATCCCGGTTTTTAAATTAACAAGAGGAGTCTGTTATGAGACACTTTTTCAGCCCCACCATCTTTTTGATGGGTTTTCTTCTGTACGCTTGTTCGGAAGAGGCAACCTCGCCCAACGATGATCCGCAGTCGTTCGAGACACAGAAAAAGGAGGCAATGACCACCTTTGAAAACCGGTTGTATGATCTGTCACAATTGAATGTGGCCACTCCCGAGCAAATCGGAACCATTGATTTCGAGTCAGCGGCCAACCGTTTTAAAACCCTGCTCGACAGTAAACCCGCCGATCCCGATCTGAATGTGGCATTTGCCATGTCGGAAATGTTTGCACTCTACCGTGATGAACACTTCCGCGCTCTGCTCATTTCCATGCGTACTTCTGGTGCCCCTCAGGTACCGGTTGGTGCAAAAGGTCTGGATCTGGGTTTTCTTCCCTTTAACATGATGGCCATGATGTCTGCCGATCTTCTTGCTGGCAACATGATCACGATGGTAAGAAAAGGAATGCTTGATCCGGGCGGAATGGCTGTCTGGCAGCAGCATTTTAAAAACAATCTGTTGCCACGGATTGAACGGGCCAGCCGATCCTTTGGCGTTGCCGAGACCTTCCAGCCCGGTGCCGGAGGTGAATATCAGTTTACCCTGACCGGAAAAATGTACGGATTCCCAACCGGAAAACCCCGCTATATGGATAAAACCGAAATCCACCTCATGCATGCTTACCTGGAATACATGGCGTTTAATCTGCGGACCTATCTGCTGATCGATTTCACAGCTTCCGATTTTATGGGGATTGATCCTGATTCGATGGAATTAGGTGTTCTGCCCGATGAGGTTGTTTTTATGGCGGATGCCGATGTACAGGGAAACGCTGCCATGTCAAACATGGAAAATGTATTCCTGAATCTGACTTCCTCGGTTGAATACCTGATCGGGGAAACCGATGACCAGTCCGATGATTTAATCAGCAAGAGTCCGGCTCTTACGAATGAGATGTTAATCGGGTATATTTTTCTCCTGAACCAGTATTACGAGGATATCGACTATTATCTCGGCTATCTTCGGACGTTAATTGAAAACACCGACCTTCCCGATCTTCCCGATCCTCCAGGTCTTGGATTCTGATCGGCTTTCTTTTTTCCTGTTTCTGGCTGTGGTGGTGCTGAGCCCCATCACAGTCCGTTCACAGGAAATCTCCTCTGCAGGTTCCTGGCAGCATGTGCTGTCACAGACATCGGCAAAGCAATCCATTCTGCTGTCTGATGCCGATTGGATCCTTCGTTCCGGTGTCCGGTTTCCGTCTGATAGCCTGACCGCTTCCTGGTCGGTTAATAGCCTGAAAGCCGATTACACCTCTCACTCCAATAAAACCACCGTCCAAATCCGTTCGGAAACCCGGTCACTAACCGTGGACTATTCTCGTTGGTTCAGTATGGGGCATCTGACCGCTTCAGTGAACCATATCCGGGGTTACGGGACTCAGGTGACCGGCGGAGGGCTCAAGGCAGGCGTTCCCCTGGGCTGGTTTGGCGACTGGACATTCCATGCAGAACGGAGACCCTGGCTGTATGAGCAGCGGTTTACCATTTCTGACTCACGGGCCGTGTTTACTCAGGGTGGGGCGGATGAGGTCTCAGGAATTTCCCTGACAGACTTGAACATACGGGGCATTCACCTGCGGGCCGACTGGGAAACCGGCAGACGGTTTCCGTTTGGCAATCAGGATCTTTTTCAGGATAAAGGGACTTACCGGTTCAGGAAAATTTCGGCAGGTCTGGCCGGATTGCAGGCTGGAAACCGATGGTCGGTATTGGTTTCTTCCTTCAGTCAAACCGGGCATCCGGACCTGGAGTGGAAAGACACCGGGTTTTCCGAAATTCCGGATGAACTTTTTGAAACCTGGTCTGCGGGATTCTCGATCAGCCGGTCATTGAATGAAAACTGGTCCGGATCGTTGATTGGAACATTTGAAAAGTTTGACCTGAAAGCGGCCGGTTATTTGCAAAGTTTTCCCTTTGCCAATGGGGCAGTCGCCTTTCTGGGTGATTATTTTTTCTTCGACGTCCGGGCCTCTTACCAACTGGCGGGGCTGCTTGGAGAGGCCAACTGGTCTCCTTCCGGTACCTGGTCGGTCGGAATCCGGTCGGGTTATACCTGGTTTAAACCCGAACTGGAAACAGAAACGTGGCAGCCCATTGCCTTTCTTCTGGGAAGACGGAATGAAAAACAGTCGCGGTTGTCCTGGAAGGCGTTACACCTGGTCCCTGTCAGAATTCGGTTGGAAAAGGAAGGGAAATGGGGTTTTTTCGCCATCCAGGTTCATCAATGGATTCCGGTTTACCTTGAGAAGCAGGCTGGTAAGGGAACATCGGGCACTTCGGGTGGCGGCAGTTCAGGCGGTGCCCCGAAAAAATCAGACTCCGGTTCCTCTGGTTGGGGTGGAACCACCATTCAGGTTTCGTGGGGTGTGTTTCCTTCCTGGTATTGGTGAGAAGGACCAGACCGGAAACAGGGAATTGTAACTCTCCCCGATTTTTCCCAATATAAGAGCGTCAACCCGATCCCGGATTTCACATGAAAACTTTATGGTTGTCAGCAATGCTCTTGCTGGCCGGTAACTTATCTGGTCAAACGCCATCTTCCCTGATTTCGAAAGACCCCGAGTTGAAATGGATGATTTCTCAGGCAAGGAATGATTTTTATCTGAGCAAATCTCAGGCTGATTCGCTGGCGGTCCGGATGTATTATTTGCGGATCAAAGCCAGAAAGGCAGGAAAGGCACGGCAGACCGGTGTCCTGCTTGCCAGTGCCGATTCACTGGTTCTGAACCATCTCAGGGAAGATCAGCAAATGGAGTACCGGCGGATGCTGAGTTTGCGTCCCACCGACCGGAAATTCTGGAAGTATGACTGGTTCCGTTAAACCCCCGGTTGCCTGGTGGTATCTAAAATGAAAACCAGGAAAGGATCCACCGATGAAAAGTCTCTTCACAGCCCTCGTACTTGTTTGCTCGCTGAACCTGTTGGCCCAGCCAGCCGATCCACCCAAACCGATACCTGTCGATAAGCAGGTTGCCTTTCTGAAAACAAAACTGAATCTGACTGCCGATCAGGAACAGAAAATCAGGGAGATTCTTGAAAAAGCCGAACAGGAGCGCGAAGCCCTCAGGGAACAGAGAAAGCAGGAAAAGGAAGAGGCGAAAAAATTGGTATCTGATCGCTTCAAGGCCACAAATGATCAGATTGAATCTGTTTTAACCCCAGAGCAGAAAAAAGAATGGGAAGCCATTAAAGAAAAACGGAAAGAGCGTCGCGAGGACCGGAAGGATAAGGGCAAATCTGATAGACATAAAGACGGAAAATCGGACAAAAACTGATTCATTCCCCGACGCATCCATTTTAAGCCGGATTGGGATTCCCATCCGGCTTTTCTATTTTTACGCCCCAAAGTCAAGGGAACTATGAATCCGAAATACGAAGCCGTTATCGGGCTGGAAGTCCACGCCCAGCTTTCCACACGTACCAAAATCTTTTGCGGATGTACCACTACCTTTGGTGCACCTCCGAACAGTCAGGTCTGTCCGGTTTGCCTGGGGATGCCGGGAGTCTTGCCGGTTTTAAACCGGAAAGTGGTGGAGTATGTGATCAGAATGGGTCTGGCTCATGGTTGTAAAATTGCTCCGGAATCAATTTTTGCCCGGAAGAACTACTTTTATCCTGACCTTCCGAAAGGGTATCAGATTTCGCAGTATGAGGAACCCATCTGTGAAGGCGGAACGGTTTCATTCCGGTTGGCAGACGGAACCGAAAAAACCGTTCGCCTGATGCGGATCCACATGGAAGAGGATGCGGGTAAATCCCTGCATGATCAGAGCCAGGATACGTTTGTGGATCTGAACCGTGCCGGTACACCCCTGATCGAAATTGTTTCTGAACCCGATTTGCGCAGTCCGGAAGAAGCAGGCGCGTATCTGACCAAACTTCGTCAGACAGTCCGTTACCTCGAAGTCTGCGATGGGAACATGGAAGAGGGAAGCCTTCGCTGCGATGCAAACGTCTCGGTTCGTCTGAAAGGTGAAACCCGTTATGGCACCAGAACCGAATTGAAAAACCTCAACTCCATCAAGTTTGTTGAAAAAGCCATCGAACTGGAAATAAACCGGCACATTGAAGTACTGGAAGAGGGTGGGACCATCATTCAGGCCACCATGCTCTACGATCCTCAGCGCCATGAAACACGGGTCATGCGAACCAAGGAAAATGCGCACGATTACCGGTATTTCCCCGAACCTGATCTGGCTAAAATTCATGTCACCACCGACATGATTGAAAAAGTCAGGGAATCCATGCCTGAACTTCCCGATGCAAAAAAGGCCCGACTGATGGGCGATTATGGGATTCCGGCCTATGATGCAGAGGTGCTTTCAACTGATAAGGCGCTTGCAGCTTATTATGAAACCACCTGCCAGCATACCCGGGACTTTAAGGCTGCTTCAAACTGGATCATGGGTGAGGTGATGCGTGTTCTGAAGGAAAAGGTGATCGACATCCACGACTTTTCACTCAGCCCTCAGCAAATCGCCGGAATCATCAATCTGATCAGCGAAGGAAAAATCAGCAATACCATTGGTAAACAACTGTTCGAGGAACTGCTGGTTAACGGAGGCGATCCGCAACAGGTTGTCGAGGCCAAGGGCTGGATTCAGGTATCGGATATGTCTGCCATTGAAGCAGAAATTGACACGGTTCTGGCCGCCAATCCCGAGCAGGTCGGTCAGTATCTGGCTGGCTCTGAAAAACTGTTCGGTTATCTGGTCGGACAAACCATGAAAGCCATGAAAGGAAAGGGAAATCCAAAAGTGATTAATGACCTTTTGCAGAAAAAATTACAGGCCATGCGTTCCTGAACGGATTCGGTCATCGTTTCTTCTGAAGCCGGATCGAGGGGTTTATCTCGTATCCGGCTTTTTTTTATCCATTTGATCGCTGTTTGTCAGAATATTATACTGTATAAATCAATAAATACAGAATAATAAGTAAAATAATGTGTTAAAAACTGCTACTTGCCGAATAAATTACGTTTAGTATCTTTGCGAGCCAAAACAATTATCCGGAGCAATCATGCGATTTGAAACACGCACCGTCCATGCTGGTGTTGAAAAGGATTCGTCATACAACAGTGTTATCACCCCGATCTATCAGACTTCGACCTTCCGGTTCGAAGATATCGGTAAGACAAAGGGTTATGATTATACGCGGTCTGGCAATCCGACCAGGACGGCATTGGAAGAAAATCTGGCTGCATTGGAAGGCGGGGTTTTGGCCCGTGCCGTGGCGACTGGTATGGCAGCCATCAATGTGGTTCTTCACCTGCTCAGATCGGGCGATCATCTGATCTGTACCCATGACTGTTACGGAGGAACCGAGCGGATTCTCAGGCTTTATGCCGACTTGTATCAGATTCAGGTGACGTATGTGGATCTGTCTGATGAAGCCGCTCTTCGGCGGGCCTTCACTCCGCAAACCCGGATGGTCTGGATAGAAACTCCAAGCAATCCGCTCCTCAATCTGACCAATATTAAAAAGACGGCGGCCATTGCCAGGGAAAGGGGAGCGCTGACCGTTGTGGATAACACGTTCCTTTCACCAGCCTTTCAGAGACCATTCGAATTGGGTGCCGATCTGGTTATTCATTCTACAACAAAGTACCTGAACGGACACAGTGATGTGGTGGGTGGGGCCGTCATTGCCCTTGATCCTGCGGTTGGAGAGCGTGTTTCTTACCTGGTGAATGCACTGGGACAGGCACAGTCTCCCTTCGAAGCCTGGCTGGTGTTGCGCGGAATCAAGACTCTGGTACCCAGAATGGCGGCCCATCAGATCAATGCGCTGGCGGTTGCCGGGTTCCTTGAAAAACACCCGGCCGTTAAGCGGGTCAATTTCCCGGGACTGCCCAGTCACCCGCAGCATGAACTTGCAAAAACGCAGCAGCACGGATTCGGTGGAATGCTTTCATTTGAACTGAAAGGCACCATTGACGATGTGAACCGGGTTATGCGGTCAACCCGGCTGTTTGCCGTGGCCGAGTCGCTGGGCGGAATAGAAAGCCTTATCTGCCATCCGGCAACCATGACACATGCCTCCATGGATCCGGTTTTGAGAGAAAAGGCCGGTATCACCAGCACCATCATCCGTTTATCGGTGGGAATCGAGAATACAGCTGATCTGCTCGAAGACCTTGACAAGGCGCTTTCGGCCTGATTTCTTGGTTTCGGATTAGAAAAGGTGGGTTTTTTCAGCACACGTTTGTCTGTTTTTGAGCAGAAACCTACCTTTACGCCCGCTTATAAAATTGAAAGGAACCCCCATGCCACAGGTCATTATTGCTGGTAACTGGAAGATGAACAAGAACCTGGCCGAGTCGGTGCAACTGGCTTCTGAGGTAGCAAAACTGTCAGCAGGTCTTAAACCAGGTGTTGAACTGGTTGTCTGCCCGGTTTTTCCCCATCTGGAAGCAGTGAAGGAAGTTTTAAAGGGCTCGAAAGTGAAGCTGGGCGCACAGAACTGTTACCCGGCCGACAGCGGGGCCTTCACCGGTGAAGTATCGGGATCGATGCTGAAGGCAATCGGTGTTGACTTTGTGATTCTGGGTCACTCTGAACGTCGTCAGTATTTTGGTGAAACCAATCAGTTTATCAATAAGAAAATACAGCACGTGCTGGCTCATGGAATGCGGCCGGTTTATTGCGTGGGTGAAACTCTGGAAGAACGGGAAAAGGGAATTACCCTTGAGGTTGTGTCACGTCAGGTGAAAGAGGGCCTTGAAGGCGTTGCCGACTGCTCAAAACTGGTCATCGCGTATGAACCGGTGTGGGCCATCGGAACCGGCAAAGTGGCCACAACTGCACAGGCCAATGAAGTGCATATTCTCATCCGTCAATTACTGGTTGAGTTGTATGGTGCAGCCGGAAAAGAAGTCACCATTCAGTATGGCGGCTCAATGAAACCAGACAACGCAGCCGAGTTATTGGCTCAGTCCGAAATTCATGGCGGCCTGATCGGTGGTGCCTCCCTGAAAGCCACCGATTTTCTGGCCATTGCTCAGGCCATCTGATCAGGTTTGTTCCGATTCTGAAATGGGTTGCCCCGCAAAGGCAACCCTTTTTTATTGACCTTCCTCCCGATCCTGTTGACTGAAGACCGGCTTTTCTCTACCTTACTGAAACAGGTTTTTAACTGCAGTCCCCTAACTCCGGTGGAACCCATTAAACCCGGCAATTGGTTTAACGAGCATGAAGGGCGATTCCCGTTTATGCAGGCATTGATTTTAAATCAGAATTATCAGGCCGTATCGGTCACCGATGCGACACATGCCTTTTTATTGGTATATCTGAACAAAGCCGATCTGCTTGAAACCTACGAGGAACGGTTTCTGACCACGGTTAGCAGACAGTTTCCCCTGCCGAGTATAATCAAGCTGAAACGGTATGTGGCCATTCCTTTCCGTTCAATTATGCTGAGCCGGAAAAATGTGCTCCGGCGGGATAATAACCGTTGCCAGTATTGTAACAGCACGGGCGGGGATCTGACGGTGGATCATGTGATTCCGCGATCTCATGGCGGGGCCGATTCCTGGGAAAATCTGGTGGCGGCCTGCCATCGTTGCAATCATAAGAAAGGAAACCGCACACCCGAACAGGCGGGCATGACGCTTCTGAACAAGCCATTCAAGCCCAATCATGTGCTGTTTCTGCGGCAGACCGTTCCGAATATGCATGATAAATGGAAGCCTTATTTATTTCTGGCGTAATCTTTTACTATATTGCAGGATTCCGGGATTGAGAAATCACCGGAGGGTCTGGCTTCACCTCCTGACCCAGAGGTCCTCCTGCTCACCAAGGTTGACAATCTGACCTCAAACATTTTTACAACTGACACACTGGGCTTTTAACCAGGTAAAACGAAAAGATTTAATGAAAAAAGTAATTCTGTCCGGAATGCGGCCGACCGGCAGGCTTCATATTGGTCATTATGTGGGCGCCCTCGAAAATTGGGTGAATCTGCAGGATGAATTCCAAACCTACTTTCTTGTTGCCGACTGGCATGTTCTGACCACCAATACCGATTCAGCAAACATTGAAACCCACTCGGTTGACATGATCATGGATTGGATTGCCTCCGGAATTGATCCGGTTAAAAGCCCCATTTTCAGGCAAAGCCAGGTGAAAGAGCATGCTGAACTGTTCCTGCTCTTTTCAATGCTGATCACCACGGCACGCCTTGAACGAAACCCGACCCTGAAGGAACAGGTGAGAGATCTGGATATAGAAAGCCTTATTTACGGACATCTCGGCTATCCGGTGCTGCAGGCAGCCGATATTCTGTTGTACAAAGGAAATGTGGTTCCGGTAGGGGAAGATCAGCTCTCTCATATTGAAATCACCCGTGAAATTGCCAGACGATTCAACAGTCTCTATGGTGAGGTGTTTCCGGAACCCGATCCCAAATTGACAAAATTTTCTCGTCTGCCCGGATTGGATGGGAAGGCAAAAATGTCAAAATCCCTGGGGAACACCATTTTCCTTTCCGACCCGCCCGAGGCCATTCTGAGCAGTGTCCGGCAGGCGGTGACCGACACGCAAAAAGTGCGAAAAAACGATCCGGGCCGTCCGGAAGTCTGTACGGTTTTTACCTATCATCAGAAATTCAATCCTGCCTCCACCGGGGAAATCGCTGCCGGCTGCCGGTCCGGGGCATTGGGATGTGTCGACTGCAAAAAACAATGTGCAACCGCCATTTCCGCGTTTTTTGAACCTGTCAGGGAAAAGCGCGCTGCGCTGGAAGCACGTCCTGACGATGTGAGAGATATTCTTGCCGACGGAGAGAAGCGTGCAAAATCCGTTGCGGCCAGCACCATGGCCGATGTTCACCGGGCAATGAAACTGGGATAACGTGTACCGCGTTCAGCTCGATCAGTTCGAAGGACCCCTTGATCTTCTCCTGTTTTTTATAAAACGGGATGAATTGAATATTTACGATATTCCCATTTCACGGATAACTTCAGAATTTCTGGATTATATACACTTTATCCGGGAAATGGATCTGGAACTGGCCAGCGATTTTATTTACATGGCCTCGTTTCTGTTGAGTATCAAAGCACGGATGATGCTCCCGCAGGTTCCTGATGAAGATGGTCAGGTGGAAGACCCGCGGGCCGAACTGACAGCCATGCTGCTGGAGCATAAACAGTTTAAGGAGGCAGCCGCAGAGCTGACCGACTGCGCCAACCGGCAGTCACACCATTTTCCCAGGATTCAGTTTGCCGGTGAACGACAGCTGGCCGATACCCACGCAGATCCGGGACTGGAAATTGCTTTGCAGGATGTCACTTTGTGGGATCTGATGGTGGTTTACCGGAAAATCATGCAGGATCAGCCCAAAATCGTCGTTCACGAAATCAAAAAAATTACCATTACCATCGAAGACCAGATCAGTTATATAAAAACCCGGCTTGGAGCAGTTCCGCGCTTTTCCTTCCGTGAAGTGCTGTCGGATCTCCGTGAAAAAATTGCCGTCGTGATCACCTTTCTGGCCGTTCTCGAAATGGCCAAATTACAGCAGGTCACCCTGTTTGTTACCGATGACCTCTCCGACTTTTATATTGTACCACGTGAAACTCCCGATGAAGATACCACCGGTGAAGAAGTAAGTACCTATGGATGATACACAAGTCCCCCAGACCGGGGCAGACCGTACCGATGATTTGTTTCTGCCGGATGATGTGCTGCTGCCGGTGGTGGAAGGATTGATTTTTGCTTCCGAAACTCCGCTGGGAATTCCGGCCATCCGTGCCCTTCTGGATGAAGAGTTTGAACAACCGGGAGCCATTACCGATGGCCGGATTGCCGAAGCCATCGACCGGCTGAATAAAGATTATGAGCAGCAGAACCGGGTGTTTTTTATTCAGGCCATTGCCGATGGTTATTGTTTTATGACCCGCGAAGCCTTTGCCCCCTGGGTTTCGAAACTGTACCGGAACAAGCAGGTTAAGCGGATTAACCAGTCAGCCCTCGAAACCCTTTCCATCATTGCCTACAAACAACCCATCAGCAAACCAGACATTGAGAACATCCGCCGGAGTAATTCGGATTATGCTGTCAAAATTCTGCTGGAACGGAATCTGATTACGGTGGTGGGACGCGGTGAAACAGTTGGTAAACCCCTGTTGTATGGAACAACCCGTGAATTTCTCATGCATTTCGGCCTGAAATCGATCCGTGAGTTGCCAAAACTCCGCGAGATTTCCGAAATCATGAAAGATGATGATTTTGAATTTGAACAGCAGATGCGCATCCGGATGGATTCCCCCGATGGTGAATCTGCACCCGAAAGTACCCCTGAGGATATGAATGAAGACACGCAAGCCTGATTACGGTAAACACAATCCCAACCGGAAACCACAGGGCAAAAAGCCCTGGACACCCGAGGATGATGAGCCGAATTTTAATCTGATCTCCGAAATCGATGAGTACGGAATCCGTAAATCGAAATCGAAAAAATACATTGAAAACGAACACCGGCGTTATGGTTATTCGGTGGATACCCTCCGGGGAACAGCCGTGCTGAAGCAACAACAGCATTTACCCAATGTTGAGAAGGTCTGGAGACCCGATACACCGGGGAGTCCCCTGAATCAACGGAATGGTGCCGGAAAACCCGATCGTCCCAAGGGGTTTAAGCCGCAGCAAAAGAATAAACCAAGACCTGCCGATAATGGAAAACGGCGCGTCGAAAACGGAACCGGAAACCAGCTGGTTAAATCGGCTGAGGACCGCCATCCCGACAACCGGAAGAAAAAGCAAAACCGTAAACCCAAATCCAATCCGAATCCCGTTAAAGGGGTTCAGGTCCCGCCAGTTCCGGGTGAAATCCGGCTGAATAAATACCTGAGCCAGAAGGGAGTTGCCTCACGCCGGAAAGCAGATGAGTTGATCGAGAGTGGAATGGTCAGTGTTAATCAGGTGGTGGTCAGGGAACTCGGTGCCCGCATCAATCCGGAAAAGGACACCATTCATGTGAATGGAATTCCGGTTACTGGTTCGCTGGATCAGCATTTTTACCTTGTTCTTAACAAACCGAAGGATACCATCACCACCCGCAGTGACGAAAAAAACCGTTCAATCGTGATGGATCTGATCGAAGAAAGTCTGCGTTCACGGGTGGTTCCGGTGGGACGTCTTGATCGTGATACCACCGGTGTTCTGCTGCTAAGCAACGATGGTGATCTGATTCATGCATTGACTCATCCGAGTTTCGAAATTCCCCGGACCTACCAGGTCCGTTTAAATAAGAAAGTTCTGAAAAAGGACATCAACCGTATTCTGAGCGGAGTCACCATTGATGAGGAATTCATGTCGGTTTCTGATGCCGGTCACACCGGTGATGATAAAGCCGAGGTATTTCTGACTCTGAAGGAAGGGAAAAACCGCGAAATCAGGCGGATTTTTGAATTTCTTGGTTATGAAGTCGAAAAACTGGATCGGGTCAACTTCGCCGGCATCACCTGCGAAGGAATCGGACGGGGTGAATACCGGCCGTTAACCCGTGAAGAAATCAGCTATCTGAAATCGTTGGTGCGCCAGAAGTGAATCCACTGACCGTTCTGATTATCGATGACTACCTGCCAACGCTGGATAGTGTTTCCACACTGCTCGAGTCGTCTGGTTATTCGGTGCTGACCGCTTCAGACGGGCCATCCGGTCTGGAACTTGCCCGGCTGAACCGCATAGATCTGGTTCTGCTCGATGTCAAAATGCCAGGAATGGATGGATTTGAAGTCATTGATCGTTTGAAACGGGACCGTCCGGACCTGCCGGTGATCATTATCTCTGCACATGACGCTCCCTCCACCGCCCTCCGGTCTGCGGGACTTGGTGCATTTGAGTTTCTCGAGAAACCGCTCGATTCTGACAAGTTACTGGCTTCCCTTAAAACAGCTCTCGATAAAAAACGGCCTCAGGCCGATCAGAAAAAGCCCAGAAATCAGGTAGAAGGCACGTTTGATATCATTGGTGTCAGCAAGCCTGTTCAGCAGATCAGGGAACTCATCTACCGGGTGGCCAAAACCGAAGCCCGCGTGTTGATTACCGGTGAGAATGGCACTGGAAAAGAACTGGTAGCCCGTGCCATTCACCGTCACTCGCACCGGAATCAGGCCCCGCTGGTCGAAATCAATTGTGCAGCCATTCCGCAGGAACTCATTGAATCCGAACTGTTCGGACATGAAAAGGGATCCTTTACGGGGGCCTCGCAGCAACGGATCGGAAAATTTGAACTGGCCAATGGCGGTACGCTGTTTCTCGATGAAATTGGTGACATGTCCCTGCCGGCTCAGGCCAAGGTACTCCGTGCACTTCAAAACAACATTATCCAGCGGGTTGGTGGAACGGATAACATTCAGGTGGATGTGCGTGTCATTGCAGCCACCAACAAAAAACTTTCAGAAGAAATTGAAGCCGGCCGGTTCAGAGAAGATCTGTTTCACCGACTGAACGTGATCCCGATCGTCGTTCCACCCCTTCGTGAACGTCGGGATGATATTCCCATTCTGCTCCGCCATTTTATCAGAGAAATTGCATCGAGACAATCATTGCCTGTGCAGGACATTTCTCAGGAAGCCCTCGATCTGCTGCAGTGGCTAGAGTGGAAAGGAAATGTCAGGGAACTTCAGAACATGGCCGAGCGATTGGTCATCATGTCCCACGGACCAGTGATCGGGGAAACCGATGTTCAATTGTTTGTCCCGCGTGACACGGTCCGTTCCTCACCTCTTTCGAATGATCTGTTCGATCAGACCGACAATTTTCAGGACTTCAAAGACCTTTCCGAAAAGTTGTTTATCAGCAGGAAACTGGAAAAGTTTGGTTGGAATATCTCAAAAACAGCCGAAGCGCTAGACATTCAGAGAAGCCACCTCTATAACAAAATTGAAAAGTATAAAATCAGACGGACCTCGGGAGCCGGGGAATGACCACCGAACCGCTGTTTGAACTGACCGCAGTAAGGAAATCCTTCCAACGGGAAGGACGTGAGCCACTTGAAGTTCTGAAGGGAATTGATCTCGGGGTGAACAGAGGCGAATTCCTCACCATCATCGGTAAAAGCGGCTCGGGAAAAAGCACCTTACTTCAGCTGATGGCCGCTTTTGATAAACCCACCTCGGGGACCATCCGGTTTAAAGACTCTCCCATGCAAAACTGGGGTGATGCTCAGCTGAGTATTTATCGCAATCAATCGGTTGGATTCATTTTTCAGTTTCATCATTTGCTGCCCGAGTTTTCTGCCGTCGAGAATGTCAGAATGCCTGCCGTGATCGGAAATCGCAAAATCACCAGAGAGCTGAACCAATCCGTCATGGATCTTCTTAATCTGGTGGGCCTGACCGACCGTGCCGACCATAAACCCGGTCAACTGAGCGGTGGTGAACAACAGCGGGTGGCCATTGCACGAGCTCTGATCAATAAACCCGATGTCCTTTTTGCTGATGAACCTACCGGTAATCTCGATACTGCAAACTCTGAAATGGTTTTCAATATATTGGAAACGGTTCACCGGCAACTCGGGACCACCCTGCTGGTAGTGACTCATAATCAGGAACTGGCTGGCAGGGGAACAAGACAACTGGAGTTGAAGGATGGAAATTTTGTCTGAGAAACAAACCAATCAGGATGTGGTTGATCAGATCGGCCGGTTAAAAAAAGAACTGAATGCGGTTATTCTGGCTCATTACTATCAGGAAGGGCCAATTCAGGACATAGCCGATTTTGTGGGTGATTCACTGGCGCTTGCCCAGGCAGCCGTGAAAACCAATGCCGATATCATTGTTTTTGCCGGTGTGCATTTTATGGCCGAAACAGCCAAGATTCTCAATCCGGGAAAGAAAGTGCTGTTACCCGATCTCAATGCCGGGTGTTCCCTTGCCGATGATTGCCCTTATGATGATTTCAAAGCATTTAAGGCCAAACATCCCGGGCACAAGGTAATTTCTTACATCAATTGTTCGGCGGCCATTAAAACCCTCTCCGATGTGATCGTGACCAGTTCAAACGCCGAAAAGATTGTCAGGTCCTTTCCAGCGGATCAGCCGCTCATTTTTGCTCCGGATAAAAACCTGGGTGCCTTTCTGAACCGCAAACTGGGACGAAACATGGTCCTGTGGGACGGATCCTGTCAGGTACACGACATTTTCTCGGAAAGTGAACTGATCCGTTTAAAACTCGATCATCCCGGTGCACCGGTTCTGGCCCATCCTGAATGCCGGGCAAACATCCTCGATCATGCCGATTACATCGGAAGCACCACGGGGATCCTGAATTATGCGCTTCAGTCCGATAAACGCGAATTCATTGTGGTAACCGAACCCGGTATTATTCATCAGATGGAAAAAGCCTTTCCTGATAAATCATTCATTCCTGCACCGGGTGAAGGCGGCTGCGCCTGTAATGAGTGCCCGCACATGAAACTGAATACACTCGAGAAATTGTACCTGTCCATGAAAAACGGATTTCCCGAAATCACCCTCGATGAAGAAACAATCCGTCTGGCCCGTCAACCCATTGAACGAATGCTGGCGCTGAGCTGATATGGTGGTGGTTTCGGACTATCTCGTAATCGGTAGCGGAATTGCAGGCCTGACTTTTGCGCTGAAAGCAGCCAAAACAGGGACTGTGCATATCATTACCAAAAAAGATTCCGCCGAATCGAACACGAACTATGCCCAGGGCGGAATTGCGGCTGTTTTTTCTGAAACCGACTCCTTTGATGCCCACATTCAGGACACACTGACTGCAGGTGACGGTCTTTGTAACCGTGCTTCGGTCGATATTCTCGTCAAGGAAGGTCCGGAACGGATCAGGGAACTGATTTCAACCGGTGTCGAATTTTCTTCGGAAAATGGCAGACCCGAATTGATAAAAGAAGGGGGGCACTCAGCCAGCCGTATTCTTCATGCCAGAGACCTGACCGGCCGTGAAATTGAAAGGGCCCTGCTGAAAGCTGCCCAGGAACACCCTTCCATCAGAATCCACGAACACCGGCATGCCATCGATCTGATCACCAATCATCAGGTCAGAAACGGATTGACTCAGGATGAAAACCGGTGTTATGGTGCGTATGTGTTGAATCCGGCCACCGGTCTGGTTGATGTTTATCAGGCAAAAGTGACCTTTCTGTCCACAGGCGGAGCCGGCAGGGTTTACCTTCATACCACCAATCCTTCCATTGCCACCGGAGATGGAATTGCCATGGCATGGCGGGCTGGCACGCCGGTAGCTAACCTGGAATTCATGCAATTTCACCCCACCAGTTTTCAGCTCAGGAATGGCAATCACTTTCTTATTTCAGAGGCCGTTCGTGGTCATGGTGGCATTCTGAGAACCCGCCGGGGTGAAAGGTTCATGGAAAAGTATGATCCCCGGTTGGAACTGGCGACCCGTGACATTGTAGCCCGCGCCATTGATCAGGAAATGAAGAAAACGGGTGATGAATCGGTTTTTCTGGATGTCACCCATCTGGAAAGCGAAGAAATTGACCGGTATTTTCCAACCATTGCCGCCACCTGCCTGCGCGAAGGAATCGATATCAGAAAGGATTGGATTCCTGTGGTTCCTGCTGCTCACTACATGTGCGGTGGCGTGGTATGTGACTCCGCTGGCCGGAGCTCGATCAGAAACCTGTTTGTCGGGGGTGAAACCGCCTTTACCGGAGTACATGGCGCTAACCGGCTGGCTTCCAATTCGCTGCTCGAAGCAGTTGTATGGGCTCACCGGTCGGTTCAGGAGGCGGAGGCTCTGGTCACCAATGCACCGTTTTTCACTGGCACCATTCCTCCCTGGGATGATAAAAATACCCGTACCAATGAAGAGTGGGTTCTGATCTCACACAACATGAAGGAAATCAGAACCCTCATGTGGGATTATGTCGGAATCGTCCGGTCAAACGACCGATTGTCACGTGCGCGCCGCCGGCTGCAATTTCTTAAGGAAGAAATTGACCATTTCTACAAAACCACCCGTCTGACCCCCGAAATCATTGAACTCAGAAATCTGGCAACCGTGGCTACCCTTATAGTGGATTGTGCGCTCACCCGCAAAGAGTCGCGCGGACTTCATTATTCACTTTCCTGGCCAACCCGGTCCGATACAGTGGCCGATACCATTCTTACCCCTCCAAAGGCTTGATGCAGGCAACAGGCCTGCCTGCCCTTATTTTATTAATCCGGAGTAATGTTTATATTTAACGATATTTTCCGGAGAACCCATGTGGACGCTCACTAATCTGCTGGTGCCAACCGATTTCAGCAACCATTCCGAACTGGCCATTAAAATTGCCACTCAGGTGGCGAAACCGTTTGGCTCACAGCTCGAAATTCTTCATGTCACCGATTTCGAAAAACAATCGGCCGATTATGCCGGTTACAAAGGCAGCAAGGAAAGCCTGATCAAGGTGATTCAGAATGAAGCCGAGCTGAAAGTGAATAAGCTGGTGAAGGAACGCGACTGGGGCGGTCTCAAGGTTGTGGGAATCAACATTGTCGGTACCGCCATCGAACGTATCGTTCACGTGGCACGTCAGCGCAAAACCGGACTGGTGCTGATGGCCACCCGGGGACGGGGAAATGCAACCGATTTTGTTCTGGGATCAACCACGTACAAAGTGATCCGCACGGCACCCTGCCCGGTGTTATCCATCCCGAATCCGAAAAATGAATTTAAAGTGGAACGGATCCTGTTCCCGACCGATTTTTCTAACAATTCCTATCTGGGATATGAGTATGCTGTATCCATGGCCCGGCACTGGAACGCTCAATTGAATATCCTTCATGTGGCCGATCAGGATACACCCGACCTGGAGGTGATCGAGCAGAAATTCACCGCCCTGAAGTCAGCTGCCTTTGCAGAAGGGGTCATCAATGTGGTGACTCACCTGACCAAGGACCGCGATGCCAGTGATGGAATCAAAAATTTCACCGATTCCAAAAACATGGATCTGATTGTGATTGCCACCCATGGTCATGGCGGAGTGAAACAGTACTTTCTGGGCTCCACCACCGTTGATGTGGTGACCCGCTCTGCAGTACCCGTGCTTCTTATCCGTCAGTACGAATATTGAAACAGGTTCTCCCGTTGGAAAAACAGGTTCACATTATCGATCACCCGCTCATTAAACGGAATCTCACCGTTTTGCGTGATAAAAATACGCCGAGCCACCGGTTTCGTGAGGTGGTGACCGAATTGAGTATGCTCATGGCCTACGAGGTGACCAAGGATATCAACCTGCAATCGTATGATATCCAGACCCCGCTCGAAAAAACCACCGGTCACTTTATTTCCGACCAGATTGTGATCATTCCCATTTTACGGGCTGGTCTGGGAATTCTGGATGGATTCACCCGTTTCCTTCACGAGGCCCGAGTGGGCATGCTGGGTCTGTACCGCGATCACCGTACCCATGAACCGGTCGAGTATTATTCCAATGTTCCATCCGGATTGGAAAATTCGGTGATTTTGGTGATCGATCCCATGCTCGCCACTGGCGGCAGTGCCATCATGGCTGCGGATTACCTGAGACGATTGGGCGCAAAAAAAATGAAATTCATTTGTCTGATAGCGGCGCCGGAAGGAATTTCCGCTTTTCATGAAAAGCACCCTGATATTCCGGTATTCACAGCATCGGTTGACCGGTGCCTGAATCCGAACAAATACATTTTACCCGGACTCGGCGATGCCGGTGACCGGATTTTCGGAACCAACTGATCCCCACAGCTGATTTCATGAGACGAATACCCATTTCAATTTTTATCCCGATTCTTCTCGGGGGACTTACTCTGGTTGCCAGCCAGTTGCAGGCAGCCACCCCAAAGACTCCTTCACGGCTTTCCGATTACCGGTTCAGTGAGGACATGCCCGACAGCCTGAGGTATGAACTGGTTTCGGATCTGCTAAAGAAAATCATCAGCCGTAAACCCTACAACCGGACCCGGTTCGGCATCGACATCCGCGAAGTCGGCGGCAGACCAGTCTTCCAGTATCGGGAAGATGCTGCACTGAAACCGGCTTCGACACTTAAAGTCATCACCACAGCAGTTGCCCTCGAAAAGCTGGGTCCCGAATTCCGATATCATACCGTCATTACCACCGATGGGGAATTGACCGATAGTGTGCTGGATGGTAATCTCATCATTCACGGCACCGCCGATCCGCAATTGTCTGGATTTTTTGATGGCGAAATCATCGGAATCGTTTCTGAATGGGCCGATCAGCTTCAGGCTGCAGGAATCAGGAAAATTACCGGATCGGTGTTCCTGGATAATTCCTATTTTTCTGATGATGATGGCAAGTTGCTCACTAAAACTGCCACGGTAGCCTTATTTGATAAGGCCGATAAATCCCAGCTGGTCCGTCAGGTCAGGAACAAGAAGGGCAAACTCATTCAGCAAAAAATCAGATTGCGGCGGTCTGCCCGTAAATTGGTTCAAATTAATCTGAACAATTACCTGGCCGACCGGTTGGCTGGTGAACTGGCCCGCCGGGATATGATTTCGAACAAAACCGTTGAACTGGCTTCTGAACAGCCCGATTCGGTTCAGTTTAATGTACTGATCGCACATCAGTCTCCCTCACTGGCAGAAATCATCAAGCGGACGAACAAGGAAAGCGACAATTTCTACGCCGATCAGTTGCTGCGTACACTTGGCTATGAAGTTCTGGGAACCGGAAGTCTGGAAGCTGGGATCCGGGTTACCGAGGCGTTTCTGGCCATCCGGTTGGGAATTGATCATCCCGATCTGACCATTGCCGATGGTTCCGGGCTGAGTCACGAAAACCGCATCACAGCCGATATGTTGGTGCGGACCCTTGAATACATGGCCATTGCCTCGACCAACAAGGATGTTTTCTACAATTCACTTTCCATCCCAACCATTGACGGAACGCTGGAACGCCGGATCAGACATCCGCTTGCCACTCAGATCCGCGCAAAAACCGGGAGCATAACCGGTGTGGTGACGCTGACCGGGTATATGAGTACCCAATCGGGAAAAGAGCTGGTTTTCAGCATTCTCTGCAACGGTGGTCGTGCTTCACGGCTGAAAAGCCTGGAAGACGAGATTTGTAAACTTCTTCTGAATATCTGACCAGCAGGTCAGATCACCTTACCAGCTTTCAGACGGTCCCGTTTTTTGATTTCTTCGGGAATGGCCAGATCCTTCAGATCCTGAAAGGTGAATTTCTGAGAATATTTCCTGCTGAGTCTCGTCCCATTTTCCGTCCGGCGGATTTCTGACCAGGTCGGAGAAAAAGCCCGTCCTGAAAAAACCAGAGAATCGGATCCCACCTTCAGGGTCATGAACCGTTGCCCGGTCGAATCGGTTTCAAACCGTTCCAGAGTCATCGCTTCTGAACGGAAGGCATAAGCCGCCGTATCCAACATGATTAATTGAACCGACCCGAGGGGGCGAAGGGCGTTCCAGGCCGAGAGAAATCCGAAGTCCACCTGAAGCGAATCGCGGGTTTCCAGTTCCGTTTCCGGGAGATTCCGATAGTGTTTCACAGGGGCCAGCCGAGCCAGTTCCGGCTGGAAGTAAAGGTACTGTGAATCGGACCGCAGGGAATCGGCCCCATCCCGTTTCGTTCCGATCACCTTAAAAAACTCGAGATGAGCCCAGAGTGGCCGGTTCAGGGAATCGGTAATTAACCGCATGCCAGAGTGCAGATTGTTGCCGGGATAAGACCTTCGGATGATCTCGTAATAATGATAAATTCCTGCATCGTTGGTCTGAATGGTCTCTGTGCCCAGGGTGTCGCCGGTGGCAGAAAGCACATGATAGGCGGTTTCATTGACGAGGATGGGTTTCACCGGCAATTGAAAAATCCGGGGGACTCCCTGATACTTGAATGTGATTACATAGACCAGAAATCCCAGCAACATGGCAATTACCACGCCCCGGATCCAATATTTACTCATGCATACTCCGTGAAATGGCCATGAAAATACCCTAAACGCAGCAAGCTGACAAGAAAGTGCCTGTTTTATGCCCACTCAGTCTGTCATTGATTTACAGGTGAGGCATCCGCAGACACACTTTTTGGGTTTCTTACCGGGTATTACTCCGAGATTTCCCGTTAAGTAAATCAACATAGGCGGTATCAATTAATGTGTCGCTGGCAATCTGCAATTCCTGCAGCAACCGGTTTGCCTCATTCAAACCCGATTCACCGGATTCATCATCGCTCAGTACCACCTCCAGTTCGAGAAAGTTCCCGAGGGATTCCACCTCGTCCAGATGAACGCGGGTTCGGCCAATCAGGTAGAGGGTGCGTCGCTTCCTGACCCTTCCTGCCGTTCCCATGGACCTTTCCAGCAAAAGACGCATGCCGTCGGGATCGGGCACCGGAACGATCAGATAATCAGAAGTCGCCGGACCGGTCTGATCGGGGCGTTGGTAGAAAATCAGTTCACCGGATCCATCGGCAAAAACCCTCAGTTTCAGCCGGCCGGTGGGTGTGTTGAAAAAGGTATCATCCTGATGAAGGAGGGTGGGGCCGGCCGTGGCCAGTTGTTCAACCAGCCGTCGGGTCTTTGCCGGTTCAACCAATATGGCTTTGATTTCGATGTTGCGTGGCATGGGAGTTTGTAATAACCGTGAATAAAGGTCTTAAAGTTGGAATATACAGAAAAGGAGATAGGAATGGGTGAGATTGGTGTCGCCCGGCCACGGACAAACCCGATGAGTTGTAACCCTGAAACCACTACCTTTTCATCAATATTAACGGCCGTTAATCCCGTCCCGAATTTTAATATTGAAAAGAGTTGATTCGGAAAACATTATTTTCTGAAATGATATCAAATCCGCATAAAAGATTGTATTGGCAAGAATCCCCGAATAACTAACGGACTGGAAGCGGTTGAATCGGGGTCGGTCATGAGAAAAAGTGGAAGAAAGTGTTGATTGCAGTTGACTCTCCGAAGAAAATCCGATATCATTGCTGAAGAATTTAAACAAAAGCCCTTAAAACGCTTTACCAATGAACCAGACAACCACAGCCACAACTTCACTGTTCAACACCGGGATTCCGGTTGCTGTTTCTGGTTCCGTCACCCGTCCGACTCTCCTTCTTGCAGGCCTTGTGATTCTCCTTAGCGGTATTATTACCCTCGGATAAATCTCCGGTCAGCCTGCATCGCCACCCAAACCAAAACCAAACGATGATAGGCTGAAAAAGGCCTCCTGATTAGGTGTTGGAAGATGACCCACGGATTCAATTTTTTGGTCTGAGGGATGGTTGGTTATCCGGTTTGCCGGAAGCTGCCTTCAGACCCTTTATGAATGATAAGGATGGAGACGGCAATGTTTGATACCAGCAAACCCTTGAATGGGGCCGAAATTTTCCTCGAATCGCTGCGCCGGGAAGGCGTGGATCTGATCTTCGGATATCCGGGCGGCGCAGTCCTCGGGATCTACGAAAAGCTGTACGACTGCGATTTCCTCACACACATACTCGTCAGGCATGAACAGGGTGCCACACACATGGCCGAAGGCTATGCCAAAGCTACCGGAAAAGCCGGTGTGGTGCTCGTTACTTCGGGTCCGGGAGCAACCAATACGGTGACCGGCATTGCCGATGCGTATATGGATTCAATTCCAATGGTCGTGTTTACCGGTCAGGTCCCATCGAAACTGATAGGAAACGATGCCTTTCAGGAAGCCGATATTGTGGGAATCACCCGTCCGATCACCAAGCATAACTTTCTCGTGCGCGATGTGAATGACCTGGCCCCAACCATTAAGAAGGCCTTTTACATCGCTCAATCTGGTCGCCCGGGTCCGGTTCTGGTCGATATGCCCAAGGATATGCTGGCCGCAACCACGATGTTCAATTATCCCGAATCGGTCGATATCCGCGGGTACAAGCCGACGTATAACGGTCACTCCCAGCAAATCAAAAAAGCTGCCCAGGTGCTCCGAAAGGCCAAGCGCCCGTTGCTGTATGTGGGTGGAGGCGTGATTTCATCGGGTGCTCACCGCGAGCTGCGCATGCTTGCCAAGGAAGCCGGCCTTCCTGTCACCATGACTCTTCATGGTCTGGGAGCCTTTCCCATGACCGATTCTCAGTCACTGGGTATGCTGGGCATGCATGGCACGTTTTGGGCCAACATGGCCACCGATCACTGCGATGTTCTGGTTTCGCTCGGTGCCAGGTTTGATGACCGCGTAACCGGTAAAGTGGAAACCTTTTCTGCTCAATCCTACAAGATCCATGTCGATATCGATCCGTCTGCCATTGATAAAAATGTGGTGGTTGACCTGCCCATTGTGGGGGACCTGAAAATGGTTCTTGCCGAACTGCTGACCGAATTAACCGAGAGTCCGATTAAAACAGACTATTCTGAATGGTGGGCTCAGTTAAACGAGTGGCGTAATAACTGTCCGCTGGATTATGAAAAGCAGGATGGACGCCTGAGGGCACAGTTCGTTCTGGAACGCATTTCTGCCAAGACCAACGGTGAAGCTGTGGTGGTAACCGATGTGGGTCAGCATCAGATGTGGACCACTCAGTTTTATCAGTTCAACAATCCGCGCTCACATATAACCAGCGGCGGTTTGGGAACCATGGGTTTTTCTGTTCCGGCTGCCATTGGTGCCGCTTTTGCCATCAAAGACCGTCCGGTGGTTTCTATCTCTGGTGATGGCGGATTCCAGATGAATATGCAGGAGTTGATTACAGCCGCCCATCACAATCTGCCGGTGAAGTTTATCATCATCAATAACAGTTTTCTTGGCATGGTCCGTCAGTGGCAGGATCTGTTTTACAAGGAAAAGTTCAGTTTTACCAACCTGGGTCCATCGAATCCTGATTTCGTCAAAGTGGCCGAGGCCTTTAACTGTGTGGGCATGTCGACCGACAATCCGGCCGAAGTGGATTCGCTTCTCGATCGTGCCATGGCCATCAATGACAAACCGGTTCTGGTCGAATTCAAAGTGGTGAAAGAGGAGATGGTGTTCCCGATGGTGCCATCCGGCGGGTCGGTGAAAGACATGATGGTTCGGCCACTCGATCCCAATCACCTTTTGTAAGAAAGAATTCCGATGAAACGAATTATATCCGTTTGGGTAGAAAACAAATTTGGTGCGCTCAACCGTGTTGCCACGATGTTCAGCGGCCGTGGGTTTAATATTCACTCCATTTCAATCGGGGTGACCGATGATCCCGATGTCTCGAGAATGACCATTGTCACCTCGGGAGATGACAAAATTCTCGACCAGATCATTAAACAACTGAACCGGCTGATTGATACGATCAAGGTGGTTGATCTCTCGGCTGAAAAATTTGTGGCCAGGGAACTGGCTCTGATCTCGGTTTCCTATACGAAATCGACCCGGTCCGAAATTCTGGATCTGGTTGAAATCTTTCAGGGGAAAGTGGTGGATATCACCCATAAAATCCTCACCATGGAAGTCTCGGGTCCGCCCGAAAAAATCGAAGCGCTGATCAACCTGTGCATCCAGTACGGTATTCGTGAAATTGCGCGGTCGGGTCTGGTCGCCATCAAACGGGAAGAACAGGAAGTTCACCGGGTGGCAAAAGAAGTTTTGATGTCATAAAAAAACGAAGGAACAGTCACATGAAAGTATATTATAACGACGATGCCTCTCTGGCCCATCTGGAAGGCAAGAAAATTGCGGTGATCGGATTCGGGAGCCAGGGACACGCCCATGCACTGAACCTTCACGATTCCGGACTGACGGTGGCCGTTGGTCTGCGTAAATCGAGCGCGACATGGGCCAAAGCCGAGGCTACCGGTGTCGCTGTAAAAACCGTTTCTGAAGCGGCTGCCTGGGCCGATGTTATCATGATTCTGTTGCCCGATCAGGCTCAGAAGGCCGTATATGATGCCGAAATCGAACCGCATCTGACGGCAGGAAAAACTCTGGCTTTTGCCCATGGTTTCAACATCCACTACAAGGTGATCACCCCCCCTTCCAACGTCAATGTCATCATGATTGCTCCGAAAAGTCCGGGACATCTCGTTCGCCGGTCTTATCTGCAGGGCAACGGTGTACCTTGTCTGATCGCCATCTATCAGGATGCAACCGGTACGGCAAAAGATCTGGCACTGGCCTGGGCAAAAGGACTGGGCGGCACTCATGCCGGGGTTCTGGAAACCTCTTTCAAAGAAGAAACTGAAACCGATCTTTTTGGTGAGCAAGCCGTACTCTGCGGCGGATCTGCAGAACTGATCAAAGCTGGTTTTGAAACGCTGGTTGAAGCCGGCTACTCACCTGAACTGGCTTATTTCGAGTGTATGCACGAGCTGAAACTGATTGTGGATCTCTATTTTGAGGGCGGATTAAGCCGGATGAATTATTCGGTTTCTGATACGGCCGAATATGGCGGAATGACCCGTGGTCCGCGGCTGATCACCTCGGATACCAAGAAGGAAATGAAAAAGATCCTCGAAGAAATTCAATCGGGACAATTTGCCCGCGAGTTTCTGACCGAACTGAATGGCAGCAAAGCCAATTTTGAAAAACTTCGCAAATCGAACCGCGAGCATGCCATTGAACGGGTGGGTGAAAAATTGCGGTCCATGATGAGCTTCCTTTTCAAAAAGGACAAGCGCGAAGAAATCGGCGTGTAACGAATTAACCAGTAGCAGACGGAGATTGTCAGTGTCAGTATTAAATGCAAAAGTGGTGGTTCTGGCCGGTGATGGAATCGGTCCGGAAGTCATCGAGGCCTCCATTCCGGTCATGATGGCCGTCGGTAAACAGTACGGTGTCCGGTTTGAGCTGGAAAACCATCTCTTTGGAGGTTGTTCCATCGATAAACACGGTGTTCCGGTAACCGAAGAAACCCTCAACGCGTGTCTGAAAGCCGATGCGGTTCTGCTGGGAGCTGTTGGCGGACCGAAATGGGAGTCGATGCCTCACCACCTGAAACCCGAAGCCGGCCTTCTTAAACTCAGAAAGGTCCTCGGACTGTATGCGAATCTCCGTCCTGCCAAGGTTTACACCTCCCTGGCCGGAACCTCAACCCTGCGTGAATCGGTGATTAAGGGTGTTGATCTGGTGGTCGTTCGTGAACTGACCGGCGGGTTGTACTTCGGTGAGCCCCGCGGTCTCGATGAAAATCGTGGCTGGAACACCATGGCCTATACCCGCGAGGAAATTGTCCGGATTGCCAGGAATGCCTTTGAACTGGCCAAAAGCCGGCGGCATATTCTCACCTCGGTCGATAAGGCCAATGTGCTGGAAGTGTCGCAATTCTGGCGTCAGGTGGTGAATGAAGTTGCCAAAGACTATCCGATGATCCGGGTGAACCACATGTATGTCGATAATGCTGCCATGCAACTGGTCCGGAATCCGGGTCAATTTGATGTGATGCTGACCGAAAACATGTTTGGTGATATCCTCAGTGACATTGCCTCCATGATTCCGGGAAGTCTCGGCATGCTTCCATCTGCCAGTCTGGGAGATAAACATTCTCTGTATGAACCGGTTCATGGATCGGCTCCTGACATCGCCGGGCAGGATAAAGCCAATCCGATTGCAACCATTGCCTCGATTGCCATGATGTTTGACCGCACGTTTAAAATGCACATGGCCGCCGACAGTTTAAATCAGGCCATTGAACGGGTTCTGAATGCCGGATTCCGTACCGCAGACATTGCCGCCCCCGGAGAGAAGACCGTGGGTACCAGGGAAATGGCAGCCAAAATTGAAGCCTCGTTTTCCGACGTGTATGCCGATCAACCATTCGGCTTTGCAGTCGGCTGAAAGAAAGGAAACCATCCATGCCGGAACGGATTATCATTTTCGACACCACCCTGCGTGACGGCGAACAGTCACCGGGTGCATCGCTTTCTGTCTTTGAAAAAGTGGAAATTGCCAGACAACTCGAGCGATTGGGTGTGGATGTGATCGAAGCCGGATTTCCGGTTTCCTCTCCTGCACAGTTCGAAGCCGTTCAGCGGATTTCCGATCAGTCCACAGCGATCATTGCTGGTCTTTGCCGTGCTGTTGAAAAAGACATCCGGACAGCCTATGAGGCGTTAAAGAATGCACGGCGCAAGCGGATCCATACCTTCACCAGTACTTCCGACATCCATATTCTCGGAAAATTTGGTGATCCGCGGTATGGTCAGACCCTGGCCGAAAAGCAGCAAACCATTCTTAAGATGACGGTTGATGCCGTTTCCTTTGCCAAAACCCTCACCGCCGATGTGGAATATTCTGCCGAAGATGCCGGCCGTACCGATATCGGATATCTGGCCGAGGTGATTGAAGCAGCGATTGCAGCAGGTGCCACCACGGTAAACATCCCCGATACCACCGGTTATTGCATGCCAGAGGAGTTCGGAAAGAAAATCGCTGAACTGAAACGTCGGGTTAAAAACATCGATCAGGCGGTTATCAGCGTCCACTGTCATAATGACCTCGGGCTGGCCGTAGCCAATTCGTTGTCGGCTGTTCTGAATGGGGCCCGTCAGGTCGAATGTACCATCAACGGAATCGGTGAGCGGGCAGGAAATGCCTCGATGGAAGAAATCGTCATGGCACTTACCGTCCGGAAAGATCTCTGGCCGTTTGAAACCGGTATTCAGACCCAGGAAATCTACAATTCCAGTAAAATGGTCTCTGCATACACCGGCCTGATCGTCCAGCCGAATAAGGCCATTGTGGGCGACAATGCGTTTGCTCATGAATCGGGCATTCATCAGGATGGCGTTCTGAAAAACCGTCAGACTTACGAAATCATGACTCCTGAAACGGTTGGGGTACTAAAAAATAAAATTGTTCTTGGCCGTCACTCGGGCCGTCACGGACTTGTGGCCCGGATCCGCGCCATGGGTTTCGAAATGACCCCCACGGAATTGGACGACCTGTATGAAAAATTCCTCGATGTCGCAGACAAGAAAAAGGAAGTGTATGATGACGATCTGCGGGTGCTGATGGGTGAGGAAGTACAGCGTCACCATGAGGAACAGGTTTATGATCTGGATTACCTGCAGGTGACACTCGGGTCCACCATTGTTCCGACGGCAACCGTCAGGATCAAAACGAAGAACGGTCCGGTTCAGGCCAGTTCGGCAGGTGATGGTCCCGTTGATGCAGCATTTAAAGCACTGGAAGCAGCCACCGGTACTTCATTGAAAATCGAAAATTATCAGGTCCGGTCGGTTACCAGCGGGCGCGATGCCATGGGTGAGGTCATCTTACGGATCAGAGACAATGGAAAAACGTTCACTGGAAAGGGCACTTCGACCGATATTATTGAGGCCAGTGTCCGGGCTTATCTGAATGGATTGAATCATAAATTTCATATGGAAAAAATGTGGCAGGACCAAAATGCCACGGTTTGGCAGGATAATCCGGTCCGGTTTGTTTAAACGGATTGGTCAACTTAAAGAAGGGAACGACTATGGGAATGACAATCACCGAAAAAATCCTGGCTAAATCGGCCGGACGGGACCGTGTCACACCGGGTGAATCGGTGTGGCTGAATGTCGATGTACTGATGACGCATGATGTGTGTGGTCCTCCCACCATCGATATCTGGAAACGGGAATTTGGTCCCGAAGCCAAAATCTGGGACAAGGAAAAGCTGGTCATTTTCCCTGACCACTACATTTTCACCGCAAACTCACACGCAAACGCCAATGTGAACAAATTGCGTCAGTTTGCCGCCGAGTATAACCTGCCGAACTATTACGATGTAGGAACCAGCCGCTACAAGGGTGTTTGCCACATGGCGCTGGCAGAAGAAGGATACAACGTTCCCGGTACCGTTCTTTTTGGTACCGATTCACACACCTGTACATCGGGTGCTTTCGGAATGTTTTCGACCGGTGTCGGAAATTCGGATGCTGCCTTTATTCTGGGAACCGGAAAGATTTGGGAAAAAGTCCCGGAATCGATGCTGTTCACCTTCGATGGAGAAATACCTCCTTACCTGACTGCAAAAGACATGATTCTGCAGATCATCGGGGATATCACCACCGACGGAGCCACCTACCGGGCCATGGAATTCAATGGTGATGGCGTGATGTCTCTTCCAATCAGTGAGCGGATGACGTTAACCAACATGGCGATTGAAGCGGGTGGAATGAACGGAATCATCGAAGCCGATGCACTGACTGAAGCGTATGTGAAGGCCCGGACATCGAAACCGTATGAAATTTTCAAATCGGATCCCGATGCAAAATATGTGGCCAAATACCGTTACAACCTGGCCACCATGGAACCACTTGTTGCCAAACCACACAGTCCGGATAACCGCGATACGGTCCGTAATGTTCAGGGAACGAAACTGACGAAATGTTACATCGGTTCCTGCACAGGTGGCAAACTCGAAGATTTCATCTTCGCTGCCCGTCTGCTGTTCGGCCAGACAGTAAAGGTTCCGACCTTCCTCGTTCCGGCCAGTACCTGGGTCGATTCTCAACTGGATGTTGAAACCGTCAATGGGGTTTCCCTGCGTGAAATCTTCCAGAAGGCGGGTTGTATCATGGGTGAATCAAGTTGTGCAGCCTGTCTGGGCGGACCTTCCGATACCTTCGGACGGGCCCAGGATCAGGAGGTGATCATTTCCACCACCAACCGGAATTTTCCGGGACGGATGGGTAGTAAAAAATCGTCGGTTTATCTGGCTTCTGCGCTCACCGTTGCTGCGTCTGCACTGACGGGTGTCATAACCGATCCACGTGATGTGATGTAAGGAAAGGGAAACAGATCATGGAAAAAATCATAACTGGTAAAGCCTACGTATTGGGTGACAAGATTGATACCGATCAGATCATTCCGGCCGAACATCTTGTCTACAGCCTTTCCGATCCGGAAGAAAAGAAAAAATATGGTCAGTATGCCATGTCGGGAGTTCCGCTGAACGAAGCTGGATTACCGGAAGGCAAAAAACCGTTCATCAACGGAGATAACTGGCAATCGGAATACTCCATCATCATTGGCGGATCCAATTTCGGATGCGGCTCTTCCCGTGAACATGCGCCCTTTGCCATGCAGGTGGCGGGTGTGAAAGCGGTGATTGCAGAAACCTATGCCCGTATTTTCTACCGGAACTGCGTGGATGGTGGTTTTCTGATTCCGTATGAATCATATGAAAAGGTGAATAACCGCATCCGGACCGGAGATGAACTCGAAGTGGATGTCAAAGCCAATCTGGTTAAAAACCTGACCACTGGCGAAACCATTTTACTGAAACCTCTCGGCGATGTGGTTTCCATCATCGAGGCAGGTGACCTGTTTACCTATGCCCGTCAGTCCGGAATGCTGGCCGGATAAGGATCAGCCATGAGTGAACTTTCTCGCATCGAACTGTTCGATACCACCCTGCGTGATGGCACGCAGGGCGAGTCGGTCAATGTGTCGGTGAACGACAAACTCATGATCACCCGCAAACTTGATGAGTTCGGGATCGACATCATCGAAGGCGGATGGCCGGGAAGCAATCCGCGGGATGCCGAGTATTTCAAAAAGGTGAAGTCGCTTGCCGGTCTGAAAGCACGTATTTGTGCATTCGGATCAACGGCCCGCCTGCTGAACAAGGTGCGTGAGGATCAGAACCTGAATGCGCTTCTGGCCAGTGAAACACCTGTGGTTTCCATTTTTGGAAAAACCTGGCGTCTTCATGCCGATGTTGCACTGGGAATTACGGCGGAAGAAAATGAGCAACTGATTTTTGAATCGGTCCGGTATCTGGTTTCAGAAGGCCGTCAGGTTGTTTTCGATGCCGAACATTTCTTCGATGGCTATAAGGATGATCCAGCCTTTGCGCTGACCATGCTCAAAGCTGCAGTCAGCGGAGGAGCCTCCACACTGGTTCTGTGTGATACCAATGGGGGAAGTCTCCCGTTTGAGGTGGACCGCATGGTCAGAGAAGTGGTTGCTCAGGTTTCGATTCCCGTTGGAATTCATGCTCATAATGATGGAGAGCTGGCTGTTGCCAACTCGGTTACTGCCGTCAATGCCGGGGCCACCCATGTGCAGGGAACCATTAACGGTTTCGGGGAGCGGTGCGGCAATGCAAATCTCTGCTCCATCATCCCGAATCTGATTCTCAAACTCGGCAGGAAAACCACCCGCCCGGTGGCGCTGGATCAGTTAACAGCCTTGTCCCATTTTGTGGATGAAACGGCCAATATGGTGCCGATCAACCGTCAGCCCTTTGTTGGAAAATCCGCTTTTGCCCATAAGGGCGGAATTCACGTCTCGGCCGTTTTGAAAGACGGCCGGTTGTACGAACACATTGCACCCGAACAAATTGGTAATCATCAGCGGGTGCTGGTTTCTGACCTGTCGGGGCAAAGTAACATCCGTTATAAGGCCCATCAATTGGGAATCAATCTGGATGAGCATCCCGATCTGGCAAGACGTCTGGTCGACCGGATAAAGGCCATGGAATTTAAAGGCTATCAGTTTGACGGGGCCGATGCTTCCTTCGAACTGCTTCTCCGGACCGAAACGGGTGAATTCCGGCCCTATTTTAATCTGATCGATACCCGTGTTGCGATTTCATCGAACGACATCCGTCAGATTTCCCACAGTGAAGCAGTCCTGAAACTCGAGGTCGATGGGGAAGTGGAACATACCGCCGCCGATGGAATCGGACCGGTGAATGCCCTTGATAACGCACTTCGCAAAGCCCTTGGGCGGTTCTATCCTCAGATACATGAAACGGAACTGGTTGATTACAAGGTCCGGGTTCTTGATGAAAAGGATGGAACGAAAGCCAAAGTACGTGTACTGATCGAAACGGCTGGTGCCGATTCCTTCTGGGTAACTGTGGGCGTTTCCGAAAATATCATCGAAGCCAGTATGCAGGCACTCATTGACAGTCTGAATTATAAATTGTTTTGTGACCGTGTTCCTGTCCGCCATCCCGCAGGGGTCTGACTCCGTATAATTCCCACCAAAAAACTGAAAGGTATCCGATTGACGTCCTCTCCCTGGCTGGTACATAAATTCGGTGGCACCTCGGTCGCCAACGCCGACCGGATTGCCAACGTGGCCTCGATTCTGACCAACGATCACAAAGGAAAAACGGCAGTGGTGGTCTCTGCCATGAGTGGTGTGACCGATGCCCTGCTTGGGTTGCTGGAATCAGCCCGGACCCGTCAGGATGGGGTCTACGATCAGATTGATACACTGAGAAAAAAACACCTCGATGCCATCCAGGCCCTGGTACCACCCGATTACCGCACAGAATTGGTGGCCGCCATTCAGGCCGATTTTCATGATATTGAAGACATCCTGCGCAGTGTCTGGATTACCCGTGAATATTCACCCAGGACCCGGGATTTTGTGTCGGGTCTGGGAGAGGTATGGTCGTCCCGGTTTCTGACAGCCCGTTTCCGTTCACAGGGAATTGAGGCCGTCTGGCTGGATGCGCGTCAGATTCTTGTGGTCGAACCCACCACATCCACACCAAATATTTTATGGGAACCCTCCCAGAAAAAAATGCAGGATTTTCTCTCTTCTGTGAATCCTGACTGGATGGTCATCACGGGTTTTGTGGCTCAGACCGACGATGGCATTCCTACCACATTGGGGCGGAACGGATCGGATTACTCGGGCTCCATTTTCGGAAAACTGCTTCAGGCCGGATCGGTAACCATCTGGACCGATGTGGATGGTGTGATGTCTGCCAATCCGAAACAGGTGCCGGGTGCCGTTGTCATTCCCGAAATGACCTATGAGGAAGCCGTTGAACTGGCCTATTTCGGAGCCAAGGTGCTTCATCCCAGTACGATGGCTCCAGTGATGGAATCGGGCATTCCCATTTACATCAGAAACACTTTTAATCCCTCTTTTCCGGGAACCCGGATTTTTACCACCTCAAAAACAGATAACGGAAGTGTGGTCACCGGATTTTCGACCATCGACAAAGTGGCCCTTATCAACGTCGAAGGAACGGGAATGATGGGGGTTCCCGGCATTTCTGCCCGGCTGTTTTCTGCCCTTCATGAGAAGTCGATTTCGGTTATCCTGATTTCGCAGGCCTCCAGCGAGCATTCTATTTGTTTCGCCGTTCCCGAAAATCAGGCCAATCAGGCCAAAAAAGTGGCTGAACATGCGTTTTTTTCCGAAATCCACCATGGAAAAATCAGTTCGGTCACCATTGAGCATCACTGCAGCATTCTGGCCGCAGTGGGTGAATCCATGTCGGGCAAACCAGGCATTTCCGCGAAGTTTTTCGGGGCACTCGGCAAAGCAGGAGTTAATATCCGGGCCATTGCGCAGGGATCATCCGAACGGAATATCAGTGTCGTGATTGATGCCGACGAAACCACGAAGGCATTACGTGCTGCTCACTCCGGATTTTATCTGTCGGACCAAACCCTGTCTGTGGGGCTGATCGGACCAGGTCATGTCGGAACCACGCTTCTGAACCAGATTGCCTCAGAATCAGCCCGGCTGAAATCCGAATTTGGCATCGACATCCGAATCCGGGGCATCATTTCTTCAAAAAAAATGGTACTCAGCAATCATGGTGTGAATCTGTCCAAATGGAAACACGACCTCGATCAGAGCGAAACCGAGCCGGATCTTCAGAGTTTTATCAAACATATCCATGCCGATTACTATCCGCACAGCGTCCTGATTGATTGCACGTCCTCTGCAGATATCGCCGGAATGTATGTAGACTGGCTTCGTGCCGGAATTCATGTAATCACGCCGAATAAAAAGGCGAATACGGCCGCTTATTCCTATTTTGAAGCCCTCCGGAATGAAGGAAAGCAGATTCAGAAGCACTTCCTGTATGAAACCACTGTGGGGGCGGGTCTTCCGATTATCGGAACCCTTCGTGATCTGGTTCAGACTGGTGATCAGATCATCCGGATCGAAGGGGTGCTTTCAGGAACGTTGGGTTACCTGTTCAGTTCTTTCAATGGAAAAGTTCCCTTCAGTCAACTGGTGAAACAGGCGCGGGATTTCGGATATACAGAACCCGATCCGCGCGATGACCTTTCCGGAATGGATGTCGTCAGAAAAGTGGTGATCCTGGGAAGGGAAATCGGACTGAAAACGGAAGTGGTGGATATTCCCGTGGAAAACCTGGTACCTCCATCTCTCAGAAAAGGCAGTATCGAGGAATTTCTCGCTGGTTATTCGGTGTCGGATGAGGCCATGGCAGCCCGGTATGAGGAGGCAGAGAAGAATGGTCAGGTACTCCGGTATGTTGGTGTGATCGATCCGACTGGCCAGTCCCGGGTTGAACTGCGCACCTATCCGAAGGATCACGCGTTTGCCCGTATTCAGGGAAGTGACAACATTGTGGCCTTTACCACCAGACGATATGAGAAACAACCTCTGATCGTTCAGGGACCGGGAGCCGGCCCTGAAGTAACAGCCGCGGGTGCTTTTGCCGACCTGCTACGGTTATCCGCCTATCTCGGAGGCGTGCTGTAATGCCGGGATTAAAAACGGAGGCCCTTCAACAGAAAGCCTCGGCAATGGCTGGTGAATCGGTGACCGTTTTTTCGCCCGCAACGGTGGCCAATGTGGCCGTTGGATTCGATATTCTCGGTCTGGCCCTGCATTCGGTTGGTGATACGGTCACAGCTGAAAAGACTGCTGAGCCAGGAGTCAGAATCCGGTCGGTGACCGGACTTCCGCTCGATCTCCCTCTGGATCCTGCAAAAAACACAGCCGGTTGGGTGGTTATCCGTCTGCTCGAAACAGTGAAACCCGACTTCGGTGTTGAACTTTCGGTTAAAAAGGGAATTCCGCTGGGCAGCGGCATGGGTGGATCTGCTGCTTCGGCTGTTGGTGCCCTGGTTGCGGTGAATCATTTACTGGAAAAACCGTTGTCGAAACCAGAGTTACTTTCTTACGCCCTGTTGGGAGAGGAATTGGCCAGCGGAAGTCCGCATGGTGATAACGTGACTCCCTGTTTGTTTGGTGGATTGACCCTGACCCGGAATCTGAATCCGGTTGATGTGGTTCAGATACCGGTTCCGGCCAGTCTGATGGTTGTGGTGGTTCATCCCGATTACCGACTGGATACCCGGATGAGCAGGGCGGTTCTGAGAAAAGAATTGCCTTTGAAAGATTTTGTTCAGCAATCAGCAAATCTGGCCGGATTTCTGGCTGGTTGCTATACACAGGATATGAACCTGATTGGCCGGAGTTTCCGGGATGTACTGATTGAGCCCCGTCGTTCGATTCTGATTCCGGGATTTGACCAGGCCAAGTCTGCTGCTCTGGCTGCAGGCGCGCTTGGTTGTTCCATTTCCGGATCCGGCCCCAGTGTATTTGCATTGGTTCCAGACCGGGCAACCGGTGAAAGTGTGGCATCGGGAATCACGGCCTCTTTTTCCCGCGAGGGAATCACCAGTTCCTTCTGGATTTCAGAAGTAAACATGGATGGTGCAAAGCGGGTGGTTGCATGATTTTCAGAAGCACCCGGCATCAGGCCCCACCCGTTTCCGCCGAAAAAGCCATTCTGACTGGCCTGGCGCCCGACGGTGGATTGTATGTTCCATCAGGTTTTCCTTCTCTGTCTCCGTTTCCATCCGGAATGCAGTACCCGGAACTGGCCACCCTGGCCATTCAGCCGTTTTTCAATGAATCGTCCGAAAAGATTGATATCGGTCCGATCATCCGAGACGCATTGAACTTCGAAGTTCCGCTAAACTTTTTTGGCAAGGAGACTGCTGTTTTGGAATTGTTCCACGGACCGACAGCGGCGTTTAAGGATGTGGGGGCCCGGTTTCTCGCCGGCGTCATGGCGGCACTGAAAAAACCGGGTGATCCGGTAACCACGATTGTGGTGGCCACTTCCGGTGATACCGGCGGAGCGGTTGCCTCTGCCTTTTTCAGAAAGCCCGGATTCGAGGTCATTATTTTATTTCCGGAAGGAAAAGTTTCTCCCCGTCAGCAGCAGCAACTGACCTGCTGGGGTGAAAATATTTCCTCTTATGCGGTGAAAGGGACGTTTGATGATTGTCAGCGTCTGGCAAAGGAGGCCTTTGCCACTCCGTCGGTTGCAGGAAACCGTCAACTCAGTTCAGCAAATTCCATCAATCTGGGACGTTTGTTGCCCCAGATGACCTATTATATTCATGCTTCAATCGGGTTCCGGGCCAGAACAGGCCAATCCCCGGTCATCATTATCCCCAGTGGCAACGTTGGAAATGCAGTCGGAGCTGTCTGGGCCCGGGAAATGGGTGCCCCGATCAGAAAAATCGTCCTGGCTGCCAATGCCAACCGGACCATCCCCGATTTCTTCGACACCGGAAAATGGAGTCCAAGACCCAGTGTGGAGACCCTGGCCAATGCCATGGATGTCGGAAATCCGTCGAATATGGAACGTCTGAGGGACTTGTATCCCGATTTGTCTCACCTGAAATCCTTCATTGAAACTGCCTCGGTCACCGATGAAGAAATCAGAGAAACCATCATTTCTCATTTTCATAAGACCGGAATGGTGATATGTCCTCACACGGCAGTTGCAGAAAAAGTGAGACGAACCCGATTTGATGGGGAACCTGCCATGATCGTGGCCACTGCACATCCGGCCAAGTTTGAAACCATCGTTGAACCCCTCATCGGTCAGCCGGTAGAAATACCCCCGGCCCTTGCCGGATTGTTGCACAGACCGGTTTCAGTCAGACAGATTGAACCTGATCTGCATCAACTCTTTACCTGATCGTTTTTACTACCCGCCGGCCTGATTGTATCTTTCAGGCTTTTTATGAAGGAACCCACCATGAAAGGCATCATCCTCGCCGGCGGATCTGGAACCCGTCTTCATCCGCTGACCATCGCGGTCAGCAAACAGCTCATGCCGGTTTACGACAAACCGATGATCTACTATCCGCTCAGTGTTCTGCTGATGGCTGGAATCCGTGACATTCTTATCATTTCAACACCCCATGACCTTCCTGGTTTCAGAAAATTGCTTGGTGATGGAACCGGAATCGGATGCCGGTTTACCTTTGCCGAACAAGCAGTACCCAACGGATTGGCTCAGGCCTTTGTCATCGGAGAATCCTTCATCGGAAAGGATCCGGTTGCCCTGATCCTGGGAGATAACATTTTTTATGGAACAGGATTACAGGAAACGGTTCAGAAATGTTCCCAGCCCGATGGGGGAATCGTATTCGCCTATCAGGTGAGTGATCCGGAACGATACGGGGTGGTTGAATTTAATGAGGACGGCAAGGTTCTCTCCATTGAAGAGAAACCGTCTAAGCCAAAGTCGGATTATGCGGTTCCCGGCCTGTATTTCTATGACAACTCGGTGGTGGAAATTGCCCGAAACCTGAAACCATCAGCTCGGGGCGAATACGAAATCACCGATGTCAATAATGAATATCTGAAGCGTGGAAAGCTGAACGTCAAGGTCCTGAGCAGGGGAACTGCCTGGCTGGATACCGGAACCCACGATTCGTTGCTTCAGGCATCAGAATTTGTGCATGTGATCGAGTCACGGCAAGGGCTGAAAATCGGATGTATCGAGGAAGTGGCCTATCGGAAAGGGTTTATTTCCAAAGAACAACTGTTAAAACTCGCCGATGATCTCAAAAAAAGCGGATATGGAGAGTACCTTCGCCGGTTGGTCCGCTGAGCCCGATGAAGCATCTGCTGTTTATCAATCAGCACTACTACCCCGACTATGCTGCCACCGGCCAGTTGCTGGCCGAGTTGTGTGATGATCTGGTCAGCGCCGGGTTTCGGGTAACCGTTATTACCGGCTTTCCTGAACCGGGTACTTTCCCATCGGAAATCCGCCCTTTAAAGGTTGAGAAAAACGGGATTCTCACCATTTTTCGCCTGTATAATCACCCGGCCGGCAATAAATCCATCCTGAATCGTCTGCTTCATTTTTTCAGTTTCTGGTTTCTGTCCATCATAAAAAGCCTGACAGTGACCCGGCCTGATCTTGTTTTTGTAATGAGCACACCCCCATTGCTCAACGGGGTAACCGCGAACCTGATCCGGTTGATCCGACGAGTACCTTACGTGTATAACGTACAGGATCTTTACCCTGACATTGCAGTCCAGATGGGAACCATCCGAAACCGCCAACTCATCCGTCTCAGTGCAGCCATCGAAAATTATATCAACCACCATGCACAGCAGATTGTCACACTCAGTGAACCAATGAAGGATAAAATTGTTTCCCATGGCGTGGAACCGGGAAAAGTGTCGGTGATTCCCAACTGGAGTGATGGCAACCTGATCAGGCCGGTACAGGATTCGCCCCTCCGGACAGAATGGGACCTCAGGGACCGGTTCGTAATCATGTATTCCGGAAACACAGGCATGAGTCAGGGTCTGGACTGGATCATGGAAGCAATGGTTCCCGTGGCTGCCGACCATCCCGATCTGGTTTTTGTCATCGTGGGCGGGGGAGTGAGGCTGCCACAGCTCAAAGAAAACGCCAACAGGAATGGCTGGACCTTTGTCAGGTTTTTTCCGTTCCAACCCAAGGAACAATTGGGGCAGTCGCTGGCTGTGGCCGATCTTCATCTGGTCCCTTTGACCGCTGGCATGTCAGATTACCTGGTCCCTTCGAAATTTTATGGCATTGCTGCGGCAGGCCGGCCTACGTTAGCTCTGGTTGATGAAGGCAGTGAAATTGACCGGATTGTAAGAAGCCAGAACCTTGGTTTTTCGATCCGACATGGCCAGGCAGATGACTTTCGGTCTGCTATTACTCTGGCCGTGAATGACAGGGACTCCCTCAGAGAAATGGGAGTCAGAGCCCGCCGGTATTTTGATTCCACTCTCGACCGCACCATTGCAACAAGCGCCTACCGAACACTCCTGAACCGGTTGGTGAACAATGGGTGACCGCGGTCATGCGCAAAAATACAGGTTAGAGTCCGGTCCTAACCGGATGTATCTTTGCCGCAGAGAATAACCGGATGCAAATATTTTATACAGCCATTCTGGCACTGGCCACTTCCTTTCTGCTGATGCCACTGGTTATCCGGTTGGCAGAGCGATTAAATCTGGTCGACAAACCGGGTGAACGAAAAGTTCACACCACTTCTATTCCGCGCATCGGTGGTGTGGCCGTGGTGGCTGCCTTTATCCTTCCGGTCCTGTTGTTTGCCCCCATGACTCCCGTCATGAAGGGAATTCTCTCCGGTGCCATTATCGTCGCCATCGTGGGTCTTCTGGATGATATCCTTCAGCTGAATGCCTATGCAAAATTTGCCGGACAGGCTGTTGCCGCCGGGATCGGTATGGCCATGTCGGGATTGGTCATCAACGAGATTGATGTTTTTGGCATTTTCAAGCTGGATCTCGGGTACTTCGCCTATCCTTTCACCCTGGTCTGGATTGTCGGAATTACCAATGCAATCAATCTGATGGATGGATTGGATGGCCTGGCCGCCGGAATCGTTGCCATCGCCCTGTTTTTCCTGGGTCTCATCGGATTTCTGACGAACCAATATCTGATCTTGTTTATATCGGCCACCCTGTTCGGAGCCCTGCTCGGATTCCTGAAATACAACAGTCATCCGGCACAGGTTTTTATGGGCGATGTCGGTTCACTTTTCCTTGGATTTCTTGTTGCCATGCTGACGCTTATCGGGTCAGTCCGGTCAGCTGCAGTAATGACATTGGCGCTTCCGCTTACCATTCTCGCCCTGCCTATTCTCGATACAGCCTGGGCATTCACGCGCCGGATTCTGAAAGGCACCAATCCGTTTTCCCCGGACAAAAAGCACATTCATCACCGTCTGATGAACATGGGACTTGGTCACGGACTGACGGTCATGTTCATGTACGGTGTGGCGACTTTGCTGGGCTTGCTGGGTGTGTTTTCTGTTTATCAGTATGAATTCAGGGATATTTCGCTTTTCATCGTAGCCGCTGGAATGGTGGCAGCTGCTCTTAAACTGATTGCTTTTATCAGACGACGTCCCACCCTGAAACACCTGTTTAATAAAAAAGTCAAACCGGTTCCTGCAGGAATCATGTGGTTGCTCAGAGTCACCCTGTTGCTACCGCTGATTATCAGAAATCTGATTATTGCTGCCCTGCTAATGAATGTGGTTCTGCTGGTGCATACTCCCGTGGAAGGAATCATCATCGGCATGATTCTTTTCGGGGGCATTTTGTATCTGTACCTCACTCATCAGTCCGATACCTACGAACAATTTTTGATGTTCTTTCTGTTTCTGGCGGGTGTCTTTATCATTTTCGCTGCAGAGCAGGTGATCGACCCGGTGGTCTGGTTCGAAAGTTTTTCCGCTGAAGTGTTCTCGAATGTATTGTTTTCCGTGATTGGTGTTCTGATCATCCTGAATATTCTGGTCAAACAGATCAGTGGAAATTTCCTGTCGAATCCGCTTGAGTATTTCATACTTCTGATCGTCGTTTGTCTGAACCTTCTTCCTCCTGATCTGACCATGGAATACCACCTGGCTGCCGTCAGCATCAAGTCGATTATTCTCTTTCTCGGTTACCGGCTCCTGCTCGAGTACCATATGCAGCGCAGCCGGCGACTAATCTATGTCACACTCCTGGTGATTGCCTTCACCGTGGGTTATTCATTGGTAAAACTCTATGTCTGACCGTGGCTTCCGTTCCCTTCTGATTCTGACTTTTTTCTTTCTTCCCGTTCTTTCCTCTGCTCAGGTTCATCCATGGATTCAGACCGACAGACAGGAATTTTTATGGATGAACGAGATGAAGCTCAGATATCCCGGGTCATTCTCACCCTTCGAAAGTTATCCGGCCGATTGGTCCGTCTGGCTCGAGGATCATCAGGTGAATCTCCCCACCATGGTTGATGCCTGGAACCAGCAATTGCGATCCGATTATGTGAAGCGCAATGCGGATGAACCTGGTCTGCTTCACGGCCTGCTTTACGGATCTCTTCAATCCATGACCAAGCCTGAGTTTGATTATCACGTCAGAGGATCACTGTACGGTGGAATCTGGGGACAATTGGGCGATCACCTGCTGGGTGCCTCGGTTTTGCAGATCGATTCTGATGCCTCACACGACACCGATTACCGCGGAAGGTGGGTCAACCGGGTCAATGAAACCCGGGTAGATGGCTACCTGATTCATAAGTATTCCTACCTGCGGGCTGGTTGGGGCTGGTTCGATATGATGGTGGGGAAACAGAAACTGTCCTGGGGAGCCACACAAACGTCTTCCATGATGCTCTCCCATGCTGCGCCTCCGGGCGATCTGATCTGGTTCCGGTATCGATGGAAAGCCATTCAGCTTGTACATTTTTTCTCACAGATGGATCATTCCACTTTCGATAGTTCGGCCTACTTTCAACAACCAACCGAGTTGCAAAGAAACCTTCTGGGAACCCGACTCGAAGCCAGAATCACCAACCGCCTGACGGTGGCTGTCAGCCAGACTGTCCTGTTTCCAACCACCGGATTCGGTGTCAAACTCAGTTACCTGAATCCGCTGATCACCTTTTTCGGGGAAAGACAAAATACCGGAACAACCGCATTGGATGACAATGTCTCCTACAGTTTTGATGGATCTTACCGGTTTCCCGGACTTCATGGTTATGGGTCCGTCATGCTGGATGATGTCTCAATTGATGGACTTGTGAGTAACAAAATTGGTTTTCAGGCCGGTCTTGAGTGGTCCGATCCCTTATGGTCGCTTCCTTTGACTGTGGGCCTTGAATGGACCCGCATCATGCCAAAAACATACACAGTCAAAGACGCCAATGGTCCTCTGTGGCTGAATTATGTGTTTTATTCGAAAATGATCGATCACAATCTGAAAGATTTGTCAGCCGGGTCCATTCTTGGACATCCGGCCGGACCCGATTCCTGGCAGGTTTTTTACAAAGCACGCTGGTGGCAGTGGTACCCGGTCTGGCTGGAACTGTCCGGACAGTACACGGTCTATGGAAAAGGAAACCTGCTGGTGCCAGACGCAGTCAATGGGTTGAATTATCAGCGAAAACAATTCAGAAATGATAGTCGTCTGACCGCCACCTGGGAATATAAACCCGGTATGCAGGCCAGCACCTGGCTTCAGTGGATTGCCATCAAAAACCCGGTACATCAGCTGGGATTCCGCAATGATTTGCTGCTTGGCGTAACCCTGCGCCTCGATCTGGATGGTGCCATGGCGCTGCCCGATGTGCTGGCGGACATCCGGTGAAGTTGAAGCTTACTTTGATAAATCGTACCTTTGCAGTCTTTTTAACAGGAGATCTATGAAAATCGCCGTAGTGGGTACCGGATATGTGGGTCTGGTTACCGGAACCTGTCTTGCCGAGACAGGAAATCAGGTTGTGTGTGTCGATATCGATGAGAAAAAAGTAGCCAGGCTGAAGAACAAGGAAATCCCCATTTTCGAACCTGGTCTCGAAATTCTTTTCGCCAGAAATATCAAAGAAAACCGCCTCACTTTCACTACCAAACTCGAAGAAGGATTCCTGTCCTCCGATATCCTGTTCCTGGCACTTCCGACTCCGCAGGATGAAGATGGTTCAGCCGACCTGAAGTATATCCTCGGTGTGGCAGGTGATATCGGAAAGCTGTATGCCAAACATCGGGATGCTGGTTATAAAATCATCATCGACAAATCGACGGTTCCGGTTGGGACGGCCGAAAAGGTACGTGCCGAAATTCTGAAATATTCGAATGGCTACACCGATTTTGATGTGGTAAGTAACCCCGAGTTTCTGCGCGAAGGGTATGCTGTTGAGGATTTCATGAAACCGGATCGCGTGGTGATCGGGGTGTCATCTGAAAAAGCCCGCAAGGTGATGAATGATCTGTATCAGCCTTTTGTCATGCAGGGAAATCCGATTTACATGATGGATGAACGCTCTGCTGAACTGACAAAGTATGCGGCAAACGCCTTCCTTGCTCTCAAAATTTCTTTCATGAATGAAATGGCCAACCTGTGTGAAAAGGTGGGAGCCAATGTTGATCAGGTCCGTATTGGAATCGGATCTGATTCCCGTATCGGTAAACGGTTTTTGTTCCCCGGAATCGGCTATGGCGGATCGTGTTTCCCCAAAGATGTCTCTGCCCTGAACAAGACATCGGAAGATTATAAATACAATTTCCGGATTCTGAAATCGGTCATGGAAGTCAATGTGATTCAGAAATCCATTCTGGTTGATCGCCTCAGCGACTTTTTTAAAGGAAACCTCAAAGGGAAAACCATCGGTGTCTGGGGATTGGCATTTAAGCCGAATACCGATGATATCCGTGAAGCTCCCGCACTTGAAATCATTCAGAAACTGCTGGCTGCCGGTGCAAAAGTTCAGGTTTACGATCCCGAAGCCATGGGCAATGTAAAAGCCAGGTTTGGTGACAAACTGATCTATTCCGACAGCAATTATGGAGCCATTCAGGATGCTGATGCCCTGTTGGTAGCCACTGAATGGAGTGAATTCCGCCGTCCGGATTTCGGTGTGATGAAACGCCTGATGAAACAGGCAGTCATTTTTGACGGCCGTAACATTTATGATCCCCAATCCATGAAGGAACAGGGATTCGAGTACTTCTCAATCGGGAGACCTGCGCATGTCTGAGCAACGGAAAAAAAGAACCCTCATTACCGGTGGTGCCGGATTTCTTGGCAGTCACCTGTGTGACCGGTTTCTGGCCGAAGGTCATGAAGTCATTGCCATGGACAACCTGATCACCGGCAATACCGATAATATCGCCCATCTCATGGGAAATCCGGATTTCCGGTTTATTAAGCATGATGTTACCAACTATATATATATCGATGGTCCGCTCGATTATATCCTGCATTTTGCGTCACCAGCCAGCCCGATTGACTATCTGAAAATTCCCATTCAGACCCTGAAAGTCGGCAGTCTTGGCACACACAATGCCCTTGGGTTGGCGAAGGCTAAAAAAGCCCGTTTTCTCATTGCTTCCACTTCAGAAGTGTATGGTGATCCGCTTATTCACCCGCAGACCGAAGATTATTGGGGAAATGTTAATCCCGTCGGATTCCGTGGCTGCTACGATGAAGCCAAGCGCTTTGCCGAAGCCATCACCATGGCTTACCACCGGTATCATGCGGTTGAAACCCGTATTATCCGCATATTCAACACCTATGGTCCCCGCATGCGGCTGGATGACGGCCGTGCATTGCCGGCGTTTGTGGGACAGGCCCTTCGTGGTGAAGACCTGACTGTATTTGGTGATGGATCGCAGACCCGCAGTTTCTGTTATGTGGCCGATCTGGTCGATGGCATTTACCGGTTGCTCATGTCTGATGAAACCGAACCGGTTAACATCGGAAATCCCGATGAAATCACCATCCTCCAGTTTGCCGAGGAAGTACTGAAGCTGACAGGCAGCAAAAGTAAAATCGTATACAAACCACTGCCTCAGGATGACCCCAAGGTGCGTCAGCCCGATATCACCAAGGCAAAAGCGAAACTGGGATGGCAGCCGAAAGTGGGTCGCAGCGAAGGTCTCAAAATCACCCTCGACTATTTCAAGAAGCAGGTCGTTCCCCGCTGATGTGGATTCGAAACGGAGTTCTGGTCTGGTGTCTGCTTTTTCCTTCGGTTTTACCGGCCCAATCCTGGTGGTTTACAGCCGGTCTGGGAATTTCCAGACATGAATTCTACGAACTGACCGATTTTCTTTCCGGATTCGGTGAGGATTTATCCTCTGGTCAGCAGGTTCTTACGCTTGCGGCAGAATCTTCCTGGCAACTGACGAAAACGGTTGGACTTGGACTCTCTGTCGATTATGACCTCGCAGGACTGAACTCCGACCTGGATAATCAGATACAAACCTATACCTACCAGTCGGTTGGGGTGGTGATCCACCCCTTTTACCGGTTTTCCGTTCCGGAAGGGTTGCTTTTTACCGCCGGACCTGAACTCGGCTACCAGTTTTTTTACCTGGAAACCACCGGTGTGGCTGCCGCTCTCCCCTCAGTCCTTGAAGCGCGTGGATATCAGACCGGACTCCGGGCTGATGGGGCCCTCAAAACCGGAGAGTCCATGAACATTCATCTGGCTGCCGGCTTAAGAGTCAAACAGTCTGATTCTGTTCAGTTCGGAAACTCAGATTTCACCTTCCGGAGCCTGGATGCCTGGGTCCGGTTTGGTGTCTTGTTTGACCTGTCCCCATGACACCCGGTGAGCGGATGCAGGATCTTGAACTGAAGATCCAGCACCTGACTGCATTGATTGAACCTGCCTGGCTGGCGCCGCAACCTTTTCCGGATGAACCCGACCTGAGAAAAGCAGTTGCCCTTGTAAAAACCCTCCGGTTGGTTTCTAAAACGGCCGAGCATCAGGCTGATCGGCTCGATCGGGATTTCATGCGCCAGAAACGATATGGCTTTGAATTGATTCTGATCATTGGTGCCTCTTGGTATTTGCTCGGGAAGGTGGTCATGGTACCCACCATCGCCGCTTTGGTCGTATCGGTATTTCTGGGACTGTTGTTCTTCTGGTTTCTCATTTCAGAAGAAAGACGCCAGTATGACCGTGCCCACCGGCGTGAACAGGCCGAACGTCATCTTGCCGAGTCTGATCTGATTGCCCTGAGTCTTGAAAAACAGCAACTTGAACTGGAATTGGGAATTCCGGAACTGACAGAAGCCGTTGTGGATGAGTGGATAGAAAACAATCGGTTGTGGCACCTGCATGCAAATGAACGGGCCGCCCTGAATGAATGGAAGCGTGAGTTGAACGAGTTAAGGCGTCGGTTAAATGAATCTGAAAATCGGTAATCTGTCAATTGATCATGCAGTGGTACTGGCTCCCATGGAAGATGTCACCGATCTGCCATTCCGCCAGATCTGCCGTGAACACGGTGCGGATATCGTCTACACCGAGTTTGTTCCCTCAGAGGCCATTATCCGCCATATTGCAAAATCCACCCGCAAAATGGACATCTCAGAGGAGGAACGCCCGGTAGCCATCCAGATTTTTGGTAACCAGGTCGAGGTCATGGTCGAAGCAGCACGGCATGCTGAGGCCCTGAAACCCGATTTTCTCGACATCAACTATGGCTGCCCGGCCAAGAAAGTCGCGGGAAGAGGGGCGGGTAGTGGTCTGCTTTGTGTGCCTGATCTGATGACCGATATAACCCGGGCCATTGTTTCGGCCCTGAAGATACCTGTGACCGCCAAAACCCGCATTGGCTGGGACGCTTCATCTATCAGCATTCTCGATACCGTTGCCCGGATGGAACAATGTGGTATCTCTGCCCTCACCATTCATGGCCGGACCCGTGCACAGATGTTTGACGGACGTGCCGACTGGGAGTGGATCGGAAAAGCCAAAAAGGCGGCCGGTATCCCCATCATCGGAAACGGGGATATCTCCAACCCTGAATATGCACTTGAAGTACTCAACCGATCGGGTGTGGATGGCCTGATGATCGGGCGTGGTGCTTACGGAAATCCCTGGATTTTCCAGCGAACAAAAACTTTTATCCAAACCGGCGTGATGCCTCCCGAGCCTGAACTGGAAGAGAAAGTCCTGGTTATGCTTAGGCACCTGAAATATGCCATTGATTATAAAGGCAACCATGGATTGGTGACCTTCAGGAAGCATTATCACAATTACCTGAAAGGATTCCGTGATGCAGCCAGGCTTCGCGGAAAACTGGTGATGATGACCTCCTTCGATGCCATTTCATCTGAAGTCCATTCGTTTATCGGAAATCACAATCTGATCGGGTCGGATCGTTGAGAAACCCGGAGTGCAAAGGTTGCAAATCTGGCATGCTGAGTTATTTTTGTGACTTTTTCAGCTGAAAAAGTAATCCTGCGGAGCAACCCAGGCGTTCTGGAACCACATCTTTTTTCGTGATTGGTCATCAACTTTCTTCAGAGGAAAGTAGCAAAGCACTTCGACAGGCTCTCGAAACAATCTTACAGCATCGAAACGCACTTGTGCTGAGCGGAGTCGAAGTACGATCGTCCCCATCCCGCTTACCAGATCGTTTGATGCGCCGGGATTTTTGAAGACATTAAACATTGTGAAATGCACAAACGATCTGAAAGCTGCGATCCTTGCCTCCCACACCACCTGCCGATGTTGTAAATCCGGCCGGGGTTCGTGTTAAAATCATGGAGAAACCTGTATGTTGATTTTGCGACCCTGGTGGGGTCGAACTTTGAGAATTAAAAGGCAGGGTCTCCGATCGATTTCTTCGGGTCCGGTCAGACTTATACAGATTTTCCTTTTCAGGGAACACCCCAACTGCCGATTGATCGATTGACATAAAAAAAACTGGCTGTTTCAACAGGCAGAAACCCGCAAAACAGCCAGTTTAAATCAACAAAAAGAATGTAATCAGAACAACTTTTTCTTCAGGGTTGAATTGGACAGGTGACTTAAAATCGGATTGGCCTGCACCGATAACCGCTTGATGATATCGCTTTCACCCGTCGAGAAGATGGCATTCCTGAATCCCCAGAAAAAGCCGTCAAGCTGAACCGTTTTCCGGTTGGTTCCTGCACCAAGCAAAAAGTCCTTGTCATCCAGGTTCAGGAAGGGGAGGATAATTTCAGAAGTCAGGTTGTACTTGTGAGCCCAATTGCGGATGTGATGATCGGGAATGTTCAGTGCATCATTGCTGAAAACCTCTGTTTTTTCGTCATACAACCTTGTCAGGGAGGGGGTCTGATGACCTCTGACCACCCGGGCTTCCATCGGGAAGTTTACCGTTCCGCCTTCTTTCAGAAGCGAAAATTCGCCTGAGGGTGTCCGCTGATAAAAGGAAATGGCATCAAAGTCAAAGATTTCATTTAATCCGCCGATGTAGGAGGTAATGGCCTTCTCAAAATCACGTTCAAGTGAGTTTTTAGCCAGGCTCATCATGAGTTTCTGTTTTTTTCGCATCAGAATTTCTTCAGATGCGTCAAGTGTTGAATAGATATCACCGAGTACCGCAAAAGTCTTGACAAGATAGGCCAGTTCGTTCTGTGTGAATGGCTTGGAGAGAAATCCAACAGCGCCCTGTTCATTGGCAAAACGGGCTTTCTCACTGCTCGGATCACCAGTGACGATCACGATGGGAATCCGGCTGAGAACCTTATCCCGCTTGATGGCAGCCAGAAAGGAAAGGCCATCCATTCCTTCCATGTTGATGTCACTCAGGATAAAACTCACCTTGTTTGACTTGAGCATGTCAATCCCCTCCTGAACGCTGTAGGCGTGAAGGGTTTTCACCTTCAGCGGTTCAAGCATGAAATCGACCATGTTGTGGTATTCGTAATCGTCTTCAATATATAAAATGGTCATGATTCACCTGACTGGTTTCAAGATTTAAAAATCGACTCTTAAGATACAATATTTTCACAAAAAACCGGATACCCGAAAAAAAGAGGTCCGATTCTGTTTCAGACATCACCAAAGGTGGGGTATTCCAAAATCCATTGATTTTAGTTGGGTGTGGGTCTATTTTTGTTGCTCACTCTTAAATTACACTGGCCCTGACTCATGAATATCCTCATCACTGGTGGCGCCGGCTTCATCGGCTCCAATTTTATCCATCAGATTCTCCGTAAACAAACAGGTGTTACCCTGGTCAATTTTGATAAACTGACCTATGCAGGTAACCCTGAAAACCTCACATCGGTTGAAAAACACCCGAACTACCGGTTTGTGAAAGGGGATATTACCAAACAGGATGAAGTGGATGCTGCCATCGAATCGCACAAAATCGAGGCTATTATTCACTTTGCGGCCGAATCTCATGTGGACCGGTCCATTTCCGGCCCGAAGGTATTCACCGATACCAATATTATCGGAACTCAGACGTTGCTTGAGGCAGCCCGCAAATTCAATCTGAAACGTTACCTGCAGGTATCAACCGATGAGGTGTATGGGTCATTGGGAGCAACCGGTAAGTTCATGGAAACCACGCCGCTGGCACCCAATTCGCCCTATTCAGCCTCAAAAGCAGCCGCTGATATGCTGGTCAGGGCTTACGTTCATACCTACAACCTTCCTGCCGTGGTGACCCGTTGCTCGAACAATTACGGTCCTTATCAGTTCCCCGAAAAACTGATTCCTCTCATGATCATTAACACAATGAATAACAAACCACTCCCTGTCTATGGCGATGGAATGAATGTCCGGGACTGGATCCATGTGGATGATCACAACTCGGGCGTCTGGACCGTTTTCGAAAAAGGCACGGTTGGTGAGGTATATAATCTTGGTGGAGAAGCCGAAAAACCTAATATTGAAATCGTGAAACTGGTCCTGAAACATCTGGGTAAAGATGAAAGCATGATCACTTACGTGAAGGACCGTCCTGGTCACGACCGCCGGTACGCCATGGATATCAGCTATATCGGAAAAACACTTGGATGGAAACCTGAGGTCACTTTCGAAGACGGCCTGCGCTCTACGATTGACTGGTATGTGAATAACCAATCCTGGTGGTCCCGTATTATCAGTGGTGAGTACCTGTCCTACTACCAGTCGAACTACGGCAACCGTTGATATGAGTGTTTCTGCCGGAAATCTGAAGGAGAAAATAGACAACCGGACGGCCACCATCGGTGTGATCGGACTGGGATATGTCGGATTGCCACTGGCTGTCGAATATGCACTGGCAGGTTTCAGGACGGTTGGGATTGACACGCATTCAGGTAAGGTAGAAAGCCTGAAAGCGGGGCATAACTACATTGCGGATATTCCTGCCGACCGGTGGGAAAAGGTGAAACAGGCAGGTTTATTCACTGCTACCACCGATTATTCGTCCTGTGCCGGCATTGATATCTTCTTTATCTGTGTACCCACCCCGTTTACCGATAACAAAGAACCCGATATTTCCTTCATTATCAACTCGGCACGGGGAATTCTGCCACACCTTCGCCCCGGACAGCTGGTTATTCTGAAGAGCACCACTTTTCCCACTACCACCGAGTACCACGTTATGCCGGTTCTGAATGAGTCGGGACTGAAGGTGGGTTATGACTACTTTCTGGCGTTTTCTCCGGAACGGATTGATCCGGGAAATACCAAATGGCACACCGGAAACACACCGGTTGTAGTGGGTGGTGTAACACCGGCTTGTACCGATCTTGCAGCCCACATCACCCGGGCCATCATTTCCTCGGTACACACGGTTTCATCACCTCGGGTGGCCGAAATGGAGAAACTACTCGAAAATATTTTCAGGTCGGTTAACATTGCGCTGGTCAATGAACTGGCTCTGATGTGTGACCGTGTTGGCGGTATCAATGTCTGGGAGGTGATCGGGGCTGCCGCCACCAAGCCATTTGGCTTCATGCCCTTCTACCCGGGGCCCGGCATTGGCGGACATTGTATCCTCATCGATCCGTATTATCTGAGCTGGTTTGCCAAGGCCTGGGATTTTCACTCCGATTTTATAGAACTGGCTGCCAAGACCAACGAATTCATGCCGTTTTATGTGCGGGATACCATCATTAAAATGATCGCCCGCATGCCGGTCACCATTCAGGATGCCCGTATTCTGATACTGGGCGTGGCCTTTAAGAAAAATGTGGATGATACCCGGCACAGCCCGGCGCTGCGGGTGATGGAATTGCTCCGGCAGGAAGGACTGGCCAATCTTTCTTACCACGATCCGTTCGTTCCCTCGGTTCATGTCGGGCATGAGGAATTCCGATCGGTACCTCTGAACGCCGACACACTGGCTTCAGCCGATTTAGTGGTGGTTACCACCGACCACTCGTCGTTCGATTGGGAGTTTATCTCCCGCCATTCCCGTCAGATATTTGACACCCGAAATGCTGCCTTTGCTTTTACATCCGACCGGATTGCGGTTCTGGGGGATGGAAAACCCTGATTTCTTTCTCATCAATTTACTTCCGGATTCACATGATCAGATCTGTCTTTCTTTTCTCCTTGCTTGCATTGCAAGTCTCCATGCATTCTTCAGGATGGGCCCAGTCAGATGAGGGGAGCAGTCGCTCCTCCTTTGGCTCTTCCTCAATGGTGGGATTGATTCCGATTTCCGTTACCATTGGCGGAGATTTTCCCTTTGCAGGCAGCTACCAGGCGGCACCCACCGAACGGATTGATCTGTTCATCACCCGTATTGTCAATGCTGCGCTTACACAAAGCAGGGAGCTGACGTTCTGGGAAAAGTCGGGAATGTCACGTTGGGGGTTGCCGCTCAGAGGACTGGTCATCCGCCGGGCAGATGGCACCACCATTCCGGTCGACCTGTTGAAATACCGGCTCACCGGTGATCTTTCCATGAATCCCTATCTGCGAAACGATGACTTTATTCAATTTCCGGTATATAAATCGGATCGGAATTTTGTTTCGGTATATGGCGCGGTGAAACGTCCGGGGCGTGTACAGTTTGTGGAAGGGGACCGGCTGGCTGATGTCATTCAATTGGTGGATGGGTTTGACACCAGCCATGAAACTGTTGACCGGATTGAAATTTCCCGTTTGAATCAGGCAGGTACCAGGGAAGAAATTATTTCTGTCTCTCCGAATGCGGAGGTACCCCTTCAGATGGGTGACCGGATCAGGGTGGTGGCTGCCGATAAATTCAAGTATGATTATAAAATTCTGGTGGTGGGTGAGGTCTTTAATCCGGGTTTTATCTCCATTACCCGAAATACCACCACCTTACACGAGGTCCTCAAAAAGGCGGGTGGCCTCAAGCCGGATGGATCACTCGACTATGCCAGATATTTCAGCGGAGCAACGGTCAGTGGTCAATTGCGCAAAGCCATCGAGGATACCCGAATTCAGACCGAGGGCCAATATCTCGGACCTCTTACACAATACCTTTCCATCGAGCCGCAATTGAACATCATGGAGATGGCACGGATGTCTTCTCTGACGGTGGAAGATTCTGCCACGTTTTCCCTGGATAATCAGGTTCGTCTGCTTCAACAGGGTGATTTCGTTGATCTTACCGGATTGCCAGACCCCGCTTCGGCAGTGAGTCAGACCATTGTTCAGGACGGTGATGTGATTATCATTCCAAAAAAGCCCACCTCTGTATACGTGTTTGGCCAGGTCAAACGGATTGGTAACCTTCCATATATAGCCGGGAAGGACTTTCAATTTTACATTGAACAGTCGGGCGGCTTGGGCGAAGAGGCGACTGGCGAGATTTATGTGATTAAGGGAAAGTCACGATCCTGGCTTAAGGTCGGGGAACAATCCATCAAGTTAGAACCGGGTGATTTCATCTGGGCAGCCAAGGAAGTAAAGCGACCCTTTTCCTACTGGCTAAATGTGGCAGGTGGGGTTTCTGCTGTTATTGGGTCGGTTGCAACGGTAATGTTGTTAATTATTCAGTTGGGGAAATAGGAAGTAATGTCAGAGAATAAGATGTCAATACTTAACTCGCTTTGGGTTTGGCGAAATTTTATTATTATTAATTCGCTTGTTGTTTTTATTGCCTCAGTAATTATTTCTTTTTTGTTGGATGAAACTTATAAATCTTCAGCAACCCTAATGGTTGTGTCAAAAAAGAAGAGTTTATCTCTTAGTTCAATAATGAGCAATGTTAGTGGATCGCTGTTGGGTAGTATTGGTGGGTTGACTAAAGGTCAGAGTGATGAAACGGATAGGCTTAATGGAATATTTACCTCTGAAAAGGTCCTAACAAGAATTGTAAACGAGTTTAATTTGTTTGAGTATTACGAGTTAAAGGAAAAAAAATGGGACCTTGTCTTTAAGAAGATCAGAGATGATTCCTTTTTTGAAATAGATCAAAATGGAATGATTAATATATATGTGATCAACAAGGATCCAGAAATCGCAAAGAAGATGGCTGATCGGTTCATTTTTCTTATGGACAGTGTAAGTTTAGTGTATGCTCTTGAAGAGGCAAATCTTAGCAAAAGATTCATTGAAAGACGTTTTGAAAGAAACAGAGATGAGTTAGAAGTTGCAGAGGAGAATCTGCGGGTATTTCAGAAAAAGTATGGTTTACTTGTTGTGCCGGAACAAGCTAAGGAATCGATGAGAATCGAGGCTGAGCTTGAAGCAAGATTAATGATGATGGAGTTTGAATTAAATACAATTGAAGCTTCATTTACAAAAAATTCTACGATGTACAATGAAAGTGAAACTCGTTTCACTGAGTTTAAATCATTGGTCGATAATTACAAAAAACGGGAGCAAGGTTCCAATAGTGTATTCGTTTCACTAAAGGATGCACCTGATAAAATGTTGGAATATTTTCGTCTCTATCGAACTGTAGTAATTCAGAATAAGATGTATGAATTTCTGTATCCTGTATATGAACAGTCAAGATTAGAGGCGGAAAATAATATTCCATCAATTCAGATATTGGATTCACCAAGAGTACCTGATTACAAACACGGTCCAAAGCGATTATTTATAATTCTAATAATTTCCTTCCCATTTATTTTTTTATTTGTACTGCTTTCTATTTATTCCATGGATGTGCTTAGTTTGAATCCAGGTGGAATATTTTATAATGAATATAATCGACTAGCGGCGAAGATTGCAGATATTTATAAAGTTAAATGGAAATAACATTTTCGATAATATTCTTTCTGATTGTGGTATTGGTATCTAGATTAATATTTAATCAGATATTAAATCCTCTCTCAACATTTTCATTGATTTGGGCTGTTGTTATTCTAACTAATCTCATAGGGTTAATACACTATCACAACATGCTTTTTGAGACTTGGGTAATTATTTATTCAAGTACACTGTTTCTAGTATTTGGATCGATTATTGGTAAAATAGTAATTGAACGAAGTACAAATCTTAGAAAACAAACAACTGGGTATTCATTAGACAGAAATACGTTACTATTTTATATTTTCTTTCTTGGTATAATTGGATTATTCTCTGCATACCTACAATGGAATCAATTGTTTCAAAGATATGGTACGATTTCAAATATCTTCCTTCATGGGGGTGAAATATATAAACTTAGAGTGACCGGAGAGTTGGTAGAAGTGATCCCTTATATTGGAAGTATAAGTCTTGGGGGTGTATTTCTTTCTGCCTTATATTTAGCCAAATTCAAAAAAATAAATATAATACTGCTTTTTCCAATTATCGCTGTTATTCTTAGAGATATGGCTGCATTTGGTAGAGTAAACATTCTTATTTCGATTGCGTTTTTTGCGACAACTTTATTTGTTTCATATAAAAAACAGTTAAAGGATAAAGGGTTTATTTTAAAATCATCCCTTATTGCTATACTCATACTAGTCCTCGGAATTGCTTCTACCTCTCTTACAAGAACTTTTCGAGCTCCTACCGAAGATTATAAAGGCGCAGATAAAAGCCTTGTTCAAACAAAGGAATCAATCATTATCTCCCCCTCAGTTTATTTTTATCTATCCAGTCAAGTATCTGTATTAAATGAAACCATTAGATATGACAGCGAAAAAGTACAGTATCCTGGTGAATACAGTTTTAATTTTATCTATAGTCTACTTGCAAAGCTTTCATTGGTGAATCCACCTACATTTTATCAACCAGGCTATAATACACCTTATTGGTCAAATACTGGGACATACCTTCGGGACCTTTATTGCGATTTCGGTGTACTTGGAATAATATTGGGTCCACTTATGTTGGGTTTCATGGTGACCTATATGTGGTTTTATGTTAAAGTAAATGAAAACGAAATATCTGTATTTCTTCTTTCATATTTTTGGAATATAATAATCATGTCGTTTTTGATAATGAATACAAGGAGTGCCTTTGTTACAATTTCATTATTCGTAATTATAGGTATTACTTTGGTACATCGCAGTATCAATGCCAGAAGGTATTATGCTAATGAAAAATGATCATGGAGATGTATATATTGTTTATCGAATTTATCCTAAAATATCAAAGGAGCCAATTTACTTTACAGATAAGGAATCGCTTGTATCAGAAACTTTAAGATCATTCAGAAGGGCTCTGGGCGATTTAAAATATCATATCAATTTTATCTTAGATAATTGTCCAACTAACTATGAATCAATTATTTATAGTATATTTGATAAATCAAACATTTGCATAAACAATGTTATAAATGGTGGCAATGTAGGGACATTTATTATTCAAATTGATTCGGCTTTAGCGAATAAATATTCGGATATTATATATTTTGCAGAGGATGATTATTATTATACAGATAAATCACTTGAGCATGGATATAACCACATTATTCAAAATCCTGAAATTGACTTTCTCACACTATATTTTAATCCGGATTATCTCGAGCATTCTATTCACCTGCCCTATTTTGATAAAGAGGTCTACAAAAGGGAAAATTGGATCGATGTATCAACAACATGTCTGACTTTCTTTGCGAGAAGGGCATCCCTTGTGAGGGCTATGCCACACTTTCTTACCTATAAAAAAAATAATTATGATTCAAGTATATTTTTATCATTAACAAAACTTGGTCTTTTCTCAAAACTACTTTATTGGAATTTACTCAAAGATATGTTTGAAGGAAAAAACGAAGTTCTAAAAATTGTAGCGAAAACTTTCTTATTCGGATTTTACCAGGTTTTGCTGGGGAGCAGGTATAAACTTGTCTCAACAACAAAGCCCATTGCTACTCACCTTCAAAGTGACAGGCTTTCTCCTGGTGCTGATTGGCTTGAGATTATTTTAAGAAGTAAAACCTAAAAGGAGTCCCAAAAAGAAATACTACTGTGATATCTAAATTTAATCCGGGACAGAACATTGTATTGGTAGGATTAACACAGATTTCTGATCCACTGCTAAATTTTCTAATTGTACAACAGCTGGCGCTTGTATTAGAACAATCTGAATTTGGCTGGTATGGTTATGTTATTTCCTTGCTGGGTATATCCTCGAAGATTAGTGATTTTTCATCGAACACTATTCTTGTTAGGGAGTATTGCAAAGAATATAATAGAATAGTTGTTTCAAGTTATTTTTCTGTAAGAGTAATTCTTATCTTAATTTCGCTTATTTTATTTGTTATTATTTCGTGGAATACAATCGAAGTAGGGCACCAATTACTTCCGTTTCTTGTCTTGCTGCTTCTGTTTCTGCCAAGAATTGATAGTTTACGATCGACTGTTAATTCTATAGCGCGTTCCCAATTCCTGAGCTCTAATATTCTATATGTTACTGTTGTAGAAGGCTTTCTTGTTTTACTGGTTATTATTTTAGGTTCCAAATTAAGTATATTTTCAATTACCTATTTTATTATTTCAATATCATTTGTATATACAATTGGAACACTCTATTTGTTTTCAAGGATAGGATTCAGTTTAAGGGAAATATTCATCTTTCCAAAGATTGGCACAATTACTTCCGTGATTAGGCAGTCTTCACCTTTAATTATAATTACAATTAGTGATTTGGTAATCAACAGTGGAATAATAGTATATATAAAAATGAGATATGGTTATACAAGTACTGCTGAATTTAGTGTTGTTCAGCGCTTGTATCTTCCACTTATGTTTATTCCTGCCAGTATTGCATATGGAATGGTTCCATTTTGGGTGAATCAACAAACCGTATCATTAACAAAGTGTTCAATTATTAGAACATTAAACTGGTTAGTAGTTACTGGTTTGATAATACTGGGATTTATTATAGGATATCGTAATGAAATATTAGGTGGGCTTTTTGGTTCAAATTATATTGATAGTTCAACTACTCTCTTGTATATATATTACTCAGTTCCAGCAGCCTTTATATCCTTTTTCATAGGTGAGTATTTGATAGCTGTTGGCAAGACAATGGAAGTGATCGTTAGTAGATTATTTAATATTATTGTCTTCATTGTGATTGTACTTGCTTTTGGTAATTCTCTTGAAGCTATTGCGTTGGCTTTTTCAATCGCAACACTTTGTGGTTCGATATATTTGCTTGTTAAGTGTAAGCAGAGTATAAGTCTGAGAGAAATATCACGAGAAGATTTATCACTCTATATATTCCCAATGATTCTCTTTATTTGTATTAATTATTTAAAATCGTCTGTAATATTATGGATTGTTCCCTTTAGTTTAATTTATTTGTTAGTAACATACAAATCTGGAATATTTCGGATAAATTATGTTGGAAAATAACCCTGTTATTTCTTTTATACTTATAAATTATAATTCTGATGTATTTCTAAATAATATAGTACGTGAGATAATAACCAAAGTACACAAGGTTTTGTTCGAGATTGTAGTATTTGAGAATTGCTCAACGGAACAGCAGGATTTTTCGGAAATCGAAAAAATAGGACAAGTACGATTAATAAAATCATTTAAAAATCTTGGTTTTGGAAGGGGATGTAATGAGGCTGTACAACACGCCAAGGGTGATTACTTCATTTTTATTAATCCTGATACAGAAATTGTTAATCTTGATTTAATCTATTTACTCGAACTTATTCGGAATAAAGAGATTGGAGTTCTGGGAATACAACATGTCGATAGTACTAATAGTAGAGTAATTTCTGTTCGACCTTTTTGTGGAGTCAGGCAGGCATTATTTGAATTATTTTGGTTGAATCGTCTTGTTGATTGGTTCAATTCCAAGCGAATTGATTTTTCAGTCCGAAACAGAGGCTACGCTGAGGTTGATTTTGTCTCTGGTGCATTTATGCTCATCAGAAAACCAGTTTTTAAGGAAATGAATGGTTTTGATCCCTTTTATTTTATGTATGTAGAAGAAGCCGATTTTGCATGGCGACTTAAAAAATCAGGATATAAAAATATTTTTGTTCCATCACAAGTTATCCGTCATTTCCAGGGAAAAAGTGTAAAGAATTATATCTTTGAACTTGAGAATAATCACCGTAATCAGATTTACTTTGTTTTTAAATTTCGAGGATTGGTGTCTGCAATTCTTTTTACTTGCATCCAATCATTAAATAAAGCTATACGAGGAATAGTTTATTTATTATTCGGTCTATTATCGGATTCAGTACAAAATAAAAAGAAAGGTTTTGCCTTTTTACAGGTTGCCAAAATTTATTGGTGGAGTAAAAAATGAAAATTCTGCAGATTTCTCCGCAGGTTCCCTTTCCACCAAATGATGGGGGGCGTATCAGCATTCATGGCATCCTGACATCTATGGCCTCTCTGGGCCACCAGTTACATTTTTTGACCTATGCAAAGGAGTGGTCAGTTTTGGATGCAGAAAAGATTATTGGTCCATTCGCCACTCCACATATTATCAGCTTTCATCCCAAGCATAATGTATCTGGTGGAATACTGAATTTATTCTCTCCCATTCCATATAATATCGAGAAATTTCATCGGAATGAATTCCTGAAAGTTGTTCAGGAAATTATCGCCAACGAGTCGATCGACGTGGTTCATATTGACCATTTGCATATGGGGTGGGTTGTGCATTGGTTGAAGGCAAACACAAAGATTCCAGTTGTTTTACGTCAGCATAATCTGGAAATGCGGATTATGAAACGGTACGCAGAACAGGAAACCAATTGGATGATCAGGACATATGCTAATCTTCAATATAGAAAGCTCCTGAAATACGAACCAACAATTTGTGCCATGTTTGATGCTGTCGTCATGATTTCTGATTCCGATGAGGTGGAATTACGTCAATTAAATCCCACAGTTAAGGCAATGACAATCCCAAGCGGTATATCATCTGCTTTGCTTGAACGAAAAATCGGTAAGACTACCGGTATTAAAATTGCTCATATTGGTGCCATGGATTGGGCACCTAACCGGGATTCTCTTTTATCATTTATTTCACTCCATTTGCCTGAAATTATACGACAGTTTCCTGAATTGAAACTGGTTGCCATTGGAAGGGGAACAGACCAGATTGAAATCCCCGATCCGTTGAAATCCTTTGTTGATGCCAAAGGTTTTGTTGGTGATGTTTGGAAGGAATTGGATTCTTGTATTGCTCTGGTTGTTCCTCTGCGGATCGGTGGGGGAATACGTATCAAAATATTAGAAATGATGGCTGCCGGTATTCCTGTGATATCTTCAACTGTTGGTGCAGAAGGTTTGCCCTTTGTGTCTGGTAAAATAGGGTTTATTGCCGACTCCTCATCGGAGTATTGTGCTGCAATCCAACAATTAATACAGACTCCCGGAAAAAGAGAACAAATCATTATGTCTGCACGACATACCATTAGAGAACAGCATACATGGGAAATTATTGGTGGTCGGTTTGAACAATTATACATACAATTAATAAAGAACAAGGGATCCTGATGGAACTGGTTTCCCTGGTTTTTATCGGAGTATCATTTTTGCTGGTCATATACAGCTATGTCGGATATCCATTTTTTCTGCATTTCCGGGTAAAAAAAGGGCCGGTGCTTCAGCGTCCGCCGGAAGTAGCTGAACAGCCCACTATCTCGATGATCATTTCACTGTACAACGAGGAGTCTGTCATATCCGAAAAACTGGCAAACATTAATTCCATCGACTACCCCACTGACAAACTGACCGTTTTTTTTGGTCTTGATTCCTGCAGCGATCATACAGAAGAACTTATCAGGTCCACACCGCTAAAATTTCCAGTCCGTTTGATTCATTATCCTGAACGACGGGGAAAAATCTTTGTTCTATTTGATCTGGTTATGGAGGCAAAGTCGGAATTGTTATTTTTTTCCGATGGTAATACCATGTTGCAACCGGATGCAATCCGAAACATGACGCCATGGTTTCAGAACCCGGTAATAAATGGAGTATGTGGGATGTTGTCTCTGGTTCCCAAGGGTGAAATGAAATGGAATGAAGTATTGTATTGGGACTATGAAACAAGAATAAAGTCAGATGAAGGCTCCCTGGGGTATTGCATTGGAGCCAATGGTGGAAATTACCTGATACGAAAATCCGCCTTTCCTTTCAGTTTGGGGCCTGGTTTGTATACTGACGATTTTGTGATTGGTCTGGCATCCCTTCTGGATGGGGGGCAGTTTGTTTTCGATTCTAAATCGAAAGCAATCGAGGAAGATACAGGTAATCGTCGTGTTGAATTCAAGCGAAAAATCAGAATTGGAAAATCCAATCTGTCCACACTGATCTATATCAGAAGTTGGTTCCGGCGTCTCTCTTTGACTCCGGTTTTCTTTTTGATCTCACATAAAATGTTAAGATGGCTTGTCCCACTGGTAATGGTTTTTGTCTCTTTGCTACTCGTAGTTAATACTGTTATTTTTGGCTCTTTTTGGTGTTATTTATGTGGAGTGGTTCTTTTTGCCCATCTGCTTTCGACCATTCTCTTTCTTATGCCTGCCAGTAAATTTCCCGTAAGATTCATTGATTCAGCTCTCTACATCATTCTGATGAACTGGGCTTTGTTTTTTGGGTATGTGAGGTTCTTCCTAGGTTCGAGAGAGTCGTTCTGGTCATCAACTATCAGAAAATGACATGATAAAAATCATTTTTGCCTTCATCCTCCTCTTCGATCTGCTCGCCTTTAATTTGTCCTGGTGGGGGTATTACACCATCCGGACGATGGTTCAACCCGATGAGTTTTCCATTGTTCCCGAGCAGTTATGGGTCACGTCGGTGATCATGTCAGGGTATTGGTTTCTGATTTTCTTCCTGAGTGGGATGTACCAGGTCCGGCTGATTGTTTCCCGTTTTGATGAAGCCATTCAACTGGTGAAAACAACCTTAATCGGTACCCTTATCATCGCCTTTCTTATTTTTCTGGATGAGGCAAGGGTTTCGCAGATTGCTGACGTGCGGCTGGTGATTCTGCTTTACTGGTTGGTACTGATGGCGCTGACCCTTGGTTTCCGGCTGACCATACGGACTATTCAGCGGCATATGGTTGTGACCGGCCGGCTGGCACGCCGGACCATCGTGATCGGGTCGGGGAAAAAGGCCATTCTGGCTGCCAGAAATGTAAATCAGTACCCGGCACTCGGGTATCATTTCATCGGGTTTGTGCTTCAGGGAAAACCAACGGTCGACCTGACCCCTGCATTGGGTGATGTGAAGGAGCTGAAAGATCTGATTAAGTCGGAGCAGGTGGAGGAAATCATTGTTGCCATCGAAACCGATGACCGGCCGTTCCTTTCAGAGGTCCTTTCGACGGTTAACGGGGGACGGGTGGGTGTCAAAATCATTCCCGATTTATATGATGTGGTATCCGGCCAGGCCAGAACTCAGCAGATATACGGGTTCCCGCTGATCGATCTGAATCCGAACTTTCTTACACCCTTTGAAAAGGCGGCTAAACGAGCGTTCGATGTGGTTTTTTCTTTGTTATTTCTGCTGGCTGCCTCTCCCGTCATGTTGTTGAGTGCGCTGATTATCCGGTTGGAAAGCAAGGGTCCTGTGTTTTTCATTCAGGAACGGGTCGGCCGGAATGGCAGACCGATCCGGGTGATCAAGTTCCGGTCCATGGTGGTAGATGCAGAAAAGCACACCGGTCCGGTTCTGGCAACGAAAGATGACCCGCGGATCACCCGTTGGGGTCGGTTTATGCGGAAAACCCGGATTGATGAATTTCCTCAATTATTCAACGTGCTGAAAGGGGATATGTCGGTGGTGGGTCCCCGGCCGGAGCGGCAGCATTTCATCGATAAGTACCGGGATCTTGTTCCGTTTTATGAACGCAGGCTGAAAGTTCAGCCAGGAATCACGGGCCTGGCTCAGGTGAAGGGAAGTTATGAGAATTCGCTTGAAGATGTCTTTGAAAAGTTAAAATTCGACCTGTACTACATTGAGAATATGTCCTTTAAAATGGATATGACGATTCTGTTTCATACGGTATTTACGATGCTTCGCATGAAAGGGCAGTGAAAAAGTCTATTAACCACGAAGGACACAAAGGGGTTTAAAAAGGGCACTAAGAATTAACACAATGGATGATGAACATATTATCAGGAAGATTTTGGATTGCTCCTTTAAAGTTCACAAGACCTTAGGCCCGGGATTATTGGAATCTGCTTATGAAGAGTGCCTTAACTATGAGTTAGTTAAATCTGGGTTAAGGATCGAAAGGCAAAAGGGACTTCCGATTGTTTATGAAGAAATTCATATCGGCGTTGGCTATCGACTTGATCTTTTAGTGGAAAGCAGAATCATCGTTGAAATTAAGGCGGTCGAATGTCTTCTTGATGTTCATTACGCTCAAATAATCACCTATTTGAAATTGTCAAATCTGAAACTTGGTCTTTTAATTAACTTCAATACAAAACTATTGAAAAATGGAATTCATCGTATCATTAATTAATCACTTTGTGATCTTTTTAATTACTTGGTGATCTTTGTGGTTAGAAAAAGTTAAAAAGGTAGCCTACTATGTCTATTTCGATGGTTGATCTGAAAAACCAGTACCTGAAAATCAAGCCAGAGGTCGATGCGGCCATTCAGAAGGTGCTTGATACAACCGCGTATATTGGTGGTCCTGATTGCGGAGAACTGGAATGTGAACTGGCTGGTTATCACGGTGTGAAACATGCCATCGGGTGTGCAAACGGAACCGATGCCCTGCAGATTGCCATGATGGCCCTTGGAATCGGACCGGGTGATGAAGTGGTGACCACCGCCTTTTCCTTCGTGGCCACTACCGAAACCATTGCTGTGACCGGTGCACGTCCGGTTTATGTGGATATCCATCCGAAAACCTTTAATATGGATCCGTCTAAACTGGAAGCGGCCATTACGGCCCGCACCAAAGCCATCATTCCCGTTCATCTGTACGGACAACCAGCCGATATGGATGAGATTCTGCAGATTGCGGCCAAATACCGTCTGCCGGTGATTGAAGACAATGCCCAATCGATCGGAGCCTTGTACAAAGGGAAAAAAGCCGGGTCCATGGGACTGATTTCCACGACTTCTTTCTATCCTGCTAAAAACCTGGGTTGTTTTGGTGATGGTGGTATGATTTTCACCAATGATGACCGTCTGGCCGAGAAACTGCGGATGATTGCCAATCACGGATCCCGGAAACGATATTACCATGAAATACTGGGACTGAACAGCCGTCTTGATACCATTCAGGCGGCCGTCCTGCGGGTGAAACTCAAATACCTCGATCAGTGGGCCACTGCCCGCCAGCAGGCAGCAGAAACGTATAACCGTCTGCTTTCCGGTTCGGGAGTGGTAACCCCGTTTCTGGCTCCCGACCGGACTCACGTGTACCATCAGTACTCGATTCTGGCTGATAAACGGTCTGCTCTTCAGGATTTTCTGAAAACCAAGGGTATTCCCACAGCGGTTCATTACCCGCATGCACTTCATTTGCAACCGGCTTTTTCGAACTATGGATTTATCGCCGGTGATTTTCCGGTGGCTGAAGATGCGGCCAGCCGGATTCTCTGTCTGCCTATCCACACTGAAATGACGGCCGAGCAGCTTACCTTCATTTCAGAATCTATTCACCAATTTTATAAATCATGAGTACCACTCCACAACCAAACCCGGTTCTGGTCATTGTGCCCACCTATAATGAGGTGGAAAATATTGACCGGCTTCTCTCCAGAATCCGTGCACAGGAAGTTCCGGTGGATATCCTGTTTATCGATGATAACTCGAAGGATGGCACCTCTGAGAAGATCAAGGCACACATGGCAGCCGATCCGCACATTGCCATTCTGGAACGTCCCGGCAAAATGGGATTGGGAACTGCTTATGTGGCAGGTTTCAAGTATGCATTGGAACGTTCCTACCAGTATATCATGGAAATGGATGCCGATCTCAGCCATGATCCCGGCGAAATTCCCCGGTTTCTTCAGGCCGCTCAGGAGGCTGATATTGTGCTGGGCTCGAGATATATCACCGGTGTGAATGTTATCAATTGGCCTTTGAAACGACTGATTCTCAGTTATGGTGCCAATGTCTATGCAGGGTTGGTCCTTGGTACCAAAATCAAGGACATGACCGGCGGCTTTAAAATGTTCAGACGGGAGGTCCTGGAAAGTCTGGATCTGGACCGGTTAAAATCGAACGGATACAGTTTCCAGATTGAAACCACTTACCGTGCCCTTTGCAAGGGTTTTAAAGTCCGCGAAATCTCCATCATTTTTTACGACCGGACTGCCGGAAGCAGCAAAATGTCCAAAGCCATCGTCAGGGAAGCCATTATGATGGTATGGAAGCTCCGTCTTCGTCATCTGATCGGGCGGTTATAACCCCGGCATGGATGTTTCGGTCATCATTGTCAGCTACAATGTCCGGTCCTACCTGATCAATTGCATCCGGTCGGTCCAGGAAGCATCGCCCGGCTGGAAGGTGGAGATTATCGTGGTTGATAATGCCTCGGATGATCAGAGTACCGAGGCTGTATCAGCTGCCTTTCCTGATGTGAAACTGATACGGAATCCGGTCAATGTCGGATTTGGGGCCGCCTGCAACCAGGGCGTTCAGGTGTCGGCCGGCCGGTATATACTTTTCCTGAATCCGGATAGTCTGGTGGACCGTCCGGTATTTTCCACCCTGATTCCCTACATGGATGCCAATCCGTCGGTTGGTCTGACGGGCTGCAAAATTCTCAACGAGGATGGAACCCTTCAGCCTGCCTGCCGCCGGTCCTTCCCAACCTTATGGGTTTCCTTCACCCGGCTGTCGGGGCTAAGCCGTCTGTTCCCGCACTCCAAGCGGTTTGCCCGGTACAACCTGACCTATCTGGATGAAAACGAAATGGCTGATATTGACGCAGTATCGGGTGCTTTCATGTTCGTCCGGCGCGAGGCCTTTGACCAGACAGGCGGTTTTGACGAAGATTATTTCATGTATGGCGAAGACCTGGACTTGTGCTATCAGGTCAGAAAGGCCGGTTTCCGGGTGGTGTATCATCCGGCTACCACGGTGATTCATTTCAAAGGCCGCAGCAAATCGGTTCATGTCGATACCCGGTACCATTTCTATGAATCCATGAAAATTTTTGCCCGGAAACATGGCAGCGGGAATCCGGTCTTTATCGGACTGCTGAATCTGGCCATTACCTTCCGGTATCTGCTTGCAGCCTTCCGTGAACGATCGGCCGGCTTACTGACCGGGCTGACCGATGTAATCAGTCTGCTGATTCTGTTCGAAAGTCTCAGCGCCATCAGGAATGGCCGGTTGTTCGGATATCCGGATTATGCCTACCCGGTCATATTTATTGTTCTGATTTTCGTTCAGGTGGCGGTTTACCTGTCGATGGGCGTCTATGAGTCGGCAACACCCCGCAGGCGGCGGGTGATACTGGCCTCGGTGGTGACCTGGGTGATTGTGAGTCTGTCGGCCTATTTTTCAAAAGATTTTGCGTTTTCCCGACTGGTGCTGTTCGGATCCTTCCTGGCGGTAACAGCCACTCATGTCGGATACCGGGAACTGATCCGGTTAATGAGCCGGGTTCCACAGAGCCGCCGGGTCGTGGTGCTTTCCGGTCCGGATGGATTGGCGGGTTCTCCCTGGTTCGAACTGAGGGTGGTTTTTCAGCACCGGATGACACTGAAAGGCTATCTGTTCGGGAAACCGGTATCCAATAACAGCCAACAGGTGGAAGGATTGTGGTCCGATTTACCCGAACAAATCCGCAAAAACCGGATTACCGATGTGGTTCTGGATACCGGGGTGATGGATTTTCAGGCACAGGTTCACTGGATTCAGTGGTGCAGGGAAGCGGGTGTTCATGTGGAACTGCTTTCCGTCACCGGTTTGAAAGAGACTCTGTTAAATGATATTTTGCGCCAGCCTGATCGGACCGGACTGGTGTACCGGCTGGTTAAACGAATCACCGATTGGTGGGTGATTCGTGGGTTGGGCGTTGCAGGTGAAGGGAGAAAGGAACCCGGAAAATTCTGGATCGGTAATCCCGATAAAGCCAGAAGACCGGCAGTCTTTACAGCCCATTACCTGTTAAATGATTGTTTTCCGCAGATTCAACGGGAAGAAGACCGCTATCTGCTGACGCTATTTTATAACCGGTTCCATTCGGTTGCCATGGACCGGCTGATTATGGAACGACTTGTGAAAAGGAGGGAAGACCGTGCCTAAAGTCATTCTGGATTTCGAAAAACCTATTTATAATCTCCAGCAGAAAATTGAAGAAATGAGATCCTACCACGTGGAAGGGAACGTGGATCTTTCATCGGAAATTGATCGGCTCGAGAAAAAAGTCATCGAGCTGAAAAAAAATATTTATTCCAACCTGACCCGCTGGCAGCGGGTGCAGCTGGCCCGTCACCCCGAACGCCCCTACTCACTCGATTATATCTACCTGATGTTCAACGATTTTGTGGAGCTGCACGGGGATCGTCAGTTCGGTGATGATAAGGCCATTGTGGGCGGATTTGCCACTTTGAACAAACAGACGGTTATGGTAGTCGGGCAGCAGAAGGGACGGGACACCAAAACGAACCTGTTGCGGAACTTCGGAATGCCGAATCCGGAAGGATACCGGAAAGCGCTCCGGCTGTTCAAACTGGCAGAAAAATTTAATAAACCCGTCATTACCCTGATTGATACGCCCGGTGCTTACCCGGGTCTTGAAGCAGAGGAGCGGGGACAGGGTGAAGCCATCGCCCGTAACCTGTTTGAAATGGCCCGTTTGAAAGTACCCATTGTCTGTGTGGTGATTGGAGAGGGAGCCAGCGGAGGCGCATTGGGTATTGGTGTCGGCGACCGGCTGATTATGCTTGAAAATACCTGGTACTCAGTCATTTCTCCTGAAAGTTGCTCTTCTATTCTATGGCATAGCTGGGAATTTAAGGAACAGGCCGCTGAGGCACTTAAACTCACCCCGCCAGATCTGCTGAAACAAAATCTGATTGACCGAATTGTGGAAGAGCCTTTGGGAGGCGCCCATAACAATCCGGAAGAAGCAGCAAGAAATCTTAAAAAAGCGCTGCTGGAAGAACTGAAATCCCTTAAAAAGCTGTCTTCTGCCGAGCTGGTCAGTTCGCGGATTGATAAATACTCCAATATGGGAGTGTACGGGTATCTCGACGCCACCACGTGATGATCAGTCACGATCTGCAACTCAGGGTATTGTATGGACATACCGACCAGATGGGCGTTGTTTATTACGGCCGGTATTTCGAGTATTTCGAAGCAGGCCGGAATGAACTATTACGAGCCATTGGACTGCCTTACTACCGGATGGAAGATCAGGGATTGATGTTGCCGGTGGTGGAGTCGCACGCCGATTACCGCGGTTCCTTCCGTTACGATGATCTGTTTACGATCAGAACCATCATCCGGACGATGCCAACTGTTAAGATCAGGCTGGATTATGAACTGTTTTTGCCAGGCGGTCCGGTTCAGGTGACCGGATTTACCCAGCATGTTTTTGTTGACCGCGACACACGGAAACCACGCCGGGTTCCCGACACTATACTGAAGGCCTTTTCACCTTATTTCACATGATTCACCCCGATTTACTGAACCTTCTGATCTGTCCTGCCTGCAAGTCGGACAAACTGATCTATCAACCTGAACCACAACAACTGACCTGCCAGACCTGCAACCGGGTATATCCCGTGGTGGATGATATTCCAATCATGGTGGCAGACCGTCCGGATGGGGCCACCCATGCTGAATGAACATTCCGTCAGACAGCGGATCCGTCAGGCGCTGGAGGAGGACATCCGTGACGGCGATGTGACCACACTGGCCATTATTCCAGCCGGACAGCAATCGACTGCTCTGATCAAAGCGAAAAGCGATGGAGTTCTTTGCGGCACACAGGTGGCCGACTGGGTTTTGCAGGAGTGTGGCAGCGAAACAGGGTTCACCTGGAACTTTAAAGAAGGTGACAGGCTGGTGACCGGACAGATTGCGGGTACATACAAAGGCCCGACCCGGGTGCTTCTCATGGCCGAACGGACACTGTTGAATTTCATTCAGCGGATGAGCGGAATTGCGACTCAGACCCGGCGGTTCACCGATCTGGTTTCACATACCTCCTGTAAAATTCTGGATACCCGGAAAACCGTTCCGGGACTCAGGGATCTTGATAAATACTCGGTAAAAACCGGTGGAGGAACCAATCACCGGATCGGTTTGTATGACATGGTTCTGATCAAAGATAACCACATTGCTGCGGCCGGATCTGTAACCGAAGCCATTAAACGGGTGCATGCCTGGCAGAAACAGACCGGTCGATTTCCTGACATTGAAGTGGAAGTGAAAAACCGCCGGGAACTGGCCGAAGTGCTTGCACTGGGCGGAGTTCAACGGATTTTACTGGATAATATGACACTGGCTCAGCTGGCTGAATGCGTTAAGGAAACCGCGGGCCGCATTCCACTTGAAGCTTCGGGAAACGTGAACCTTGAAACGGTGGCTGGCATTGCCGGTACCGGTGTGGATTTTGTATCGGTTGGCTCACTGACCCATTCAGTGACCGCCATGGATCTCTCATTATTAATTGACTAACCAAGGAACCTTACATGAAAGTAACTAAAAACACCGTTGTCGTCCTCGATTATGAATTGAAAGTGGATGGCGAAGTGATCGACTCTTCACACGGAAATGAGCCATTGGCGTTCATTCATGGAACCGGATCGGTGATTCCGGGATTCTCAAATGCCATCGACGGGATGGAAGCCGGACAAAGCAAAACCTTTTCAGTGGCACCTGCCGATGGATATGGTGAATTTGATCAGGAAGCCGTTCGGGTGTATGATGTGAACGATTTCCCGACCGATATTAATCTGGAACCCGGGGTTCAGCTGTTTTTTGAAACAGATGATCATGTGGAAGTTCCCTGTTTCGTTAAGGAAATCACCGGCGAGGAAGTGACCGTTGATTTCAACCATCCGCTGGCAGGAAAAAACCTGAATTTCTCGGTGGATATCCGTGAAGTCCGTGCAGCCTCCTCTGAGGAATTGGCACACGGACATGTTCATGGGGCTCACGGTCACCATCACTGAGCCGTTATGGAACCCGGAATCGGGATTGACCTGATCGAAATTTCCCGGATTGAGAAATCGGTTTCCGATTACGGAGACCGGTTTCTGAACCGGATATTCACCACGGCTGAGATCGGGTATTGCTCATCACGAGCCAATCCTTATTCCCACTATGCGGCCCGTTTTGCTGCAAAGGAAGCATTTGCAAAAGCCGCCGGAACCGGAATCGGTCAGGAAATTGGCTGGCAGGATATTGAAATCGTCAGAGAATTTTCGGGCAGGCCGGGTATTCTGATCAGTGAACGGATCAGACAGCGATTCACCGGCTTTCAGGTTCTTCTCAGTGTGTCCCACACCCACGACTATGCAGTCGCCATGGTTTCCATTCAACCCGACCGGGTGTGATCATGGCCATCCGGGCAAAAAAACTCTATTATTCCATTTCTGAAGTGTCGGTCCTGACTGGTGTGGATGACCATGTGCTCAGGTTTTGGGAAACCGAGATCACCCGGCTGCGTCCTGCCAAAAACCGAGCTGGAAACCGGATTTACACGGAACAGGACATCCGCTTGGTGCATTTACTGAAGCGTTTGCTTTGGGAAAAAAACTACTCTCTGGCAGCGACCAACAAACTGTTACTCGAAAAACCACTCAGCGACTGGATGACCGACCTTGAAACACCCGGTCCGGAAGACCTTCGTCACCAGGAACTGGAATCGATCCGGCAGGAACTGCTCGATCTTGAAAGACGAATTTCCGACTGGATGCATGAATAAGGAACCCGGCGGGTTTCCCTTTTGTTTTACGACTTATTGTATGAAACCAAAAACCAAACCAGTCTAAACGAGGAAATCCATGTCAAAGCGTACCGATGTTTATAAATTCAAGGGCAACCCGATGACCCTTCTGGGAACTCCGGTCAAATCGGGAGACAAAGCCCCCAATTTCCGTCTCCGCAAAGGATTACTGCCAGAGTCCACCATTACTCTTGAAGAATTTAAAGGGAAAAACCTGATCATCAGTGTGGCCCCATCGCTCGATACAGCCATCTGTGCCACCCAAACCCGCAAGTTTAATGAAAAGGCTGCCACCATTCCCGGCGCCACTATTCTGACGGTTACCATGGATCTGCCACCGGCCCAATCCCGCTTTTGCACCACTGAAGGTATTTCGAATCTGACCACTGCTTCTGATTATGCAGAAAAATCCTTTGGACTGAACTATGGATTTCTGGTAGAAGAAATGCAGGTTCTGGCCCGTGGCGTGGTGGTGGTTGATAAAGCAGGTGTGGTTCGTCATGTGGAAATCACCCCTGATATCACCGTTGAACCAAATTATGATGCTGTGATCGATCTGGTTAATAAACTCTGATTGTTCCGGGGAGGCCCTAGTTGCTTTCCCCATCTGCCGGCTGATGCAATCGCTTATAAAAGGCTGTCCAACCACGGACAGCCTTTTTTTTTGCCCTGCATTTCTTACAGGATTGTGGGTTCAGTCCGGGAGGGCTTTGCTTTGCATCATCTGGTTCACTCATCCGGGTTGAAGGAGGTTTAAAAACCCGTTACCTTTAAAGTTTAACCAAACCCGACCATATGAAAAATCTGATTCTTGCTGTCCTCATTTTAATTCCGAATCTGGCTGTCTCTCAGCATCAGCCGCGCACCTGCTTCACACCTTATATGGTGGATAAAGCGCTTAAAGCCGATCCGGTTCTGGCTGCCCGCCGGGAATCGATGAAAACCCTGCTGAAAAATGAACTTCAGCGATCTTCAATGAAACGAACTTCCGGGGTTCAGCGTGTTCAGATCCCAGTGGTGGTTCACATTGTTTTAAATCCGGATTCACCGGGTCAATCGGTCACCGATGAACAGGTTTACAGTCAGATTCGTGTGCTGAATGAGGACTACAGGAAAAAACCTGGGACGAACGGGTACAGCGATCACCCTGCCAGCGCCGATACACAGCTTGAATTCAAACTGGCCACCATTGCCCCAAACGGTCAGCCAACCACTGGTATCAACCGGATCAATGTAACCGAAACCTCTTTCGATCCGGACTTCGATGATGAGCAACTGAAATCCTATTCCTACTGGGATGCCACCAAATATCTGAATATCTGGGTTGCCAATCTGACGGGAGGAATTCTGGGTTATGCCTACTACCCCGGGTCTGCACCTGACGGTCAGGATGGTGTGGTTATCCTCTATACCGCATTTGGTACCACGGGAAGTGCGCGCAGTCCGTTTAACCTTGGGAGAACGGCCACTCACGAAGTCGGACATTATCTTGATCTGATTCACACCTGGGGTGATGACAATTCCTGTTTCGGCACTGATGAAGTAGAAGATACGCCCCCTTGCAGCGGCCAGTATTTTTCGGGGAATAACAATGCGGCCTGTTCCTTCCCAGCCCAGTGTTTCGGGACACCCCGTCAGACCGAGAACTACATGGATTATTCCGATGACCGGTGTATGAATCTGTTTACTCAGGGGCAATCGGACCGGATGAACACAGCGTTGACCCTTTTCAGGGCAGGATTGCTGAAACTTCCGGGGGTCAGCCAATCCATCGGAGTGGATTACATTGACTATCCCTCACTTTTTACAGGGGGAACCTATGCCTTTACCGTTACGGTAAGGAACAATGGCAGCGCTTCGGTAACCGGAGGAAAACTTCATTACCGGGTTCCTGATGAAGGCATTGCCGATTCACTTGCGCTTACAGGATCCTTATCATCTGGTGGATCGAAAAAGGTGGTTGTCAATCTTCAGTTTCAAACGGGCGGCGTGAAGGCCGTGAAGATGTGGACCTCGGTCAGTACCGATCAGTTTGCGGGTGATGATACAGCAAGTGTTCTGGTTCCGGTGGAAAAAAACCGACCGGAGGTGGTTGCTGATTTTGATCTGTACAGTGATTATCAAACCCCGGATGTTATTCAGATCGGATGGAAAATGCCTCTGAAGACCGTGAACGGAGTTTCCATCAGCAGCCCCATGTCTGCGATTCTTTTCAGAGACGGCGAAGCCTTCATCCGCCTGGATAATTTATCTGCCGGAGAGGCGCTTCAATACCGGGACAGTGGTCTGGTACAGTACAACTCCTATTCCTATTCGGTTGGTACCCTGGTTTCCGGAATACCCGATACCAGTACGCTGGTTACCGGAGACTTCAGGTCGGGTGGATCACCGATTCCTGATTCACCTGCCGATTTATCAGCACGTACCAACGGATCGATTGGTCATCTGACTTTCCGTTTACCGATGGCCCACGATGATGGTACGCCTCTGCACAATCCGCTTCATTATGTGATTTACCGGATTCCCGGCGGGTATCTGGACTCCTCACTGTTTTCAATTGATGATCTGAACGGGGTGGTGACGGTCTTTGATATTCCCATTGGAAAAGGGGCCCGGAATTACCGGTATTCGGTCCTGGCCACTGGTCTGGCTCCATTCTATGCCCGCAGTACCGAAAGCAATTCAGTTGTAATCAGAACCGGTGCCTTTTCAACGGTTCCATTCACCGATGCCGTTTCTTCGGGGAAATCGGTGTTTCTTGGCGACTCACTCTGGCAGGTCACTACTGAAACGGCCAATCCGGCCAACGGGATTCTTCAATTTTCAGGTCATCCGGGTTCGTCCGATACCTGGCTGATCAGTCCGATGATCCGACTGTCGGGAAAGAACACCGTCACTTACCGGACGCAGGTACTGGAAGGCAACGGCCTGGCAGGAACCCTTTCCTGGTCCACCAATTATGGTAAAACCTGGACTGTTCTGGACTCGGTTAAGAGTTCCGATTTACCCGCCTGGGAGCAGAATCAGGCATCCTGGATGACACGGGCTGTTCAGTTTACCACAGTCAGTGACACGGTGGTTATCCGTTTTGAAGGTGCAATGAATCATCCGGGGCTTTCCTGGCTGATTGACGACGTGAAAATCACCTCCGGAGGTGTTTCGGTTGATGAACCTGTCGGTACCACTCAGGGATTTAAACTGGGTCAGAACTACCCGAATCCATTTAATCCGGAATCCAGAATTTCCCTGACGTTACCTGAAGGAATGGTGGTGAGTACCCGTTTACTTGACGTACTGGGAAGGGAAGTGAACCGGGAGCCTGGTGTCTTTCTACCTGCCGGCGATCATGTACTGGTCATCAGAGCGGGACATCTTTCCAGCGGATTGTATTTGTATGAAGTAACAGCAGGAAACTTCCGGCAGACCCGGCTGATTCAGCTGGTCAGGTAACTCAGGACATCCGTCTGCGGCGACGGTCGAGAAGGCGGTTTTTACTGCCGCGGATGGAATGATCCGACCGTCGCTGGCGACGCCAGAGGAAGGCCAGTATCATCAGTGAAATTGTTGCCAGCAATCCGATCAGAAAAAACACATCACACCTCTTTACTGTCGATGATCAGGGTAACGGGGCCATCATTTATCAATTCAACCTGCATCATCGCTCCAAAAATTCCGGTTGCAACCGGTTTACCTGTTAACTCCTCACACCGCTGAATCACCCTGTCAACCAATGGCCGGGCGATGGCAGGTCCGGCTGATCGGATGAATGATGGCCGGTTGCCTTTTCTGGTATCACCATACAGGGTAAATTGTGATACAATCAGAACCTCACCTCCGCAGTCCAGTACACTGCGGTTCATCTTATCATGGTCATCGGGAAAGACCCGCATGCTGATGAGTTTTGAAGCCATCCAATCTGCATCGGCCTCTGTGTCGGAATCGAGAATTCCAAGAAGAACCATCATACCCCTGCCGATGGAGCCGACCACCTGGTCATTAACGGTGACAGACGCCCTGCTGACCCGCTGAACCACTGCTCTCACCATGCACCTCTGAAAAATCGGGGAGAGCCAGAAAGGTCACTGATGATTTCTGAGTCGGAAAGCTGATCAGCAAAACAGGAAGAGACGGCATCCATCAGATCCCGGTGACCTTCCAGCCATAGTTGACCTGGTTTGTTTAACAATGCTGGCAGGCATTCTGAAATTTTCCGGTAGAAAACCAACCCATCAGGTCCTCCATCCAGCGCCAGCCGGGGTTCCCACTGGCTGACTTCGGGTTCGAGGGTGTTGCATTCTTCAGATGGAATGTACGGTGGATTCGAAACGATCAGATCAAAAGTGCCGGGGATGGGAGTGGTCAGAAAATCCAGTTCAAGAAACCGGATCCGGGAGTCAACCCCTGCCAGCCCAGCATTCTGCCGGGCGATACGCAGTGCATCGGGTGACCGATCCACTGCAGTGATGGTGGAATCGGGAAAGGCAGAAGCCAGGGAAATGGCCAGAATCCCGCTACCGGTCCCGATATCGAGCACCTGAGCAGGCGGAAAGTTGCGGTGAAAGCGAATAATCCGGTCAGCCAGTTCCTCAGTCTCAGGCCGGGGAATCAGAACACCCGGTTCCACATGAATCGTGAGATTGAGAAAGGGGACTTCACCGGTCAGGTATTGAACCGGTTCCCGTTTGGCCCGGCGCCTGAGCAGTTCCCGGAACCGGTCGGTTTCTGCCGGACTTAGCGGATAGTCAAACCGGAGGTACAAGGAGAGGCGATCGGTTTTCAGGACGTGCGCCAGCAACCACTCGGCATTTAATCGTGGGTTTTCAATTCCCTTGCTTTCAAGAAAGGGTGCAGAAACCCTCAGGAAATCCAAAACGGTAACCGGCTGATCGTTTTGACCCATTACCCGTTCCGGTGACTCAGTCCCGATAGGAACTGGTAAATGAGCAAAGCAGCTAATTTTGCGGTCCGGTTATCGGAGTCGAACAGGGGATTCACTTCGCAGATATCGAAACTGGTTACGGCCGGATTTTCTCCCAGATCATAGGCAGCCACCAGCATTTTCTCTGTATTTACACCGGTAACAGGCGGGGCCGAACACCCTGGTGCCACACTGGCGGGAAAGCAGTCGATATCAATGGTGGCATAAACCGGATGATCGGGGGACACCCATGGCTTGAGGGTGAAATGCCTCATATTAAAGTCAGAGAGCCATTCGGTCCGTATGGATTTTTCCCGTGCATAATCGAGGTAGTATGCCGAATTTGAATTGGGCTGTATTCCCAGTACCGCATAACTGCTCAGCAAACCGGAAGGATGCTCAATCATCTGACGGAAGGGTGTCCCGCTGTTGCCAATGCCATCGGCTGGGAGCACTCTCACATCCAGATGAGCATCGAAATTGATCACCGAGACCGCTTTTTGTTTCTGAACATAGCCCAGAAAATGTCCGTAGGCTGTTTCGTGCCCGCCACCAATGACCACAGGAATGGCCCGGTGATGGAGAACATAGGCAACCACCGAACCCAGCCGGTATTGTGCTTCCTCGAGACTGGATCCGGTCTGAACCAGACCCAGGTCATATATTCTGAACCGGTCAAACCGGCGTATGCCAGCCTGCATGTTTCCGGCAGGCAAACGGTACAGCATATCACGAACTTTTTCGGGACCTCCGCGGGCCCCTTCACGACCATGATTCCTCACGACGCCGCGGTCTTCGGGGAAGCCGATGAGGCAGACATCCCCGATGTGAAGGTCGGGCGGTGTTTCCTCTGCAAACTCGATGATTTCGCCAATCCGGATATCCTTCGGGTCGTTTCGGGAAAATCGTTGAATGACAGGAACAGGAATCAGTGGAAGGGACATTCGATCGGTTCTCCGGTAGAAAAAATCCATCGACCCTGTGCCATGACAGCGGCCGTGTGATTGACGGATGGATGGTAAATCAGATGGTTCCAGTCGGGAGCATTCCAGATGACGAGATCCGCCCGGTAACCGGGGAGGAGACAACCCGTCACATGATGTCTTCCCAAAGCCCGGGCCGCATTTGTGGTCACAGCTTTCAGGCAGTCATCTGCTGACATCCCCATGTAGAGAGCGGCGAGAGTCATCACCATGGACAGGCTTTCCATGGGGCATGAACCCGGGTTAAAGTCGGTGGCGAGCGCAACCGGAATACCGGCAGCGGTTAATTTCGAAAGCGGTGCAAAGGGTTTTTTCAAATAAAAGGCTGTACCCGGCAACAAAACAGCCACGGTTCCCGATGAGGATAGATCCCGGATTCCCTGATCGGTCACACACAACAGGTGATCGGCAGACCAGGCCTGATACCGGGCAGCCAGAGAGGCACCTCCGATGGGAGTCAGTTCATCGGCATGAACTTTTATCGCAAGTCCCGCTTTGCGGGCGGCTGCGAGAATACGGTCAGACTCTCCAATGGTGTAAACCCCCTTCTCACAAAAAACATCCACTGCCTCGGCAAGATTTTCCATGGCAATGGCAGGAATCAGGTCCTGAATAATCTGGTTGATCCAGACCGTCCGGTCGATATCCGGTGGAATATCATGTGCTCCCATAAATGTCGGACTGATATCGATGGGGGATTCGTTTTTCAGCTGGTCGATGATTCGAAGCAGGCGGTATTCCGATTCAGATTCCAGTCCGTATCCTGTTTTGATTTCCAGGGTGGTGACACCTTGCTGAATCCAACGCCGGATGCGGTGCCGGGCGGATCGCAAAAGGTCGGTGGAGGATGCTGAACGGGTTTTGAGGACGGTCGTCCGTATTCCGCCGCCGGCAGCCGCAATTTCTTCGTAGGTGGCTCCCTGAGTCCGGCTGATAAATTCGTCTGAGCGGTCACCGGCAAAAACCAGGTGAGTATGGCAATCAATGAGACCGGGAGTGACGGTCTGACCGGTAGCATCCAGTTCGGCAGCCGATCCGGGCACGGGTGCTTTTTCCATGGGACCGACCCAGGAGATGCGGCCATTTTCGATGAGAATGCCGGCATTTGAAAGGGTGATCACGGGGTCGTGTAAATCGGGGCCCGGTGTTTTCAACTGGGCAATGTTCTTGATAAAAACGGTCTCGCTCATGACGAAACAAAGATAATGTGCTGGTTTCCTGTGCTGAAACCGGAACGAAGGAATCCGGCGGGTAGACATACAGAACCTGTCGGTTATCTTTGCGTCTGAACAAACCGGTTAATCTGTTGAGGATGATGAATGAACCGACTCGTGCTTTTGTTAACAGGGGCCTTCCTGTTTTCTGATGTGATTCTGGTGACCGCCCAACCCGATTTGTTTTTTGGGACGCGGGGAACAGGAAATCAGTTCCCCGGTGCAACTGTGCCACATGGGATGATATCCCTTTCCCCGCATACCAATTCTTCTCACCCGGTTGGTTATTTGGCTGGTGATTCAGTTATCCACGGTTTCGGCACCGTTCATCTAAGTGGTGCATCCTGGCCGGTTTTTGGTGGAGTAACGGTCATGCCGGGTGTTGATGGCCGTTTTTCTGCTGTAAAAAAAAATGAAAGGGCAGTGCCGGGTTTTTATCAGGTTGAGCTGCAGGAAACCGGTATTACTGCATCCATGGCTGCCTCTGTTCGATCCGGGTTGTTTCATTTCAGATGGAATCAGTCACAAGCAGGGAAACGGCAGATTCGAATCGGTCTGAATGATCAGCTTGGGGGTCCGCAAAGCGGATTTACAGAAATCATCAATTCCTCAGAAATGGTTGGTTATCAGGCGGGTCGATCGTACGGACCCTCTGCGGTTCCCTACACAATTTACTATGTGCTCCGTTTCAGTGAACCTGCTGCATCCATTGAAATCAAAACCAGATACAACAGCCAGTTTCCAGTCAGTCCCACTTTGTTTCTGAAGGATTCGCTCACCGTAGCCGATCTGAGTTTTGGAAATCAGGCCGATTCTGTTCTGGTTCAGGTGGGCGTTTCCTTCGTTAGCATTGCCAATGCAAGGCTTAATCTGGAATCGGAATTGCGTGGCTTTGATTTCGGATCAATTCAGCGGGTAGCTGCCAGTCTGTGGCAGGAAGCATTGGGCCGCGTGTCGGTGGCAGGCGGAAGCGATCATTTTCGGACCCTGTTTTCGACGGCACTTTATCACAGTCTCTTGCTTCCTATGACTTTTTCTGATGTGAACGGAGAGTACCCAAGACCGGGAGGAGCTGGCGTGAATCAGACCACCGGGACCCAGCTAACTGCTCTTTTTCTCGATTATGGGTGGCGGACCCACTATCCGCTTCTGAGTTTTCTGTATCCGGAAACCATGCTACAAGTTCAATCCTCCATACTGAACATCGCCGAATCGCAGGCCTGGTTACCGATGACCGAACTGGCAGGAAGGGAAACCTTTCAGGCAGAGGGTGATCCGGCCACCATGGTTCTGGCTGACAGCTGGTTTCGTGGCATGGTCCCGGCCAATCCGGTCAGGGCCATGTCCTGGATGGTAAAGTCAGCATCGGATACGCTGCGCCGGAATCCCATTCGTCCCGGATTGGAAGATTACATCCGGTTGGGCTATATGCCGGCTGATGCCGACCAGCCCGATGCGTCGGTGATCCAGACACTTGATTATGCCCGGTCCGATTTTATGCTGGCCCGCCTGGCCGATACCCTGGACATGCCCAATGTAAGGAAGGATATGCGTCGGCGCGCTGCTTTGCCATTTTCGCTTTGGGATCCGGTTCAAAACCGGTTCCTGCCCCGGAATGATCAGCGCGGAGTGGTGCAAACGACTGCAGATCCGCGTTTCTGGCTTTTCAGGTATGACTGGTCAAGGCAAACACTGACCGACTCGCTGGGAGGTATGAAGGACCTGTTAAAGGTTCTGGTTTCCATGATCAGGAAAAACCAGATATCTCTTTCAGACCCGGTTCAGGCAGAGTGGCCCTTGTTTTTCATGCAGGAGAAGGCCGAAGTCTGGCGGGCCCATCAGGTTTACCGTGATTATCTGTTAAAAACGTATTCAGCGGGTGTTAATGATTACGCGGCATCCAATGAAGGCGCTGCGGAATCTTCCAGACTGGTCTGGCTGATGATGGGATTGTATCCCGAGCAAACCGGACGAACGGGATATTTTCTGATTCCCCCGGCCTTTGAGACAGTAACTGTTCAGAGGGGCGGACGGCTGAAGGATCAGAGATCCATCATAATTGTGGCGGAAAAGCAGAGACCAGCCAACTACTTTATCAAAGAGGTCTCCTGGCGTGGCAAACCGGAGGAGGATTATTTCATTCCCCATCACTCGCTGATAAGAGGAGGCGAACTGAAACTGGAAATGAATCCCCGGATCGTCCAGGTATTAATGGATTAAGTGATGCGGATGACCACAATGGTCATGTCATCGTGCTGAGGAGCCTGCCCGCAGAATTTCCTCACTTCATCATTGATGGCCGTAATAATCGCCTGTGCAGGTTTTCCCGATTGATGACGGATTGCCGCGAGTAAACGCTCCTCTCCGAATTCCTCACGGGATTCATTCATGGCCTCGGTGTATCCGTCGGTGTAGAAAACAATGATGTCACCCGGGCTTAGAGACACGGTCTGATCTTTGATCACCTTCTCGAAACGGTCACCACGTTCCATTCCGAGAGCCAGTCCCTCCGGTTTCAGGTTTTCAGTTTTTCCATCACCCAGCAACCAGACAGCCGGATTGTGGCCCGCCCGGGCAATGGTCATGGTCCGGGATTCTGCATCGAGTATGGCATAAAACATCGACACAAAATTTCCTTTTTCGATGGTACGTGAAAGCAATTGATTCACTTTCGTCAGTACCCGCGAAGGAAGGGTTCCCGATTCAGCATTTGACTGAACAATTCCTTTGGTCAGTGTCATGTAAATGGCGGCAGGGAGACCCTTTCCGGACACATCACCAACTGCAATTCCCATTTTGGTCGGACTGATGGCGATATAATCGAAATAATCACCCCCGACTTCCAGAGCGGGGATACAGGCACCGGCGATATCTGCACCCGGAAAGGCCGGACTTGATTTTGGCAGCAGTTTTAATTGAACCTGTCGTGCAATTTCCAATTCCCGTGATAACCTCACCCGTTCAGTGATCCGGCGGATGTGAGCTGGTGTGGTATCGGGATTGTATGAAAAGGCCTCTTTACGGATAAAGCCACTGATTGCAAATCCGGCCGGAATGCAGATGAGCAGGGCGGCCGGAACGGACACCATCCAGAAAGCCGACGGGTCTGCAAAGACAAAGGGAACCAGAGAAACCAGACTGGCAACCGTGAAGTTGGCCATGATGGCAGTCAGAACATCCCATCTGATCATCAGCCAGGTGAAGTACAGACCGGCCAGGAAAAGAAAAACCAGCGTTGGAATGGCATCATTCAGAAAGGTAACGTTCCAGAAGGATACGGCATAAAACATCCAGAGAGTGTTCGAAACCAGAATGCCGGCCCACTGGTTTTTGAGACGTCTTGAAAAGTATTGATTTCCGAATAACCGGAAAATTAATTCTGCGGTGAGTGAGCCGGCCACTCCGGCCAGAATGGGGTTAATAGCTGGCATCCATGAACTCCAGGCAGGCGTATAGTTGGAAAGAACCGTTTTCCCACCTGCCAGAATCACGACCAACATTCCGATCACCATCAGACCCAGCAGGGTAAATCCGGCCAGATACCCTCTGCTGACAGAGATTGCCAGTTGAAGGGTGCTGAACTGCCGGTTGAGCAACCCATCGAGGGCGGCCATTTTCTGGCTGTGCTGTTCCCTCAGATAAGATTCACCGATGCTCCAGGCCGTAAAGGCAGCCAATGCGGCAACCGGATTGAAAATGAGCAGCCGGCCGGTCAGCTGAACCACTGCAATCCAGTCAAAACTGAGTTCCCCAAGTCCCCATCCGAAGGGGGACACCGGAAGCATATTGATGGTATCGACTGAAAGCACCAGCCATGTGAGCCAGAATACCATTTTGGCCGAGGAAACGCCGACTTCTCCTTCGTGGTATTTTTTCAGAAAGGTAGCCAGCAGGAAGGCCAGAACAATGATAAAAGCAAAAGCAGAAATGTTCCCACCTAATACCGCTAATGAATTGGATTGTGCTTCGTCACTCCGGTAGCTGGTTGGCAACTCGACGTTCATATCGAGAAAAGTATTTTCGCTGCCTGCAATCAGGACACCAAGCCGGATGGTGGTTTTCAGAACAGAATCAGGTTTATAAAACCAGAATTGATGATCGGTGCGTTGTTCCCGACGGTTAGACACCACTTCCTTTTCACGGAAACCGGTAGTATCGATGCCAAAGCGCAGAATCTGATTAATTGCAGACTGTCTGGCTTCTTCCGGGGTCAGGTGGGCAGGACCCCATTCCTGGTTTTCAATACCAGTCAGGGTGAAATCATATCCTGTGATTTTTCCGGTCGGGGAGAGGTAAACCTGAAACTGCCGCTGAGGTGAGCTTCTGGCCACATTTTTATAAAAGTACACCATCCAGTAGGGGGAAATCAGACCGAGCGAATCATGACGGCTCAACACCATGGCTGTGTCATAATCGGTTACATGCCAGGCATAACCAAACCGGTCATCTCCGAAAAAGCGGGCCGTCACCTCATATTCTTCAACGGGGTATCCGCGTTCCTTCAGAAACCCCTCAGCCCTTTCTATGACCAGAGACCGGCCTGCAGTCATTTCATGATTACGTACAGGGAGAACATACGGAAGTCCGATCCAGAAAATCAGAAATCCAAGTAGTCCGGCGATCAGCCAACGGGCAGACCAGTTATCTGGTTTTGGTTGCATAGAATATCTCTGGCAAAAAAGCTAAAGGTCGCAGGAACGTGAGACGGATTCAAGACCCGATAACAGGCAATGGTTAAATCTGATTTTGTTAACCTCCCGTTTAAAAAACATCTGAGAGGATAATCATGAAGGGTGTTCTTTAATCAGGTGGTCATTTGCCCGACAAACAAGTTACAGACCTTTGTGCCTGAAATGAAAGGGAGAAAACCATGAAACCAAACATCCTTGCATTGGCCGGACTATTGATTCTGATGATTCCTGCAGGTTTGGCTGCACAGACCGGAAAAATTTCGGGCCGGGTGATCGGGGACCACACTCAGGAACCACTTTCCGCTGCCACGGTCATCATCAGTGTGAAAGGGGAAGCCAGGCAATCGGTGCGGTCAAATGCCAACGGAAATTTCAGTTTTTCAAATCTTGAACCCGGCACCTATGACCTGATTGTGAACAAGAAGGGATACAACCGGTTCAGCAAAGCTGTTCGTGTGAATCCGGATTTCACTCTCAGACTGATTATCCCGGTGGAAGGCGGAGAGAAGCCCGTTTCCAAAGGAGTCCTGATTGCATCAAACTCATCAAAATCAGTGGAAGTAAAGCAACCCGGGCTGACCCAGATCAAACCCGTTGCCGACCAGATACAGGGGGCAGAACCAGGGCCTTCGGCCGATACATCTTCAGAATATCCGGGGCTGCAAACCATACCTGAAGAAGTTCCTGCTGATGTTCTGGTAGACTATCCTGATACCGAACCGGCACCTGAAGGTGGGCTAAAAGCGGTGATCAGGAATATCGAGTACCCTGATCAGGCGATCCGGATGTTTATTCAGGGAAAAGTGGTTGTTTCGGTTTTAGTGAACAGCAAGGGAGAGCCCGAGCGTGTGGATGTTCTGACAAGTGCACACCCGGTTCTTAGTGAAGCAGCCATCAACACCATTTACAAAACCAGGTTCATTGCGGCAACTCAGGGAGGAAGGGCCATCAGTGCAAGAGTCAATCTTCCGGTCCAGTTTGTGCTGCGCTGAACGCGGGTCAGCGAACCACCTGAAGGTTTGCGAATTTCAGAACCAGGGTTTTTACGCCGGCTCCGATGAAATGAACCACTGCCTTTCGGGTATCACCGGACCCGGCTACCGATTCAACCCGTCCCTTGCCGAACTTGGCATGCTGAACATATACCCCAGCGCGGATATCTGCCTGACCGGAGTCATATACCACCGTTCGTTCCTTTGAGGATGATTTCTGGTTTTTGTATTTCTCATCGCGCCAGTAATATGGATTTTTCTGGCTGTATTCTTCACGGCTGCTGTCACCCAATCCGGTCATGAAGGCGGCCTGACGTGGCTTGGATTCGGCCTGAACCCGACCTTCGGTCCTGATGTGAGTGAGGTCCATTTCGTCAATAAACCGGCTTCGGATGGTATACTCTGACTGGCCAAAACGGAAACGGGTCTTGGCATGGGAGAGGAAAAGGAGTTTTTCGGCCCGGGTGACACCCACATAGCACAACCGGCGTTCTTCTTCCATCTGGCGGGGATCATCCATGGCTCCGGATAGAGGGAAAAGTCCATCTTCCAGTCCGGCAAGAAACACCACGGGAAATTCCAATCCTTTCGCTGCATGAAGGGTCATCAGCGTCACCGCATTTCGTTCGCCATCCAGATTATCCACATCGGTCACCAACGCCACTTCCTGCAGAAAGGCATCCAGGCTGGCATCGGTCCTGCCCGCGGCAAATTCCTCGATGGCATTGATCAGTTCCTGCACGTTTTCCACGCGAGCCCGACCTTCCTGTGTCTGTTCCTGACCGAGATCGCGAAGAATTCCGACCTGCTCAATGTAGGTTCTGATCAGAAGACCCAAAGGGGAATTGGACAAGTTGGACCGGGTTGACTGAATGGCTTGCCCGAGTTCAGTCAGTGACTGACGTTGTTTGGCGTTCAGTCCGCCGATCATATCGGCCGACTGAAGCAATTCCACCGGACTCCGGTTGGCCTGATGCGCATAGTCCAGTAACCGGTTTAAAGCCGTTTCACCGATTCCGCGTGCCGGATAGTTGATGATCCGCCGGAAACTTTCCTCGTCTTTCGGATTGATCAGCATTTTCAGATAGGCAAGAACGTCTTTGACTTCCTTGCGCTTGTAAAACTGGATGCCCCCGATAATGATATAGGGAACGGAAATGCGGCGGAGGCCATCTTCCATGGCACGGCTTTGGGCATTCGTCCGGTAAAGGATGGCAAAATCCCGGTTCTGGTACCCTTTTGTGATTTTAAGATTCTGGATGCAGGCTGCAATTTTTGTCGATTCATCCCGCTCAGAATCTGCTTCAATCAGGGTGATGTGATCACCTTCCGGGTTATCGGTCCAAAGGGTTTTCTTAATCTGGTCCTTATTTGCTTTAATAACAGAGTCGGCTACTGATAATATCCGTTGGGTAGACCGGTAATTCTGTTCCAGACGGACGACCCGCGCTTCGGGATAGTCTTTTTCGAAATCAAGGATATTCTGAATATCGGCCCCGCGCCAGGAGTAAATGGACTGGGCATCGTCTCCCACCACGCAGATGTTGCGGTTTTTAGCGGCAAGCATTTTCGAAATCAGATATTGCGCACGGTTCGTATCCTGATATTCATCGATCATCAGGTAACGAAACTGATCCTGATACCGGGCGAGACTTTCGGGACGTGCTTTGAACAGTTCGATGGGTTTCATGAGCAGGTCATCGAAATCCATTGAATTGGCTTCTTTCAGCCTGACCTGGTATTCCTCATAAACCTCGGCGGCCTTTACATCGGCCGGGAAAACAGCAGCCTGGTGAAAATCGGCCGGGTACCACATCCGGTTTTTGGCAGACGAAATTTTCGACATGATCATCCGGACGGGGAATTGCTGGGTATTCACCTGCTTATCTGCCAGAATCCGTTTGATGAGGCTTTCCTGATCCTCGGTATCGTAAATGCTGAATTGTTTGGTATAGCCAATTTTATCGGCTTCATATCGAAGGATCCGTGCAAACACCGAGTGGAAGGTCCCCATCCAGATTCCCTTGCTGATGGTCTCGCCGGTAATGGCCGAAATACGACCCTGCATTTCACGCGATGCTTTGTTTGTAAAAGTCAGGAGGAGCAGTTGCCAGGGCTGGGCATGCTTTTCAGCAAGCAGGTGGGCGGCGCGGAAGGTCAGCACACGGGTCTTTCCGGAGCCGGCGCCGGCAATAATCATGACCGGTCCGGCCACAGTGGCAGCCGCCTCGCGCTGGCGCTCATTCAATTCATCTAAAAATCGGGACATGGGGACTTAATCCAGTTTTCCTAAATAGCGTAGTACAAAAACCGTCATGTCATCATCGTGGTCACGGCCGGCTGCGAATGAATCGCAGGCGTCGAACATCGCACGGGTGATCATGGCCGGCTGAAGCCAGGTACGGGTGATCCGTTCGGCTGCATGGTCGAATCGTTTTTCCTCGAACCACATGACATCATCCGGATTGGTTCGTTCGGTGAACCCATCCGAAGTGGCGATCAGGACATCTCCCGGATTTAATTGAAACGACAGCGTGCTGAGTTCAAAGTCGGGGATCATGCCCAATGGGGGACCAGTCAGTTCAAGAACCGTGAAGGTATCTTTTTTTGCGTTGTAATAAAAGGGAAAGGGCATTCCGGTCGAGCACATCTCCACACGGTTCCGGTCCAGATCGAGGACCATCAGCGTCAGGCCCATTCCGATTCCTCGGTTCCGGATGGATTCACGGAGAGCCAGGTTGAGGTTTTTAACCAGTTTCTCCATGGGAAGGTCAATGTTGTAGGATCGGATGGAATTGATCAGTGCCATTTTCAGCATACCGACCACCAGTCCGGCACCCACCCCATGACCGGTTGCATCCCCGATGGCCAGACACCAGCGGTTTTTATCGATATGAATCACATCGTAATAATCGCCACCCACTTCTGCGGCGGTCCGCATCCCTGCATCGATCAGAACAGAAGGATGAATAGCCAGTGATTCGGGAAGCATATCGAACTGAAGCCGTCGTGCAAATTCCAGCTCTTCCGATTTCCTTCTCAGGTCCATCTGGAGCAATTGCTCTTCCTTTTCCTTTTGAAGGAGCAGGACTTCTTCTTCCTTGGCCTTTCTCACCGATTCAATCATCTGGTTGAAGGAACGGGTAAGGTACCCGATTTCATCGTCCTCACGCACCGGCACCCGCACATCGAGGTTACCGGCATTTACCTGACGAACCCCATGAAGTAAAATCCGGATGGGGCGCACCACCGTCAGGCGGAAAAAGGAAGGGAAAACCAGAATCACCAACAGAGTGGAAGCCACAATCATGATGATAAAAACACTGGAACCCTGATGGATGTAATTCCGGTGTTCCTGGTAGAAGTCCTCGAAAAATGCCCGGCCGGGAGGTGTGGTGACCGACACGCCCGAACTGAAGTTTACCGGAAATCCTTCGCCACCGGTTCCGGGATCTGCACCGATATATCCCGGTAAGACCGGACTGAGTCCGATGTAACTCATCCGGATACGGCCATCCGGAAAAAAGAGAACCTGAAAACTGTTCGAGGTCCGGCGTCCGAAATCGGGAACGCCCAGCCAGGTCACCGAAACCAGTGAATCCGATTGGTGAAGCAGAACAGACCCACCCTGTTCCGGATTCAGATCTTTGAACAGGATGGCCAGTTTTGGGGTTGGCCGGTAAAATTCAAAGACCAGATAACTGCGGATGGCTTCCCGGAAGCTGACCATTCCATTGGCGGAAACCCAGATCTGGCGGTAGTTTTCGCCAAAAAAAGGAAAGGAAAAGGGGAGGGACACGGTATCGGCGCCGGCATCGGTCAGAAGCAATCGCTGTTTTCCCGGAGTTTTCCAAAGCGGAGGTCCGGTGGCGATCCGGTAACCACCATTGACCAGCGGAATCAGATCAATGGTTTTCATATCGGGGGCCCGGCGTGTGAAATCGTAAATCTCGCTCAGTTTCGACATGGTTGCTGAACCGACGGTGCTGAGGACAACCAGAATCGTTACCATCGAAACCACAATGATTTTACGGGAAATGGTAGATGGTTCCGGTGATAATTTGAAGTAGGCAAGAATAAAGGAGAACAAAAAGAGCAGCCAGGCAGCGTTGGAAAAATACAGGTTGGTCTGTTCCGAAATCAGGCTGGCGTGAAACAACACATTCAGCAGCGTGGGAACCGACCCCAGCAACACAATTCCTGCCAGCAGGATCAGATCCCGGAATGGTTCAAGCGATTCATCCCTTCCGCCGGCAAGGCTTTTTAACAGCGTTCTGATCAGACGGCGGTGATAGGCCAGGGACCAGAAGTTCAGCGGATTCCGGTCGGTGACGGGTACCATGGCCTGGCGGACCAGAAGAACCACGGCCCATGCAAAACCGGTAAGAATCAGCAGGTTGTATGCAATCTGTTCTTCGGGGATGTAATGCTGGTAAGTGACCATTCTGAAAGTCAGAACCGCAGCAAACACCACCAGAACTGCCGTGCCGGTGATTCCCATGACTTTCATTTCTCTGACAAAATTCAGCCGAGGGTAGTGATAGGCATATTGATTAAACAGCAGGATGGCCCCGCCCAGCAGCACATACCGGATGGGGATGAGAAACTTAGCCCAGAAATCGAGCAGGGAAGAAGCGAGAAAACCGGTGAGAAAAAAGCTGCTGATCAGAAGAAAAAACAGCAAACGGTACCAGCCGCGGGTATGACGTTTCCGGCTGATTACGAAAAAAACCGCAATCAGCGTGGACAGCAGAAACTGTGAAAACGCACTGATGGAAAACTGATTAAAATAGAAATCGGGCATGGTAAGCAGTCATCCGGCCTCAATCAGGGCCGGATGGGTTGGATTGGCGACTGTTCAGCGTTGTTTTCCGGTTGGCACCCTCAGCAGCGAATCGGCTGTTTTCAGGGCGGTGGCAGACAAGTCGATGGCCTGTCTGATTCGTTGGGAAACAGTATCCAGACTGGCCATTTGCCGGTCAAGAATGGCGGTAACCTGTTCATGGGAGAGCGCTTCATAATCCGGCTGACCCAAATCGGGCATTACCACATTCATTTTCTGAATGGCCGATTGAACCGCAGATGAGGCAGAATCAGTCAGGGTGCGGATCTGGGCAGCATTCATCAGAGAGCCTGCTCTGGATTCAAGGGTCAACCGGATGGAATCCAGTTTTTTCTCGACGGACATCAGGTAGCGGTGATGTTTCATTTCTACATGATGAATGCTGTCAATTTCGGCATATTTACTCATTTCCTGTCTCATGTCGGAATCTGATTTTCCGCACGACCACAACAAAAAAGCGGAAAAAGATGCGATCACAATGGATTTCATGACACTCCTTTGGTTCATACAGAGAGCAAAAGTAAACAACCCTCTCAGGTATAAGAAATGCAGGACATAGGTTTTTTCCCGATACAATGCTTAACTTTGTAGCCGACCCGAAAATTCCGGGTCCGGGTGCGACCCCCGGGAATAAATAAATGCGCTAACCGCCAACGAGTCAGGCCACTGTCCTCGACTATCGATCGCCGATCCGCAAGCCCCCCACCCGTCACCAGCTGGATTATACCAGCTATTAACAACACTGAAAGAGATAACGTTGAGTTTCGAAACATTCAACCTCCATGAAAGTATCATGGAAGGTATCCGCGATGCCGGATACCAGACCCCCACGGCCATTCAGGAACAAGCCATTCCCATTATCATGGAAGGCAAAGACCTGATCGGGTCCGCCCAGACGGGCACAGGAAAAACGGCCGCCTTTGTACTTCCGGTCATGCACCGGTTGCTTTCAAACCCAAAACCAGGCATCCGTTGCCTGATTTTAAGTCCGACACGCGAATTGGCCACCCAGATTTACGACCAGATCTGGGGTTTGGGATATCACACCGGTCTTTCCTCTGCCAACATTATTGGCGGAACCGATTGGGTCGATCAGTCAGAAGCCCTGAAACGCGGAGCCAACCTCGTTGTTGCCACTCCCGGACGTCTGATGGACCAGATGCGTGACATTGCCATCGATTTCAGCTCGGTTGAGATTCTCATCCTGGATGAAGCAGACCGTATGCTGGACATGGGATTCATGCCGGCTGTTATGAATATCCTTTCCAAGCTGCCTGCAGAACGTCAGAATCTGCTTTTTTCTGCCACCATTCCCGGTAAGATCAAATCCATCACCGAAAACATGATGAAAGATCCCATCTGGGTCAATGTGGCCAGCTATCGTGCGGCTGACACGGTTACCCAGCGGTATTACCTGGTTCCTGAATTTCAGAAACCAGACCTTCTGGCAAAGCTGATCAAGAAACATGAATGGAAATCGGTCATTGTTTTTACCGGCACCAAGAAAGGGGCCGACCACCTGACCGGAAAGCTTCAGCGCCGCGATATACCGGTATCGAGTATTCACGGAGATCGCAGCCAGGAAGAACGCGAAATTGCATTGAATGCCTTTAAATCAGGTCAGTATCAGGTTCTGGTGGCCACCGATGTCATCGCCCGCGGAATCGACATTACCGATGTAAGCCACATTGTTAATTTCGACATTCCCCGTGATCTGGATGATTACATTCACCGGATCGGCCGGACCGGCCGGAACGAAGCAACCGGAGAAGCAGTCACACTCGTTTCACAGGGTGAACTGAAGTATCTCGATACCCTTCGCGACCGGTTGAAAATTGAGATTCTGCGCGAAGAAATCCCGGAAGATATTCAGGAATTTCTTGATCAGAAGGCAAAAAACATTGACCATCGCCGTGATCCGAAAAAACTTCGTCATGGTCAGAGGCCTCATCGCGGTGACCGCCCGCATCATTCTCCGGACGCTGCAGAAGCCGGAGTGGGAACCGTTTCTGCCGGAGCAGATCTGGTCGATGCAGTTGGTGAAGCTTCAACGCCTGCAGAAGGCGAAGAGGCAATCAAGCGGAAAAAATCAAACCGGAATCGTCGCCGGCCGAAAAAACGGCCGCAGGGTGATGGTCAGGCGGTTGGTTCAGAAGCTCAGTCAACCGTCCGCGAAGGACAGGAGTCTGCTGAACAACCCCGGCAGGAAGGAAGACAGCAGCCCCGTCGTGAACCAAGGCAGGATAACCGTCCGCCCAGAGAGCCGCGTGGTGATAACCGGAACGAACCCCGCCAGGACAACCGTCCGGATAACCGGCAAAGGGAACCACGGACCGACAACCGCCAGCGGGAACCCCGTTCAGACAACCGGAATGAGAACCGTCCGGATAACCGGCAGCAGCGGCAGGACACGCGCGGTCCGAGGCAGCAGGGTCAAGGTCCGAGAGACCGTAAACCAGGGCAGCAGCAAAAGCCGCGTCCGCAGGGCCAATCCCGTGTTTCTCAGGCAGGCCGGAAGCCAGAAAGTAAAAATGATGGTCTGAAACTATCTCAACCAGGCAGCCTGCTGACCAAAATCGTCAGGTTTTTTACCGGTAAAAAGTAAAAATCTGGTTGTAAATCTTCTGTGGAATGCCCGGCCTGTGCCGGGCATTTCTGTTTTATAGCAGATCAGTTGCCGTATTTTCTTGCGTAATTTCCTGTATCGCCGTGAAATATTAACCAAGGACTAATGATCAGGCAGGTGGTTGGTACTTTGAGTTTGGTTAACCCGTTTTCTATTTTCGCATTCCATTTTTAAAGTCTGTGTCGCCTTTGCGTTCAGAACAACGGGAGAACCTATGAAAATCAATGTTGCCATTCTTGGGGCCACCGGTGCGGTGGGCCAGCGATTTATCCAACTGCTCGAAAACCATCCGGTCTTTCAGATCCATGAGCTTGTTGCTTCCTCCCGCTCTGCAGGGAAACCCTACCGGGAAGCTGCCAAATGGAAATTGGCCACTCCGGTTCCCGAAGATGTAAAAAATAAAGTCGTTCTGTCACTCGATGCTTCCCTCGAATCCAAAATTCTTTTTTCAGGATTGGACTCTGATGTGGCAGGTGAGGCCGAAGCAGCTTACCGGTCTAAAGGTCATCTTGTTATTTCCAATTCAAAGAACCATCGCATGGATACCGATGTTCCGCTGGTGGTTCCTGAAATCAATCCGGATCACCTGGATCTGGTCACCCGGCAAAAATCGGTTTATGGTGGCGCCATTGTGACCAATCCGAATTGTTCAACCATTGGTCTGGTACTGGGTCTGGCACCTGTGTTCGACCTTGGTATTGAACAAGCCATTGTATCGACCATGCAGGCCATTTCCGGTGCCGGCTATCCCGGGTTGCCGAGTTTTGATATTCTGGATAATGTGATTCCGCACATTGGGGGAGAAGAACCCAAAATTGAAGAGGAACCACAGAAAATTTTCGGAACGCTGAGCGGACAAACGATCCTGCCTGCCACAGTCCGGACGAGCGCCATGGTTCACCGGGTCCCTGCGCTGGATGGCCACCTGATTGCGGTGTCGCTCCGTTTTAAGAAACCGGCCACACGTGAAGAATTGGTCAGCCGGTTCACCCATTATACCGGTGAGCCACAAAAGCTGGGCTGCTATTATGCACCCACTCCTCCCGTGCAATACTTCGAAGCAGTTGACCGCCCTCAGACCCGTCTGGACCGTGATCTGGGCCGGGGAATGACCGTATCGGTCGGAAATCTGAGACCCTGCAGCATTTTTGACTGGAAATACAATATTCTCGTTCACAACACCGTTCGTGGGGCGGCTGGCGGAACCATTCTCATCGCTGAACTGATGGTGAAGAAGGGACTGGTCTGATCCATGATCGTGATGAAATTTGGCGGAACCAGTGTCGGAACCGCCCAGCGAATTCAGGAACTGACCCGAATCATCGGGTCGTATCAGAACAGCAATCCGATTGTGGTGGTATCTGCCATGTCGGGTGTAACCAACCTGCTGGTTGATGCCTCAGAGAAGGCAAAATCGGGCGACTACAATGCGTTTTACCGTTGTGTCGATGAAATCACCCAGAAGCACCTGCAGTGTATCGAAAACATTTTTGACAGCCATCCTGAACTGCTCAAACCGCTTTATGAGTACACCCTCGCTCATGTGAAGGAAATCAGAAACCTGCTGGAAGGGGTGGCCATTCTGAAAGAACTGACTCCCCGGACCAGTGATCTGATTAACAGTTACGGCGAGCGGATCTCCTCGATGATTGTTACCTATGCCCTCAACGCTTCCGGCATTCCCTCTCAGCATGTCGATGCCCGCGATGTGGTGATAACCGATTCTGAATTCGGGGCAGCCAAACCTCTCATCCCAAAAATCAGGTCACGCGCAGAAGAAGTGGTGGTGCCTGTGGTGAAATCGGGCAAAATTCCTGTGATGGGTGGTTATATCGGCAGAACTGTGGATGGAATTACATCCACACTTGGCCGGGGCGGATCCGATTACACGGCTGCCGTGATCGGATTGGCTGTCGATGCCAGTGAGATCCAGATCTGGACCGACGTGGATGGAATCATGACCTGCGATCCGAGAATGATTCCGAATGCAAAAGTTCTGACCAAGGTATCCTTCAACGAAGCCAGTGAAATGGCCTTTTTTGGGGCCAAGGTACTTCATCCGTCCACCATTAAGCCAGCCGTTGAGAATAACATTCCGGTGAAGATTCTCAACTCCTTCAACCCGTCCTTCCCGGGTACGCTGATCACCAATGAAACCGATGCCGGTTTTCCCATAAAGGCCATCGCCTTTAAGAAAAAGGTGACCGTTATTTCCATTTCCAGTCCGAAATTGTTGTACGGTTTCGGATACATGGCCCGTCTTTTCTCTGTTTTTGAGAAGTATAAAACGTCCATCGACATTGTGGCCACCTCTGAGGTCTCGGTTTCCATGAGTCTGGATAATACCGATCAGATCGGATCCATTGTGGCCGATTTATCAGAAATTGCCGACGTGAAAGTGGAAAACGAACTGGCTATCATTTCCATTGTCGGAATGAATTTCTCCCAGAAAAGTGGTATTGCAGCCAAAATTTTTACAGCGCTTCAATCCATCAATATTAAAATGATTTCCTTCGGTGCATCCGATATCAACTTCACGCTGGTGGTTGATATGAAATCATTGGAGCCGGCTGTAAAAAATCTGCATCGTGTACTGTTTGATGACGTAAACTGATCGTGAAAGGACAATCCCCAATGAAAAAGCTGCGGTTAGGACTTGTTGGTGTCGGACAGATGGGAACCCGCCTGATTGAACTGGCACCCGAACGGGGCCACACCATTACTGCCGAGTTTAAGAGCAACTATCCTTTCACCGAGGAACGGATGATTCAGGCCAAGGACCGGGTTGATGTGTGGATCGATTTTTCCCATGCATCCCTTACTGAAAAACTGGTAAAGACCGTGTCTGAACATCAGCTTAAACTGGTGATTGGCACCACCGGTTGGTACGACAAGCTGGATGATTATAAAGCCATGGTTCAGAATTCAGGAGCCGGTGTCATCTACGCCCCCAATTTTTCAACGGGCGTCTACACGTTTAATAAAATTGTTGAATTTGCGGCTTCCATCATGTCGAAGCTGAAAGCCTATGATGTGGCCATCCATGAAATTCATCATCATGAAAAACGGGATGCCCCGAGCGGAACCGCAAAATCATTGGCTCAGACACTTCTTACCCATTACAAGGCTTCCGGACTGAAGAAAAAGGTGGTACCTCTGGCTCCGGGAAACACCGACATTGCGGCAGATACCATTTACGTGTCTTCCTCCAGAGTAGGCCATGTGGTGGGTCGTCATGAAATTCAGTTCGACAGTGTGGAAGATTCCATCGGACTGATCCACGATGCACGCAGCCGGAATGGTTTTGCACTCGGCGCCATACGGGCAACCGAATGGATTTATGACAAGCAGGGATTTTACAATCTCGACGATTTTTTTGCCGATTTATTGGGTAATCAGGAATGAGAAGCCGGTTCCAGGGCTGTTTTACAGCGATTGTCACTCCAATGAACCCGGATGGGTCCATTGATTATCCATCGTTGCAGCGGTTGATTGACTGGCAGATCGGGCAGGGAATTCATGGACTCGTCGTGGCTGGTTCAACCGGTGAGGCGGCTACCCTGACAGATGAAGAGCAAACCGAATTAATCCGGTTTGTTGTGAAAACTGTCAATGGCCGTTGTGTGGTTATTGGCGGAGCCAGTTCCAATGTGACCCGTCAGGCCATCCGGCGGGCAGAAGTGGTTTCTGATCTGGGTGTGGATATGTTGCTTTCCACCTCACCCTACTACAACAAACCCACCATGAGCGGCATTGTCGAGCATTACCGTTTACAATCAGCGGCGAGCAAGGTACCGGTCATAGCGTATAACGTCCCCGGTCGCACCGGCAGCAATATCACTGCAGATACCACCCGTCGTTTGGAAGATTTGCCCAACATGGGAGGCATCAAGGAAGCTTCAGCCAGCGTGGTTCAGGTCCTTACCGTTTTAAAAAATCGTTCGCGGCGCGATTTCCATGTCTGGTTAGGAGAAGACTCCCACATGTTGCCGTTAATGGCCTGCGGCGCCGATGGACTGATTTCCGTGGCATCCAACGAGATTCCGGGACCGCTCAGCAAAGTTGCAGAACTTGCATTGGCCGGAAAAACAGCAGATGCAGCCGCTGTCTTTCTGAAAGTTCTCGATTTACTCGAGGCCAATTTCTGGGAATCGAATCCGATTCCGGTTAAGTACATCCTTTCCAGAATGGGATTTGTGCAGGAACAATACCGCCTGCCGCTGGTTCCTGCTTCTGATGCCACCAAAAAACGGCTGGATGATCTGGCCGCTTCCCTCGGATTGTATCATGTCTGATTTAAAAAACCGCATCGGATCCGCCTTTCAGAAACCTGCATCGGAACTGACCGCAGAGGACCGACAGGCGTTTGATCAATTGCTGGCCGGATTGGAATCCGGATCAATTCGGGCAGCTGAGCCGGGTGCAGATGGTTCCTGGTCGGTTAATCATTGGGTGAAACAGGGTATACTGGTGGGCTTCCGGTTGGGAATCATTTCCGATCAATCCACCGGTGGATTTCCGTTTTTTGATAAAAACACCTATCCCATGCAAAATCTGAATGGCGTCGAACGGTCGGTGAGAATTGTTCCAGGTGGTTCATCTGTCCGTCGCGGAGCCTTTCTTGGCAAAGGGGTGACATGCATGCCGCCGATGTATATCAACGTGGGTGCTTTTGTTGATGAAGGAACCATGGTGGATTCACATGCACTGGTCGGATCCTGTGCCCAGATTGGGAAACGGGTTCATTTGTCGGCTGCCGCCCAGATCGGTGGTGTGCTCGAGCCGGTCAATGCGCTTCCGGTGATCATTGAAGATGACGTGATGGTCGGTGGAAATACCGGAATCTACGAAGGCACCGTGGTTAAACGGGGCGCCGTCATCGGAACAGGTGTCATTCTGACAGCCTCAACGCCTGTCTATGACCTGGTGAATGAAACAGTTTACCGCCGGACCGAACAAGGGCCCCTTACCATTCCGGTAAATGCAGTGGTGGTGCAGGGAAGCCGATCGGTGAAATCGGACTTTGCCCAACAGCACGGCCTGGCGATCTACACCCCGGTTATCATCAAATACAAAGACGATAAAACCACTGCCGCTGTTGCACTGGAATCGGCGCTCAGGCCGTTGTAGGGGAAGTAGTCAGGAGGCAGGAGCCGGAATTCGGCCCTTCGAATACCCAAAGGCCTCGGTTAAATCAGTCACCAATCACCCATCACCGGCACTTCCTGATTTCGGATCACCGTTCTCTGTTCTCTGATCACTTTTTAAACCCATCTTCCCACCTTATTTTAGCTGATCTTGAAAGAAAGCAGGATTAGCCGTGAAAAGACTCTCTCCAGACGAATTAGCCCGTATCCGCCAGGCGGCCATACGGGAACTCGGTGCCGGTGCCCCGGAGCACCAGATTCAGGAATTGGTCAATGCAGTGGTGGATGAAATGGAACGCGGGGCTCCTTCCATTACTTTGGGTGCTTCTGCTCCGCCCAGTTCCGATTCGGGCAAGGTGATTATCACCGCTTTCGGGAAAAACAGACCCGGGATCCTCTTTCAGATCAGCAAGACTTTATTCGAACTGTCAATGGATGTCCAGGATGTCAGTCAGAAAATCATGCAGGACTTTTTTACCCTGATCATGATCGTTGACCAAACCACCTCACCCGCCGATTTTGCCCAATTAAAAAGTCGTCTGAATCAGACGGCTGATGAAATGGGAATCCGGATCTTCGTGCAGCACGAGGATATTTTTAAATCGATGCACCGGGTCTGACGCATGTCTTCATACGATTTTAACGAGATTATTCAAACCATCCGGATGACGGAACTGGATCATTTTGATATCCGGACTGTCACACTTGGTATTTCCCTGCGCGACTGTCAGTCGAGGAATGCTGAAACCACCTCACAGAAAATTTACGACAAAATCACACGGGTGGCTTCCCGGCATGTTGAAAATGCCCGGAAAGTGGAAAGCATGTTCGGAATCTCCATTGCCAATAAGCGCATTTCTGTTACCCCCATTGCCATTGCCTGTGACGGACTGACTGCTGATGAATTTGTGAAGATTGCAGAAACCCTCGACCGGGCCGCCGGAGAGTGTGGTGTGGATTTTATTGCAGGTTATTCAGCACTGGTTCAGAAGGGTTATACCAACGGAGACAGGGAACTGATTAAATCCATTCCAGAAGCACTTGCCCGTACGAAACGGGTATGTTCTTCGGTCAATGTGGCTTCGACCAAGGCCGGCATCAACATGGATGCTGTGCTCGAAATGGCTCATGTGATCAAGAAAACCGGGGTTCTTACCCAGGATCAGGATGGGATCGGATGTGCCAAACTGGTTGTTTTCTGTAATGTTCCTGAAGATAACCCATTTGTGGCCGGCGCTTTTCATGGTGTGACCGAACCTGAAGTCGTTTTGAATGTGGGAATATCGGGTCCCGGCGTGGTGCTCGATACCATCCGCCGGCTCGGAAAGGTTTCCATGCCAGATCTTGCAGAAGCGGTTAAGAAAACATCGTTCCGTATCACCCGGGCAGGCGAAATTATCGGACAGAAAGTGGCACAGGGGCTGGGTGTTCCGTTTGGAATCGTTGATTTATCCCTGGCTCCCACACCGGCTATCGGCGACAGCATTGCCGACATTCTCGAGGCCATGGGTCTGGAATCGGTTGGTGCTCCCGGAACGACGGCTGCGCTGGCATTACTGAATGAGTCGGTGAAAAAAGGGGGACTGATGGCCAGTTCTCAGGTGGGCGGAATGAGTGGTGCGTTCATCCCGGTCAGCGAAGATGCCGGGATGATCCGTGCCGCCGAGAAAGGGCACCTGAGCATCGAAAAGCTTGAAGCGATGACAGCCGTTTGCTCGGTGGGTCTGGATATGATTGCCATTCCTGGTAAGACCCCAGCCGAGACCATTGCCGGCATTATTGCGGATGAATGTGCCATCGGTATGGTAAATAATAAAACCACAGCGGTCCGGATTCTTCCCATTCACGGAAAGGATGTGGGTGATGTGGTTGATTACGGCGGGTTACTGGGACGGGCACCCATCATGCCAGTCAGGAATCTTGACTGTTCGGTTTTCGTAACACGTGGCGGCCGGATCCCACCCCCGGTCCGGAGCCTGACAAACTGACATCCGGCATGGGATTTGACTCTCTGGCCGGATAACCAAAAAAAGGAAGCATTCAAATGAGTAAAACTGCAATCATTCTCCTGAGCATCTTTGGAGGATTTCTGGTCCTGGCTCTTGTTATCGGACTCTGGCTGGCCGGTCAGTACAACACCATGGTCACCCTGAACGAAACCGTGGACAATGCCTGGTCCAAAGTTCAGTCAGACTATCAGCGGAGATCCGATCTGATTCCCAATCTGGTCAGCACCGTGAAAGGATTTGCCGGCCAGGAACAAACGGTTCTGCTGGGTGTCACCGAAGCCCGTTCCCGGGTGGGACAGATGAACGTATCAAAGGATGTACTTGATGATCCTCAGGCGTTTAAACGGTTCAGCCAGGCCCAATCGGAACTTGGTGGTGCTTTGAGCCGCCTTCTGGTTGTTTCAGAAAACTACCCGCAGCTGAAGTCGGATGCCAACTTCCTTGACCTACAGGCTCAGCTGGAAGGCACCGAAAACCGCATCAAGAAATCACGTGATGATTTTAACAATACGGTTCAGGCTTATAACACTGCAATTAAAACATTCCCCAAGGTTCTTCTGGCCGGATTGTTTGGTTTTAACCCCAAGCAATATTTCGAAGCCTCTGAAGGATCGGAAAACGCACCAAAGGTTGAATTTTGATCCGTCAAATTCTGCTGACCTTTCTTCTTTGTCTGGGACTGGCTTTTCCGGCCAGTGCTCAGACGGTTGAAGACATCATTCAGAATAAAAACTGGGTGATGGATTATGCCGGACTGTTTTCCCCTCAGGCATTTGAGTACGCATCCGATTCCCTCTACCGGTTTTCGACCCGTACCGGCAATCAGATCAATATTCTGACTTTGAAGGAGATTCCGAATGGGGAGGACATTTTCACCTTTTCGATGAAAGTCGCTGAGGGACGACGGATTGGTCAGCAGGGATTGGATAACGGTGTTCTGGTTGTCATCACCACCACCGGAAGACGGGAATTCAGAATTTATCCCGGCCGTGGCCTTGAAGCGGTACTTCCCGATGCCTCTATTAAGCGTTTTTTCAGGGAAGTGGCTGTGCCGCTGCTTAAAGCGGGTGAGTTTGATAATGTACTGATGGTGACCATCGGGTTTATAGCCCGCGCCGCAGAAGGTGAGTTTGCCGTTGCAGAAAAGAAGAAAGACGGTCCGGTTGTTCCCGGTATTGCCTTTGTCATCTTTATCGTTGTTATGATCCTGTTATTCTCAGTCCTTTCCCGATTGACCCGCCGGTCCCGGTCATTGGGAATTCATCCCGGAACCGGAAAACGGTCCCGCCCATCAACCGATGCCTCTGCGCTTCCCTTTATTCTGCCACTGATTTTTGGTAGTGGCCGCGGGGGTGGTGGATTCGGGGGTGGTTCATCGGGCGGATGGGGCGGATTTTCGGGGGGCGGCGGTTCCTTCGGAGGAGGAGGCAGCGGTGGAAGCTGGTAAAAAGATTGGGTTCATCGGTTTGGCTCTTGCCATTCTCTCCGCATGTTCCACACAACGTCAGAGTTCGGTCCAACAAGACTTAGATGCCTATACCGGTGCCAACCGGTCTGTTGCCTTTACGAAACTGACCGAAAAGGAAACTGGCTACCCGTTGGTCATTCTGGATTATACACTTGATCTGAAGCGGACCACACCGGTTGAAATTGCCTTTTTCGATCAGTTTCCGGTTTTTTTCAGTCAGGATATCCGAATCAGGACCACCTCTTCTTTCAGTGGCCCTGTGTACCTTCCGGCGCCGGTGCCACGTTTTTCATCCTCGGTGGATCTGTATATCTCCGTCCTCCACAACGGTGAGTGGAAAACGTATGTGACTAATGATCTTCAGTCATTTCTGAAAACGTACAAAGGTCGGTATGAACCAGGCTGGGACAGCTCTCCCCATTTTGTTATGGATGGAATTAAGCCAGATACCGAAATCCATCTCAGCCTGGTACAGCAGTTTTCATCACAGGAAAACACCATCCCTGTCGTTTTCCCCGGGAAGGCCTTTTTACGACAATTTTCCTTCAGTCTGAACCAGAAAACCGATTGGGGCGGCATTGACCTGTTAACCACGTTGCCTTTACTGAAAACTGAAAATCAACGTTCAACGCTCGTAGATGATATGTTGACTGAAGGTGTGGTTAAAACATCCAACACCATTAAACCACTATCCGTCCTCGAATTCCGCAATTGGGAAATTTCACCTGCCGATTACCTGATTGTCTCTAAACCAGGGCTTTCTGTGAGCCCGGTAATTCAGGAGTCCGGAAAACCGGTTTGTTTCAATCCGGTTAATGGGCCAACGGATCCGATTGCGAACAGACTGTTAAACCGTCTGATCTGGCCCGGCCTGGACTTCTCTGAATTTCGCAGAAATCCCTGGATCATTTCCTTTGTTTCCGATTTAAGGGAAGCAACCGGCAATGACAGCATTGCGGTGATTTTTCCAGGAAAAAACACAGAAAAGCGCGATCACATTACCCGATGGATGAAAAAGGCTGTTTTCAATGAACAAACACTGGAAACCGGCATACCTCCCCTTTTTGCGGGCATCTACCCCGAGTGGCCGCTTCTGGTTACCGGTTTTTCCTGGATGATCAGCAGCAAGGTCGAAACCGTCAGCATGAAAATCGGTCCGGCGGAACCATACCAGTCTTCTGTCCTGTTTTTCATTCCGACAGATTCATCAGAAAATTCCACTGGTAATTCCTATAATTTCGATTTTTCGAAATCGTCTGCTGTTAAAGTTTATTGGTTATTTCCTCAGAAAAAATAAAAAACACTGATGCTTTTATTACTCGACCTTAACACCCCCGAAGAACGGATCAGTCATATCGAGGACCGCATCAGGGAATTACGGCTGACGCCCCATCGGATTCCCGGTGCCCATCGTCTGGCCATCGGTATTACTGGAAATAAATCAGGAATCAGTGACGATATTTTCCTTTCCATGCCCGGTGTGCTCGAGGTTCACCGGATTTCCAAACCTTTCAAACTCGTCAGCCGGGAAATGAAACCCGATGACACCATTATCATGGTGAAAGGTGTTCCGATCGGAGGAACCCATTTTTCGCTGATGGCTGGTCCCTGTTCGGTGGAAAGCCGTGATCAGATCATGCGAACAGCGGAACGGGTGGCAGAAGATGGTGCACAGTTTCTGCGCGGGGGTGCTTTTAAACCCCGTTCATCCCCCTACAGTTTTCAGGGGCTTAAGCAGGAAGGATTGAAACTCATCCGGCAGGCCGCTGATGAATTTGGTCTCCGGGTGGTAACCGAACTGATGAATCCCGATCATTTTGAAGAGGTGGAACACCACGCCGATATTATTCAGATCGGTGCGCGGAATATGCAAAACTTTTCTATGCTGGAAATGTTGGGCCGTTCCCGCCGTCCGATTTTACTGAAACGGGGATTGAGTGCCACCATTGAAGAATGGCTGCTTTCTGCCGAATACATTATGGCAAATGGCAATCCCAATGTGATCCTGTGTGAAAGGGGAATCCGGACGTTTGAAACGTATACCCGGAATACCCTCGATCTGAATGCAATCCCAGTGATCAAGAAGCTGAGCCACCTTCCGATTCTGGTCGATCCGAGCCATGGAATCGGTTTATGGGATGGGGTGGCGGCCATGGCGCGTGCCGGAGTGGCGGCAGGAGCAGATGGACTTATCATTGAAGTCCATCCCGATCCTGAAACGGCCCTGTCCGATGGACCTCAGTCGCTGAAATTCAAGACCTTTTCTGCATTGGCCGGCCAGCTGAGACAATTGGTACCCCTGTTAGGCAAGGATTGGCCTGAAAGGGACCGGGCATGAGTGACGAAAAGTCCGGACTACGGCTGGCGCTCATTCAGACCGACAGTCGTCTGTGTGATCTGAAATCGAATACCATTGCTCACCGTGAACTTGCCCGGAAGGCCATTGAGTCCGGGGCAAATCTGGTTATTTTTCCTGAGCTGTCCCTGTCAGGTTATCAGCTGATGGATGCCACGTATGATCTTGCAATCACTCCGGATTCCTCACTTTTCGATGAATTTAAACCACTCAGTATGTTTGCTCCCATCCTGACCGGTGCACCTGAACGCGGAGCGGATGGCCAGATTTTCAACTCGGTCTTTCTGATTGATAACGGAGAAGTAAGGGTCGTTCACCGGAAACGGTATCTGCCGACTTATAACGTGTTTGATGAATCGCGGTTCTTTTCTGCCGGAAAAGAGATTCAGCCTGCTGACACCCGGGTTGGCAAGCTCGGGATACTCATCTGTGAAGATTCCTGGCATCCCACACTGGCCTGGCTGCACGCACAACAGCAGGCCGATCTTCTTATTATCATGGCGGCCTCTCCTTACCGGAGTGAGCTTGCAGTAGAAACACTTGATATCAGGAGTAAATGGAAAGCGATTGCCCAATCCTACGCCATTACCCTAAGTCTGCCTGTGGCGGTTTGTAACCGGGTGGGCAGTGAGGATGGCATTTTGTTCTGGGGCGGATCAGCTGTTTATAAAGCGGGAGGGCAACAGCTTGCAGAAGCGCCCCTTTTTGAGCCGACCGAACTGGTCGCCACGCTGAACACTCAGGACCGCAACCGGGAGCGTTATTCAAGCACGCATTTTCTTGATGACGATCAGCTCTGGTTCCAAAACCAGACGAGCAAACTCAGCAAGACCTGAACGGGGTTGGTTTTACCCCTGATTAAAACACCCTAAAATCACAGGCTGGTTACCAGGTCATACGATCAAATCTGTAAATTCATTGTATATTTGACCCGGACCGTTTTCAATACCGGGGTTGTCCGTTATTCATGAAACACAGAATCAGTCGCCTCCTTCTTTTCCTTTTCTTTCTCTTGGGTCCCCTGACCTCGGCGGCTCAGTCTATTCTTTTTGACCGTCTGGGCGCCGAACAAGGCTTTCCTCTTGGAATTGTCAACGGAATCCTTCAGGATGAAACTGGTTTTATATGGATCGCAACCCCAGATGGATTATACCGTTACGACGGATATGGGCTAAAAGCCTACAAACACCGGCCCACCGATGTTAATTCGCTGTCTGATAATAATATCCTCACCATTCAGCAATCAAAAACGGGAAAAATCTGGATCGGTACGGCTGGGGGAGGCTTAAACCTTTTTGACCCGGCGACAGAAACGTTCAGACGTTACCCGACCGATTTTAATGATCCGAAAGCATTATCAAACATAACCGTACGCGGAGTGGTGGAAGATTCCCGAAACATGGTCTGGATCACCACGGCCTTCGGATTGAACCGTCTGAACCCCGAAACCGGAGAAGTCACCCGGTATTTCAATCAGCCCGGAGTCCCCAATTCCCTGGCTTCAAATGACATGCGGGATATTACCATTGACCGTGAAGATCGTCTGTGGATTGCCACCGATGATGCCACCGGTCTGGTGTCATACAATCCCCAATCCGGACGGTTCTCCCTGTTCAGGCATCAGCCGGGAAATCCCAATTCAATTTCGAACAACTCGATCCGGGCGGTTTATGCCGATGAACAGGGATTTGTATGGGTTGGTACCGATGCCGGATTGAATCGGCTGAATCCGGCCAACGGGCATTTCTGGCGGGTGACCAACGACCCGCGGTACCCGCAGGCCTGGTCCCGGGTACGTATCGAAACCATTATCCGTGACTCTCGCGGAAATATCTGGTTTGGAACGGTTACTGATGGCATTTTCCGTCTGGATATCAATTCCGGAAAAATGGTTCAGTCGAAGTATGATGTACTGAATCCGAATTCCATCAGCGGAGATTGGGTGCTTTGTCTGTTTGAAAGCCGGTCAAAAATCATATGGGCAGGAACGTCTGGCAATGGCATCAATAAGTACTCCCCGGTAAAGGAAAAATTCCGTCACTATAAAAAGGAAACCGGTAAAACCAACACCCTTCAGAGCAATACCATCCGGGCCCTATATCAGGATATGACCGGTGATTTATGGATCGGGACCATTTCGGGTGGAGTAACGCGGATGGATCTTGAAACCGGTGAATTGACCACTATTCGCAGGGTTGCCGGCCAGGCGAATACCCTTCCCATCGACGATGTGTCGTCTGTTTTTCAGGATACACCTGGTGAAATCTGGTTTGGAACCTGGCGGGGCGGGCTGGTCAGGATGAATCAGATTTCGGGGACCATGCAATTGTTTCAGGCCAATGAGGGAAACCAGGCTTCGCTCAGTGATGACCGGATACAAACCATTTTTAAATCGAAAAGGGGAAATCTCTGGGTCGGAACCGAAAACGGGCTGAATCTGATCAACCGGGAGGCCGGAACCTTCACCCGATTCCGTCATAATCCCACCGATCAGGGAAGCATCAGCGACAGCCGGGTGCAGACCATTTATGAAGATACCCGCGGTCGTTTATGGATCGGCACCTGGAATGGTCTGAATCTGTTGAATGAACAAACCGGTCAGTTCACCCGGTATCTGATGGACCGTGACGATGATCTTGGGATCAATAACAACAGTGTGATTTCCATAGCCGAAGACCGGACCGGAAAACTCTGGCTGGCAACCTATGGTGGTGGTCTGAATCTCTTTGATCCGCAGAGCGGAAAGGTGGATGTCTATTTTTCTGAGGAGGATGGTCTCCCCAGCAATCTTTTATACGGACTGACCCGCGATGATAACGGCCAACTCTGGATCAGCACCACCCGTGGTCTTTCCCGATTCAATCCGCAGGAACGGAAGTTCAGGAACTATGACAGTCAGGATGGGCTTCAGAGTACCGAATTCTACTGGGGAGCTTATCACCGGCTGAAAGACGGACACATGGTGTTTGGTGGTCTTAACGGATTTAATTATTTCCACCCGGACAGTGTTTACGATAATTCGCATATACCGCCGCTGGTACTCACCGGTTTCCGGATATTTGATAAACCTGCCACCCTGCCCGGGACCCTTCATTCACTTTCCGAAATCGTTCTCAGTTACGAGCAGAACTTTTTTACCTTCGAGTTTGCAGCTCTCGACTATAACAATCCCGAAAAAAACCAGTATGCCTATAAACTGGAGGGATTTAATGAGGAATGGATAACCGCCGGGAACAACCGGTCTGCCACCTTTACCAACCTGGATGGAGGTGATTATACCTTCCGGGTCATTGGCTCAAACAGCGACAATCAGTGGAACATGGATGGATTGGCCATCAAACTGACCGTGCTTCCACCATTTTATAAAACGTGGTGGTTCCGGATTCTGGTGGGTCTTTCTGTTGCCGGTCTTGTGTTGTTCTGGTTCCGGACCCGTCTGAATCTGATTGAAAAACAAAAGGACCTGCTGGAACAACAGGTTGCAGAACGGACTCATGAACTGGCTCTGAAAACCGAATCGCTAGAAAACATCAACACGATTGTAAAGGCCATCAATTCTGAACTGAATTTCGGACGGTTATTGCAGGTGGTTCTTGAGCAGATCAGAGTGGTTAAGGGAATTGAGTTTTCGGTTGCCATTGATCTGGACCGTACCCTTCAGCAATATGTCATCCGGCTGACCGAGGGAACTTCAACTCTGGCAGATACCAATATCGGGCCACGGGCTGATTTCGAGGAACGAATCATTTCCGGTGGAAAAATCATTGCTCCGAATATTCTGGTTATTCAAAAGCCTTCAGCGAACAGTCATCCCATGTGGGAAGTTCTGGACAGAGTGCCTGCAAGTATGCTGGTCTTCCGGATTCTGGTTGATCAGGTCGTGGAAGGCTATCTGATTTTTGGAAACTGGACCGATGTCACCGCCTTTGACAGTCCGGATGTTCAGTTATTTGAGAATCTGAGAGAGCATATTCAGACTGCTTTCATCAAAACCCGCCTGATGGATGAACTGCGCATTCTGAACGAAAAGAAAAATGAATTTCTTGGAATTGCAGCACACGATCTGCGAAACCCGCTTACCATTATCATGAATTACGTTCAGCTCGTTGCCGAGCAGCTGAAATCGAATCGCTTCGATCCTGCAAAAGCCTCACGTGACCTTGAGAAGGTTCTGAATGTGACCCAGCAAATGACACGCATGATCGCTGCCTTCCTCGATATTTCTTCAATTGAGGCGGGAAAAATTGAGTTGAACAAGCGACCCGATAATGTGTCGACCCTTCTGATGGAAACCGAAAGTTTTTACCAGCGGCTGGCCGAGCAGAAATCCATTTCTCTGCAGTATCACTATCTGGGCCGGATTCCTGATGTTCACATGGACCGTGACCGGGTGGCTGAAGTGGTTGATAACCTGATCACAAACGCCATTAAATACACTCACCCGGGCGGATCAATCACAGTGACCTGTTATGAGGAGAAGAGTGAGGTTCTGGTGACAGTTTCTGATACCGGTCAGGGATTGACCGATTCGGACATGAAGGAATTGTTTACCAGCTTTAAAAAACTGAGTTCAACCCCGACGGCCGGAGAGGCCAGCACCGGGCTTGGTCTGGCCATTGTAAAGAAAATCATGGATCTGCACCACGGAAGGGTATGGGCTCAATCTAAAAAAGGTCACGGGTCCTCGTTCAGTATTGCGTTTCCCGTGCTTAAAAAACAGGCTGTTTAAGGAAGCAGGTCTTCGCACAGATCACGGTAGGAGGCCAGGGTTCCTGATAAACGCTGACGCTGGGAAGTGGTCAGCGTCTGATCGAGCGATAAAATGAGCTGGCGGGTCACCCGACGGTTGTTGTCATTAATCTTTCCCAGTTCAGAAGTGGTATCGCGGACCAGCAGCCACTCCCGCAATTTCTCTTTCATCACCTGTGGCTGATTCCGTTGTTCCAGGATCGATAAAAAAGCTTCCTGCCGCTGCAGTCTCCAGGCATAGCGCAAATCACCCCCCTCTGTCATCCGTGCAACATGTGATCGGATGATTCCGGTCTGGTCGGGTGATAGGTCCCCGATGGTGTCTTCAATCCGTTCAATCCACCGGTCGGTCCGTTTCTGCAACCGCTCATCCGCCGGAAGGTCTTCACTTGAATCAAGTAACTTCTGGTTCTCCTTGGCAAAGGACTGTTTCAGTTGGGCAACCTGGGCATCGGTGAGCCGGGGAAGTAGCATTCCGGCCGGTGAAATGGTTTTCTGTACCAGACGTTTCCAGGCAGAATCGGCTTCTGCCAGTACCATATCATACTGATTGGGGGAAATGGGGGAGAGGGCTTGCCTGGACCAGGTATCAAGTTTGCTCGCATACCGTGGTATTTCCTGTGAACGGTGCCAGGACAAGAGGTTTTTCAGTTCAAGTTTCAGCAGGGCCGATTGGGTGGCATCGAGGTCGAGGTACCGGCTCACCATCATGGCTCCCAGAAAATCGGCCTGCAGATACCCGATTTTAAGAACAGAGCACCCACCGGAAATGATCAGACCAGCAAACAGAACCAGGGGAAGCAGGAATCTGTGGGCTGGTCTTTTCATCGGAGATCCTTTCAGGTCAGGTCGTCATTTCCCTTGTAGTCCGAAATCACGCGGGTAAAGTGATACCCTTTAATCTCATATCCTTCACGGTAATAGAATTTGTGAGACCGGGTGTTGGTGGCAAACGCATCGAGCATGATGGTGTTACACCCTTGCTCGCGTGCATAATCTTCGAGCCAGGTCATGAATTCATGTCCGATACCATCCGAACGAAAACGGTCGTCGATGATGAAGTCATCAAGTTCCAGA